>DATDOY010000112.1:0-37629 GCA_035293045.1 Acidimicrobiia bacterium
GGCGACCATCTACGACCACTTCACGCCCCTCGTGCTGACGCAGCTCGAGGAGCTCGGGTTCTGCGGTCGGGGCGAGGCGAAGGACTTCATCGCCGATGGCAACATCGAGCTGGGTGGCCGGCTCCCGATCAACACCAACGGGGGACAGCTGGGCGAGGCCTACATCCACGGGATGAACGGGATCAGCGAGGCGGTGCGCCAGGTGCGGGGGACGGCGGTCAACCAAGTGGAGGCCGTCGAACACGTGCTGGTGACGGCCGGGACCGGCGTTCCGACGAGCGGACTGATCCTCGGCACAGACAGGTGAACCACACACGCATGAACACACACATGGACACACACACAACGTCTCGTCACGTCAGTGTGTGTGAGTGTCTGCCCGGCTGACGCCGGGCAGACACTCACACACACTCATCGTGAAGACACCGTGAAGTAGCGAGGGAATGGAGCAGAGCATGGGACGACCGGTGATCGTGGAGGCAGTGCGCACGCCGATCGGCAAGCGCAACGGCCAGTTGGCGGGGATGCACCCCGTCGAGATCCTCGCCGCCGCGCAGGTGGAGGTGGTCAAGCGCGCCGGCGTCGAGCCCTCGGTCGTCGAACAGATCGTCGGCGGATGCGTCACCCAGGCGGGCGAGCAGGCCGCCAACGTCGCCCGCAACGCCTGGTTGAGCGCCTCGATGCCCTACGAGGTGGCGGCCACCACCATCGACTGCCAGTGCGGCTCGGGCCAGCAGGCCAACCACTTCATCGCCAACCTCATCGATGCCGGCGCCATGGACGTGGGCATCGGCTGCGGCGTCGAGGCGATGACGCGGGTCGGCCTCGGCGCCAACGTCTACGGCGGGCCCGGCATCCCACGTGTCGACCCGTGGCCGTGGGACCAGGCGTCCGACCAGTTCACGGCGGCCGAGCGCATCGCCACCAACCGGGGGATCACCCGCGACGAGGTCGACGCCCTCGGGCTGCGGTCGCAGCGCAACGCCGCGCAGGCGTGGGCCGAGGGACGCTTCGACCGCGAGATCGTGTCGGTCGAGGCGCCGGTCCTCGACGCCGACGGCAACGCGACCGGCGAGAAGCAGGTCGTGAGCCGTGACGGCGGATTGCGCGAGACCACCGCCGAGGGCCTCGCCAAGCTCAAGCCCGTCGCGGCCGACGGCATCCACACCGCGGGAAACTCCTCGCAGATCTCCGACGGCGCGGCCGCCGTGCTCTGGATGTCGGAGGACGCGGCCAAGGCCCACGGACTCCGGCCCCGGGCGCGGATCGTCGCCCAGGCCCTCGTCGGATCCGATCCCTACTACCTCCTCGACGGACCGCCCGACGCGACCAAGCGTGTCCTCGCTCGGGCCGGCATGACCCTCGACGACATCGATCTCGTCGAGATCAACGAGGCGTTTGCCTCGGTCGTACTGTCGTGGCAGCGGGTCCTCGACGCCGACATGGACAAGGTCAACGTCAACGGCGGCGCCATCGCCCTCGGCCATCCGGTCGGGGCCACGGGAAGCCGCCTCATCACCACGATCGTCCACGAACTCGAGCGGCGCGACGTCCAGTTCGGGCTCGTCACCATGTGCTGTGGGGGAGCGCTGGCGAGTGCCAGCATCAT
The DNA here is from genome assembly GCA_035293045.1 of Acidimicrobiia bacterium. Classification (GTDB taxonomy): domain Bacteria; phylum Actinomycetota; class Acidimicrobiia; order IMCC26256; family JACPCJ01; genus DATDOY01. The sequence goes on from DATDOY010000112.1 coordinate 1,610, forward strand.
CGAGCGGCTGTCGTGAGCCCCGACGTCCCGGTGCCCAAGGGATACGGCGGTGCTCCGCAACCCACGAAGGGGGACGCCCCGAATGCGCCCCGCACCCACCACGACGTGTTGCACGGTTGGGACGTTCCCCTCGACAAGGTGAACGTCGAGAGGATGCGGGCCCGGGAACGCCTCGCCGCCGAGACGCGCCGGCTCGTGGAGGCGGTGGCGCTGCTCGATTTCACGCAGGTCGACGTGACGTCGGTCGACGCCATGACGGCAAGCGTGGGTGTCTGCGCCGATGCGGTGCTCGAGCATCCCAGCCTGCTCGCCTACGGCGGGTCGGCGCTCGGCCCGGCCGGGGCGTCGGCGCTCGACCAGCGCAGCCCGATCAGCGGCGTTGCCAATCCGATCGCCCCGCCCATGACGGTCGACTTCGATGGCGAGCGCGCAACGGGCTCGGCGACGTACGGGCCGGCCTATGAGGGCCCACCGTTCCACGTGCACGGTGGCTGGGTGATCGCCGCCTTCGACGAGCTGCTCGGCGTGGCGCAGGTCGCCGGTGGCGGTCCGGGGATGACTGGCACGCTGACCATCCGGTTGCGCCGTCCGACGCCGTTCAACGTGCGCGTCGACTACGAGGGATGGGTCGACCGGGTCGAAGGCCGCAAGACGTTCTGCAAGGGAGAGGCGCGCATCGACGGTGAGGTCGTCGCCGAGGCCGAGGGCATCTTCATCGCTCCACGCAGCTGGGTCGAGGCCGCCAGCTCCTAAAGGTCAAGAGCCGTCGGTCTGAAGGGCGACTTGACCTTTAGGAAATCGACGCGCGGATGCCGTGGGCGCGATCGAGCCATCCGCCCCTGGACCCGATCTCGTCGTAGATTGCCAGCGCCCGGTCGATCGACGAGACATCCCTGGTGACCTCTCCTCGCCGCAGCCACGCCTCGGCTCGGCCGACCGGAATCGGATACAGCGTGAAGATCTCGATCGAGCGCTCGAAGTGGGCGACGGCGACGTCGGGATCGGCGGCGGTCCGGCCCAACTCGTACTCGATCTGGCCCTGTAAGCCCCGGTAGTCCTCATTCGGGAGCAGGAGACTGATGCACTCGGCGAGGAGGTCCCTCGCTTCGTCGAGTCGCCCTAGGTCACAGAGGATGTCCGCCAGCGACCATCGCCACCACACCATGGCAAGGACGTTGGAGCCGTCGGGGATGTATGAAGCGGATTGGCGCGCGAGCCGCTCTGCCTCCACAGGTTTTCCCTGGAACTGCAGGGTCTGTGCCGTGTTGAGGGCGGAATAGCCGGATCCCCAGCGGTCGCCGGTGGCTCGGCTCTTCTCATGGCGGTCGGACCAGAGCGCGTTGGCAGCGTCAAAGTCACCCCGGGCGAACCGCGCAAAGCCGCCTGCGACGTCGCCCAGCGGGATCTCGTGCGCCAGCACGTCGACCTCGTCGAGTCGACCCTGCAGGATCAAGGGTGGGACCCCCGCCTGCTGGAGCGCGCTGCGCAGTCCGGGCGCGCCGTCGAGCCGGCCCGAACTCAACTCCAAGTCGATCCACTCGAGCGTGTCGACTGGGTCCTGCAGCGGGTTGGAGATGCCATTGCGCAGCCAGGCGCCGAGGAACGTGAGGATCGGTTGTCCCAACTCGACGGCGCGCCCGTGTCCCTCGGCGAGGAGCGCCTTGCCCGCCCCGACCTCGCCGAGCTGGGCACGATGCCAGCCCTCGAGCAGCAGCGCGTTGGCGTAGACGACCTCCGCGCCGAGGCCGTCGGCGATCTGCCGTGCCTCCTCGGCAGCCGCCAAGCCCGCAGGGGCGTCGGGAACGAAGGTCATGGCGGTGGAGCGGCCGATGAGGGTGTAGGCGAGGGCGACGGTTGATCCGCCGGGTCGCAGCGCCACCTCGGCGGCGTCGACGTTGGCGAGCGCCCTTGGGATGTCGACGCGCTCCGGGAACGTGGCGAGGTTGCGGGCAATTCGAGACCGAACCTTGGCGGCCCGGTAGGAGTCGCCACTGTCGTCGTAGATCTCACGGGCTCGCTCGAGTTGGTCGAGGCCTTTCTCCCAGTCGTGCGCGGTGGCGTACATCGCGTCCCCGAGCCACTCGAGGAGCCGGGCGCGTTCGGTCGGCTCGCCGCCGTGGACGTCGAGAAGATCGAGGGCGGCTTCCCAATGCTCGCTCGCCTCCTCCCAGGCCAGGCGCGAGCGAGCGTCTTGCGCAGCGGCGAGGCACGCGGCGACACAGCGATTGACGTCGGCCGCGGCGCCGGCGTGCCGGTAGTGCACGGCGAGGGCGGACGGCCGTGCGCGACCCGTCGACTCGAGGGCCTCCGCCGCCCGCAGGTGGTATTGCTGACGCCTCGCCAGGCTCAGCTCCTCGAGCAAAGTCTGGCGCACCAAGGCGTGGGTGAACCCATAGCCGGCCTGCTCGCCCTCCATCTCGGCGAGGAGCGCGGCAGTCTCGGCTTCGTCGAGCGCGTCGATCACGTCGCTCCCGCACATCGCGCTCAGCACCGACACATCGAACACGGGGCCGAGCACGGCCGCGTGCCCGAGCACCTTGTTGCAGGCGTCGGACAGGCGCGAGAGGCGGCGACCGATCACCTCCCGCACTCCCTCAGGGATGCCGAACTCCTCGACCGAAGTGAAGCCGCTCGTCCACCGGCCGTGTTCGTCGGGGTACAGCGCGCCGGTCTCGATGAGATGGATCAGCACCTCCTCGAGGAAGAACGGGTTGCCCTCGGTCTCGGCGTGCAGCGCCGCGGCGAGGGCCTGCGCCGGGGCTTCGAGATCGTGGCCGGCGGCCGCCGACATGAACTGCTCCACCTCCTCGCCCGACAAACCGCGAAGGGCGAGACGGTCCACGCCGGGTTCGCGCCGGAAGTCGGCCAGCATCTCCGAGAGGGGATGTGAGCGATCGAGGTCGGTGTCCCGGTACGTGCCGAGGATGAGCAGCCGCATCGGTTCCGGCGATCGGAGGAGATGGCGCACGAGCAGGAGCGTCGGCTTGTCGGCCCAGTGCAGGTCGTCGAGGATCAGGACGACAGGGCGGTCGCGCGACGCGGCGCCGAGCCAGGCCGCCACGGCGTCGAAGACGCGGATTCGTTCGGTGTCTTCGTCGGCCTTGAGCGCGTCGGGAAGGCCGTTGACCCGCTCGGCGAGATCAGGCACGAGGCGGACCAGGTCTCCTGCGTAGCGCCCGAGGTGGTCGACCACCTCGTCGCCAGGACAGTGATCGACGAAATGACGCAGCGCTTCGACGATCGGCTGAAACGCGTGCCCGAGTTGGTCGTCGCTTCGCCCCGCGAGCACGATTCCGCCGTCGGCCTGGGCGGTCAACGCCGCCTCCGCGGCCAGGCGGGTCTTGCCCACGCCCGGCTCGCCGGCGATCAGCACCGCCGAGCGGTCACCGGACATCGCGCGCTTCCACGCCGTCGCCAGTGATTCGCGCTCGACCGGGCGCCCGATGAACGGGAAGGGTGATCGGGTGCGGAGGGTGCTGGGCAGAGGGAAGTCGGCCGCAGGGCTCGCCCAGGCCACGCGGTACGCCGTGACGGGCTCGCTGAGCCCCTTGAGGTCGAGGTCCCCCATGTGCGAGAAGGTGTGATCACCCCGGCCGCGGGCGAGCACTCGCACGACGTCGGAGCACAAGATTTCCCCGCCCTCCGCGGCCCCGCACAGGCGCGACGCTTCCACCACCGGCTCACCGAAGCAGTCGCCGTCCTCCCAGGTGACGTCGCCCGCGCTGATCCCCACCCGAACGGTCAGGGCGACGCCGTCGCTCCGGCGGTTGAGGCGCTCGACCGCCTGCTGGATCCCGACCGCGGCAGCGATGCCATCGGCCGCGCCCGCGAACGTCGCCATGATGCCGTCGCCGAGGCCCTTGACCACCTCTCCGCCCGCGCTCGCGACGACGGCCTTGAGGGCGTCGTCGTGGCTACGACGCAGCGACTCGGCGCCGTCCTCTCCGAGGCGCGTGCGGACCTCCGTCGAACCGACGAGATCGGTGAAGAGAACGGTCGCCGTGCCGCTGCCGCCGGGGCTCACGCCACCGAAGATTAGAGGGCGCCAGGGGTGATGGCGTCGGAGAGGTCGTAGCGTGCTTCAGCTTGACGACCAGCGCCTCGGCCTCGGCTGGTCGTAGCCGACGGCGCCGTCCCGTGGCATAGATTTCGCCGGTGGCCGACGCGTGCGTGTTTTGCGACATCGTCCGCGGCGATGTGGCGGCCCATACCGTTCACGAAAGCGACGACGTGGTCGCCTTCCTCGACCGGCGGCCGCTGTTCCATGGCCACACGCTGGTCGTCCCTCGAGCCCACCACGAGACGCTCGCCGATCTCCCGCTCGAACTGATCGCGCCCCTCTTCGCTTTCGTTCGGCGCCTGACGACGGCCGTCATCGAGGCCACCGCGAGCGACGGTGCGTTGGTCGCCCAGAACAACGTCGTGAGCCAAAGCGTGCCGCATCTCCACGTCCACGTGGTTCCGCGGCGGTTCAAGGACGGGCTGAAGGGTTTCTTTTGGCCGCGCCATCCGTACGCCTCCGACGAGGACGCGGCGGCAGTCGCCGACCGGATCCGCGAGCGCCTCAGCGCCTGAGGAAGGGCAGCCGTCCGGGTGAGCGGGCCCGAGGTGACGAGCCAACGCCCGCCGCCGGCCGCCGTGCCGACCAGCGTGCGAGCAGGATGAACCCGCCGAAGCGGCCCCACATGGGTCCCTCCGCACCGGCACCAGCAAGAGCCGCTCGGTGGACCCCATTAGGCGGTCGTCAGTCGCTGGCCCGAGACGCCGCACGGGCGACCGTGCACCGGCTTTCGCGGCGCGAGGTGGCAACATGGGCCGTGGCGTGGCGTCTCCCTCGGCGGTTCGTTCGTTTCTCGGCCCTCGCGGCTGGGGTGGTCCTGACGCTGACGGCGACGTCGGCGTGTGGCGGGGGCGGCGGCGGAAGTGAGCCGGCGGCGACGTCCACCACCGCCACTTCACTGACGCCCACGACCACGGATCTGCAGCGTCAGTTCCACCCCGAACTGCTCGAGGCCGTCCGTCGGGCGCTCGACATTCTCGTGCCCGACCGGTTCACCCTCGACGAGAAGTCGGTACGCCTCATCGACTTCACCAAGGGCGAGGTGCGGTTCACGACGCAGAAGGCGATCGGCGAGTTCGCCCGATCGCAAGGCGTCCTCGGTCTAGGCGCCGCCGACTTCTGCGCCAACAACTGCTTCGAGTACTGGGGCATCATCACGTGGGCCTTCCAGAGCGAAGACGGCGCCCGGGCGACCTTCGAGCGCTTCCCTGACGCCGAGAACATCGTGATCGACGACGCCGCCAAGGTGAATACCCAGGGCGAGGCGTACGGCGGCGGCTACCTGGGCAACCTCACCGTCGAGACGTATCAATCCGCCGACGGGGTTTCCACGCTGTTTCTACGCGGGAGCCTCGTCGACGGCAACGCGATCCACTACGTGTCCGCGGTGGTCGACGTGCCCCCGGGGCAGACGTTCGACGGGCTCGGCGAGATCCGTCGCGTGATGCGGGGGCTCCAGGACATCTATCCCAAGCTCCTCGCTGAGTACCTGCGCATCGGGGGCACCGACGAGGCCCCGACGACGACGACCAAGCCCGAGGGGTTCGTCCCCGGCAGCGCAGTCCCCGGAGAGGGATAGCTCCCTCCCCGGGGTGCACCGTCCAAAGGCCGTGCGGAACACGCACCCCTCAGGCGACGGTGACGGCGACGGTGACGGCGACGGTGTAGACGTCCGATGCGCCGAGCGAGACGGCGCTGATGGATTCGAGTGCTGTGGGTGGATTCCGACGTTAGGGTGGGATGCGTGCAAGCGCCCTCGGACTGGAAATCGATGTCGAGGATTCGAGTAGCCCTCGTCGACGACTATGTCCTGGTTCGCAAGGGGATGAGCGCCCTCCTCGCCGGGGCCGACGACATCGAGGTCGTGGGTGAGGCAGGCGACGGCGACGAAGTGCTCGAGCTCGTCGAGCGCGTCGCCCCCGATGTCGTGCTGATGGACCTGCGCATGCCTCGCGTGGATGGCATCGAGGCCACGCGCCTCTTGCGCGCCGCACGCCCCGATGTCCGCGTGCTCGTGCTGACCGCGTATCCCGACGACCATCGCGTGCTCGACGCGGTACGAGCCGGCGCGTCGGGGTATCTCCTCAAGGACGTCGAGGAGGACGACCTCGCGGCTGCCGTCCGGGCGGTGCACGAAGGGCGAGTCCTCGTGGCCCCGGGCCTCGCCGACCAACTGGCGGGGGGCCTCGTTCGCGATGAACGCGAGCGTGCGCTCACCCAGCGCGATCGCGACGTCCTCGGCGCACTTGGCGGCGGGATGTCGAACCGCGAGATCGCCGACCTCCTCGAGGTGCCGGAGAAGACGTTGGAGGACCAGTTGAGCGCGGTGCTCGCCAAGCTCGCCCTCGCGGACCGCACCCAGGCCGCGTTGTACGCGGTGCGGCACGGCTTTCAGGCACCGCCGCGCCGCCGCACGGGTTCGAGCGCCTCGACGTAGGCGGCGAGGCGCTCGGCGACGTCGAGGGCTGCCTCGACGTCGCGACCGCGGGGACTCGGGCGGATCTCGGAGATCCGGCGCCACGGCCATCCGTCGGAGTCGGGGAACTCGCCGGCGACGGCCACCGTGCCGAGCTGGCGTCGCCACGAGCGCTCGTTGCCGAGGAGGGTGTCGACGACCGCCTCGTTGCGCTCGACGGCTCGGTGCTCGGCGTGGAATCCGACCTCGAACGTCCCGTCCCGGAGGAACTGCGCTTCGTAGTGCTCGCGGGTTTCGTCGCCGAACCACACCTTGATGTTGATGGAGCTGATGCGGGTGGAGACGGCGCCAAGCTCGGCGGGAACAAAGCCCACCACCGCGTCGGCGACCTGCTCGAAGAACTCGGTGCTCACCGACCCGAGCCTACGAGCGCCGGTGGGGGGAAGCGACCGTCAGTGTCGAGTGGGTGCGCGTCCCCGGCGATGCGTCGTGTGTGGGCGTTGCATCTCACGGGGCGGCCACAGATCTTCCTCGGGCCGCATGACCTGCACATGAGTGCGGTTCTTCTGTGAGCCGTAGTAGCGCTCGGCGTCGATGACGTCGATCATGCCGCGGCGCTTGGCGTCGAGGTAGGCGCGACGCATCATGGCCCGGCGACGCTTGCGCCGCTTGATCTGCTCGCGCCGTGCGAAGAACGCCACGACCAGCCCGAACAACACCATCGTCATCATCTTCTTGAGCGAGGCGAGCAGGCCCCCATCGGACGAGGTCGCGGTGTCGTGCGCGCCCTCCTCGGTCGCGACGGGCGCGGCCTCGGCGCGCGTGAAGCTCGTCGGGGGGAGCACTTCGTTGATGCCCTTGGCGTCGGGGGCGGTGTTGAACCCCTGGTCCAGAAGGGTGCCGGCGTCGCCGAAGTCGTTGCTCGACCCGAGGACGACGGCGATCATGGTGCGGCCGTTTCGGGTGGCGGAGGCGATGAGGGTGCGGCCGGCTGCCTTCGTGTAGCCCGTCTTCAGACCGTTGGCGCCCTCGTACAACGTGAGCATCTTGTTGTGGTTCTCGAGGGTGTGGTGGGCGCCGTCGCCCCCGACGAACTCGTAGTTCGTCTTCGCCACGATCGCCGCGATCTCAGGAACGTGCAGCGCGTTGCGGGCGATGATGGCGAGGTCGTACGCGCTCGCCGTGGTGCCGCCACCGAATCCCTCGTCGCGATCGAGTCCGGCGGGATCGAGCCACCTGCTGTCCTTCATGCCGAGGCGGTCGGCGGTGCGCTGCATCAATCGCGAGAACTCCTCGACGCTCCCCGCGGCGGCCTCGGCGAGCGCGTACGCCGCGTCGTTCGCCGACACCATGAGGAGCGAGTGGAGCGCGTCGTCGAGTTTCCATCGCTGGCCGGGCTGCATGCCGATTCGCATGGCGGGCTTCGAGGCTGCGAGTGCGCTCACCTCGATCTCGTACGTGGGCTGGAGTTGCTCGAGCGCGACAAACGCCGTCATGACCTTGGACAGGCTCGCGATCAGGACGGGCTCGTGGTGGTTGACCGCGGCCAGGACCACGCCGCGATCGGCGTCGACGAGGATGTAGGACTTGACCCCGATCGGCGTCGGCGTCGGCGTGGCCGGCTCGGCGGTGGCTTGGGCGTGCACGGGCGCGGCGAACCCCGCGACGGCGAGGAGCGATGAGAGGGCGAGTGCCAGGAACGGCGCCCACGGGCGTCGTGACATCGGGGAAAGGGTAGGCGCTCGTCGCGGCTGAGGGGAGAATCCCAGCCCGGTCGGCCGGGATCCGTTCGACCCGGGGTCGAGGGTCGCGGCGGCGACGTGAGCCCGAGGGGTCTCGGGGCGCTGTCGCGGTCGATTCCCGTCACGCGCGCAGCGAGGACAATCCGGTTGGTCCCCGCGAGGTGTGGGTGACACCATGACGGCCACATGAGCACGATCACGAGCCGACGCGTTTTGATCACCGAGGAGTTGGCGCCGAGCGCCACGGCGGTGCTCGACGCGGCCGGCCTCGACGTCGACATCCGGGTCGGGCTCGACCCCGCAGGACTCCTCGACGCCATCGCGGGGGCATCGGCGCTCATCGTGCGGAGCGCGACCAAGGTCACTGCGGAGGTGCTCGACGCCGCCGGCGACCTTGTGGTCGTCGGTCGGGCCGGCATCGGGATCGACAACATCGACGTCGAAGCGGCGACGGCCAAGGGTGTGATGGTGGTGAACGCGCCCCAGAGCAACGTCATCTCGGCGGCGGAGCACACCATCGCCTTGCTCCTCGCCCAGGCGCGCAACATTCCCCAGGCCCACCATGATCTGGTGGCGGGCGCCTGGAACCGCTCGAAGTGGGAGGGCGTGGAGGTCCACGGGAAGAGCCTCGGAATTGTCGGACTCGGCCGTGTGGGCGTGCTCGTCGCGCAGCGAGCGCTGGCTCTCGGCATGCACCTCTCTGCCTACGACCCCTACCTGTCGGTCGAGCGAGCCCGACAACTCAATGTGAACATGGTCGACACCATCGAGGAGTTGGTCGCCACCGTCGACTTCCTGACGATCCACTTGCCCAAGACTCCCGAGACGGTCGGGTTGATCGGCAAGGAGCTGCTGGCGAAGGCACATCCCGGCCTCCGCATCGTGAACACGGCGCGGGGCGGCATCATCGATGAGCACGCGCTCGCGGATGCCATCGCGTCGGGGAGGGTGGCCGGGGCGGCCCTCGACGTGTTCGCCGACGAGCCGACGACGGACAGTCCGCTCTTCGCGCTGGACAACGTCGTGGTGACGCCCCACCTCGGGGCGTCGACCACCGAGGCGCAGGACAAGGCCGGTCAGACGATCGCCGAGCAAGTGGTGCTGGCGCTGCAGGGCGACTTCGTGCCATATGCCGTGAACGTCGCCGCCGCCGAAGCGAGCGAGACGGTGCGGCCGTTCCTTCCGCTGGCGGAACGACTCGGCCGGCTGTTCACCGGTTTGGCCGAGCACTCGCCCGACACGTTGGAGATCTCGTATGAGGGTCGGCTGGCGGACTACGACTGCTCCGTGCTCACACTCTCGGTTCTGAAGGGGGTGCTCGCGTCGTTCGTCGAGGAGCCGGTGTCGTTCGTGAACGCCCCGCAGATCGCCCAGGATCGCGGGTTGACAGTGCGGGAAGTGAAGTCGGCGCAGCTCGTGGACTATGTGAATCTGATCGTCGTGCGGGGCCGCGTGGGCGATCGCGACGTCCACGTTGCCGGAACGCTCACCGGGCGCACCGACTCACCGCGAATCGTCGCCATCGACGAGCACAGCGTCGACGTCCCCCCGTCGCGCCACATGTTGGTGGTGCGGAACGCGGACCGGCCCGGGATGATCGGCGTGGTCGGCACGATCCTCGGCCGGGCCGAGGTCAACATCTCCGACATGAACGTGGGCAAGAACCCAGCGGGTGAGGCGGCGCTGATGGTGCTCTCGCTTGGATCGTCGGTGCCGGCGAACGTGGTCGAGGAGCTGCGAGCAGAGCCGGGCGTCCTCGACGCCAAGCCCATCGACCTCGACTGACTCGTGTCTGTGGCGCGTTAGCGGGGCATATCCCCGCTAACGCGCCACAGACAGCTCTAGGACTTGGAGGGGCGGAGGCCGTCGGCTTCGGCGGCGGCGGCGTCCCGGTAGCAGCGGTCAGCCTTGGTCCGGTCGTAGAACTGCCCGCCGGGCACATGGAAGATTCCGCTCTCGAGCTTGGCCTTGACCGGATGCGTCGGAGGACACGAGCCGTCGCCGTTGGGCTCGACCCACTTGCGGACGTCGGCCGGAACCTCGCCAACGCCGATGGACCGCACCGTCGGCGGCTTGCTCGTGGCGGGGGCGCTCGCGGCGACGACGGCCGGCGGCGGCTGGCTCGGGGCGCTCGACGGACGGTCGGCGCCGGCCGGCTTGGTCCCCGCTCGCGGGCGCGGCACGGCCGGCGCGCGGACGGGCTCGGGCTGCCCTGGAGCCGGAGAGGCTCCGAGAGGCCGCGTCGGGGTGGGAGCGGGAGCCGCGAGCGGAGCCTCGCCGGGGGAGCGCTCCGCGATCATCCGGTACACGGCATACCCGAGGCCGGCGAGGACCGAGAGTCGGAAGATGGTACGGAACGCACGTCTGATCATCCTGAGCATCGGGCGAGAAACTAATCGGGACATTGCGGTTTCGCTGTGAGCACGCCAGGCTGGGCTCCGTGCATTTCGCCTTGACACGGTCCGCGGCCCGCCGTCATCATGGCGTCCACATGAACCAGACCTTCCTGGGCCTCCTTCTTCTGTAGCCGGGCGCCGACATAGCGGCGTCCGGGTCAGCCCTCCGTGCCTCGATGGCCGGAGGGTTTTTTCGTGCCTCACGACCGGTTCCGGGAACTTCCCCACCACTAACACCAAAGGAGCGAGACGATGGGTGATCGCGTGATCATCTTCGACACCACGATGCGGGACGGCGAGCAGAGCCCCGGCATCTCTCTCGACGTCGGCGAGAAGCTCGAGATCGCCGACCAACTCGCGCGCCTCGGCGTGGATGTCATCGAGGCCGGCTTCCCGGTGGCCAGCGATGGCGACTTCGAAGCGGTGGAGGCCATCGCCAAGCAGTTCGCCGAGGGCGGTCCCGTGATCGCCGGCCTCTCGCGCACCGCGCTGAAGGACGTCGATCGCTGCTGGGACGCCGTCCGTCACGCCAAGCGGAGCCGCATCCACGTGTTCATCGCGACGTCGCCGATCCACATGGAAAAGAAGCTCCGCATGACGCCGGACCAGGTGAAGGCGGAGACGGCACAGGGTGTGGCGCGCGCGAGGTCCTATACCGACGACGTCGAGTTCAGTCCCGAGGACGGGACCCGCTCCGACGTCGACTTCATGTGCGAAGTGCTCCAGATCGCGGTCGACAACGGCGCCACGACCCTCAACATCCCCGACACGGTCGGCTTCGGGATCCCCGAGGAGTTCGGCCGAATGATCTCCTACATCCGCGATGTCGTGCGCGGCGACTACATCATCTCGACGCATTGCCACAACGACCTGGGCCTGGCGACGGCCAACTCCCTCGCCGGCGTCGCCGCCGGTGCCCGCCAGGTGGAGTGCACGGTGAACGGTCTCGGTGAACGCGCCGGCAACGCCGCCCTCGAAGAGATCGTCATGGCGCTGCGAATCCGGCCCGACTTCTTCGGTGGCGCCGAGACGGCGGTCAACACCGAGGAGCTCGCGCGCGCGTCACGGCTGCTGTCCCGACTGACCGGCTACCCGGTGCAGTTCAACAAGGCAGTGGTCGGTCGAAACGCGTTCGCCCACGAGTCCGGCATCCACCAGCACGGCGTCCTCGCCGACAAGTCCACCTACGAGATCATCGACGCTGCCTCGGTGGGCCAAGAGGCTGCCCAGATCATCCTCGGCAAGCACTCCGGGCGCCACGCCTTCGCCGACACATTGGCCAAGATGGGAATCCGCATCCAGGGCGAGGTGCTGAACTCGGCGTTCAAGCGGTTCAAGGAGTTGGCCGACCGCAAGGTGCAGATCACCGAGGCCGACCTCGAGGCGATCGTCGCCGAGGAGCTCGGCACGGGCTTCGTGCACGGATTCCAGATGGTCGTGCTCGACGTCGTCGGCGGCACGTCACGCATCCCCACCGCGCGGGTCGTCTTGGAACGCGACGGCGAGAAAGTCGAGGCCGAGCGAACCGGCGACGGCATGATCGACGCGGCGTGCACGGCCATCAAGCACGCCACGGGCATTGAAGCGGTGCTCACCGACTTCAACGTTTCGTCGGTCACCCACGGCGTGGATGCACTCGGCGACGTCGTGATCCAGTGCGAGTACGAGGGAGTGAAGGTGTCGGGCCGGGGTGTGTCGACCGACGTGGTCGAGGCCTCGGCTCGGGCGTTCCTCAATGCAGTGAACAAGCTGGTGCGGATGCGGGACGTCCCCGCGCACCGCGACTCGGAGCTCGGTCCGTAAGCCGGACTCAGGAAGGCGCGGTGGTGGGGGTCGTCGCCGGTGGGGCGGCGTCGGTCGTCGGCTCCGTGGCGCCGGCCTTAGCGACGTCGTTGTCCGCGAGCTCGTCGTCGACACCGTTGCCGTCTGCGTCGGTCACCGTGAAGCCGGAAAGATGCGAGGCGAGGTTGGGCGCGCCGCACAACGCGGTTCGCCGCGCGTCCTGCTTGGCTCGCTCAGCCCGGCTTTGCTCTGCGTGTTTGGCGAGGCGAGCGGCGTTGGCCTTGAGAGCGCCGAGGATGTAGTCGCGGTCGAGGTCTTCGAGGGACGGCGAGAAGGGGTCGCCGGGCGGGCGCGCGTCGATCGGCGCGACCAGCGGCGGGCTCACCTGTCCGAAGACGGCGTCGCGTGCGGCCTTTTGTTCGCGAGCGAGGCGCACCGTGAAGTCGAGAAGCCCTTCCGAATCGAGAGCCGAAACGGTGACCGAGTAGCAGGGCGTCAGGTAGTCGATTCTGAACGTCCCTTCGGCGTTGGAGAACACCAGGTCGACAACGTCGAGTGTTTCGAGCTCAGCCTCGACCTCGGCGAACCCGTCGCCGAGCACGTGCAACTCGTCGAGGGTGACGGCCCCGGGATCCACCCGCTTGAAGCCCTTCTTCCAGCCTTCGCGGAAGGGATCCGAGTTCAGGAAGTCAGGAGCCCACGCCACGACCTGCGTTGCGATCTCCGGGGTGACGCCGAAACCGTTCGGAGGATCGGAGCGACGGCGTCGCACATTCAGGACGCTTGCACCCTCGGGCAACACGCCCCGGGCGCGGGCGCCGAGGATCTGGTCGGCACTCCCGAGGTCGGCGGTCCCGTTCGCCGGGGGTGCAGGGGCGGCGGGTGCCGCGGCGGCTCCGCTGGCGGCTTGTTCGAGGCTTTGGACGAAGGGAGGGGTCTCTGCGTTGCGCACGGACGTGCTCACCGCGTCACTCGTCCCGTGGATGTCGTCGCCGAACTCGAGGCCGGGAGGAGCCGAGAAGGCCTCGGAGAACAGGAGCTCGAGGGGATCGGCGGCGCGACTGATCAGGCGACCGCTGATGTCGAGGGCAGGCTCGACGCTGTCCGCGAAGTGCTGGAGCCAGGTCCTCGTATCGAGGTCGACGCTGTAGTCGATCGACAGTTCGTCGGACACGTTGAGGAAGGTGCTCTCGACGCGGAACTCGAGGCCTTCCTCGACCCACGCCACGGTGTCGATCTCGGGCACGGTGGCGTCCACCGGATCGTGGTCGGGGTGATCCTGGAGCAGGCCGAAGGCCAGGTGCCCGTTGACGGTCTGCGGCACTGGGGCCGTGCCTTCCTCCGCCGCCGCGATCAGGCATGAGAGCCAGGCTGCCCCGAAGAACTCGGTGGTCCCAAACGTGTCGGGCGACGATCCGGGCGGAGCGTTCTCGGCGAGGTTGGGATCGTCGGCAACGAGGTCGTTCAAGAGGCGCGCCGGATGCGCCCGGATGAGGTCGAGATCGATCTCCGACACGGTGACGGTCGCGATGTCCACCACGCTCGTGAGCGGCAACACGTGGGAAATCCCCACCGGGTCCGTCTCGACGGCGAGTGCCGCGGCCGAGCCCGGGTCGGCGGGCGTCGCCGCGGCGATCCCTGCGAGGTCGGGACGCATGATGCGCGCCCGCACGGTGTACTTGGCTTGCTTGCGGATCGGCAGGGCCATCAGCGGGTTGCAGTCGTCGCTGAGGAGGTAGGTCTCGGCGGCATGCCCGCCGGTGACGACCGGGCCCTCGCCGTCGGGGTCGACCGCATCGGGAACCATCAGTTCGAGATCCGCGGCGACGTCCGCCGGATCCACCGATTCGTCGGACCACTCGTAGAGACCGAAGTAGTCGCCGACCGGCCCAAGGTCGACCTTGACCGACTCGAAGTCGAACTTCGACGGCTGTTCCACGAGCTTGTCGAGATCGAGCTCCTCGAGCGGCGTGGTCGAGTCGGGGGTGGCGTCGGCTTCCGACTGCGCGAGCTCGCCCGAGAACCGCAGGACGTCCGAAGCGTCGGCGACGGCCACCACGAAACCGGCGGCGAGCGCGCCTGCGAGGAGGGGCGCGAGCGTGCGCTGGACGAACCGCGTCACGCCGCCGCCCTTGTCTCGCCCGTCGCCATCGCTTCCGTTCGCATGTCGTCCTGTCCTCGTCCTGTCCTCTTCTTTGTCTTGCCTTGGTCCGTCTCACCGGTTCGCCGTCACGGGCGTTGGGTCCGAGGGCCACCTCCGCGCGGCGGTTCCCGAGCTCGATCTGCCCGGCGCAACGACCCCTGAACCACCCACCCCCGCGTCCTGCGGCGAGGGATCGGCAATTGTGGCGGAATTCTTGAGAAACCGCAGGTGGGAGGCCATTTTCAGTGGTTTCTGCCCGCGCGGAGCGTGGTAACTCCTGTGGCTCCTGATAGACATGGGGTCATGTCCGGCGCCTTCTCGTTGAGCCCCGAACACGAGGAGTTCCGGGCCGCCGCCCGTCGGTTCGCCGAGGAGAAGATCGCCCCGCACGCCGCCGAGGCCGACGACAAGGAGCAGTTTCCGTGGCCGGCCTTCGAGGCCTACCGCGACACGGGGTTCGTCGGCGTCCAGTTTCCCGAGGCGTACGGCGGCCAGGGTGCGGATCCCGTCACCAACGCCATCCTGATCGAGGAGGTCGCGCGGGTCTGCGCGTCGTCGTCGCTGTTCGTCATCATCTCCAAGCTCGGCATGATCCCGCTGCTCCAATGGGGAACGGACACACTCAGGCGAAAGTACGTGCCGAGGGTGGCGAGCGGTGAGATGCAAGCCAGCTACTGCCTCTCGGAGGCTGCGGCGGGCAGCGACGTCGCCTCGATGACGACCAAGGCCACCCCCGACGGCGACGACTGGGTGCTGTCCGGGCGCAAGATGTGGATCACCAACGCCGGCGTGTCCGACCTCTACACGGTGTTCGCCAAGACTGACCCCGAGGCCGGACACCGCGGGATCAGCTGTTTCGTCGTGGAGAGCGCATTCGAGGGGTTCTCGATCGGCAAGCTCGAGCACAAGATGGGCGTCCGGGGTTCTCCGACGGGCGAGATCGTGCTCGACGACGTGCGGGTGCCGGGGGAGAACCTCGTCGGCGAGGTCGACCGCGGCTTCTACTACGCCATGGCGACCCTCGATCGGTCACGCCCGGGGATCGGCGCCCAAGCCGTCGGGATCGCGCAGGGTGCGCTCGACTGGGCCCTCCGCTACGTCAACGAGCGCGAGCAGTTCGGCCATGCGATTGCCGAGTTCCAGGGACTTCAGTTCATGCTCGCCGACATGGCGACCCGGATCGAGGCGGCTCGGCTCCTGGTGTACCGGGCGTGCGCGCTGATGGACGACGCGGCCCAATCGGACGGGCTGACCAAGGCCGGCGCCATGGCGAAGCTCTTTGCCGCCGACACCGCCATGCAGGTCACGACGGACGCGGTGCAACTCCTCGGTGGCGCCGGCTACACCCGCGAACATCCCGTCGAGCGCATGATGCGTGATGCCAA
Organism: Acidimicrobiia bacterium; assembly: GCA_035293045.1. Taxonomy (GTDB): domain Bacteria; phylum Actinomycetota; class Acidimicrobiia; order IMCC26256; family JACPCJ01; genus DATDOY01. The sequence continues at coordinate 17,534 of DATDOY010000112.1, forward strand.
GATCACCCAGATCTACGAAGGTACGAACCAGATCCAGCGGGTGGTGATCGCGAAGCGGTTGCTCGGTTCGGCCTGACCGGCCCGTCGGCGCGCCGACATGGGTAGCCTGCGCGCCATGAGCATCACGCCGATCCCCTTGTCCGCGCTCGAACCGTTCGGGACGGGTTTGAAGCGACCCGAGGACGTCGTCGTTTCGGCCGACGGGCGGGTGTTCGTCTCCCATCAGCATGAGGTGGCCGAGATTCTCGATGACGGCTCCGTGCGCGCGTTCGGAGACGGCCTTGGTGAGTGCAACGGGATCAACATGTTGCGCGACGGTCGGATTGTCACGACGAACTACTTGTTCGAGGGCGGCGTGCGCGCCGTCGACCCCGACTCGGGCAAGGTCGAGCTCCTCGCCGACGTCGTCGATGGGCGTCCGCTCAGCTTCACGAACTACCCGGTCATCGACGAGGCGGGGTCGGTCTGGGTGAGCTGCTCCACCCAGCACGAGGGGTGGTTGCAGGCGATGTCGCGGGGCGCCGACGACGGCTTCATCATCCGCATCGATCCCGATGGCACCACGGCCATCGTCGCCGAAGGGATCGTCTTCGCCAACGGCATGGCGCTCGACGCCGACGAGTCGCACCTGTACTGCTGTCAGACCGCGCCCGGCAACGTCGTGCGGTTCCCCATCCGCGCCGACCGCACGCTCGGTCCGAAGGAGGAGTACGGGCCGCCGATGGGCGAGCGCGGTGCCGACGAGTACACCGACGAGGCGGGAATGGCGGCCTTCACCAACCCCGAGATCCAGCGTCGGTGGGCGCTCACCGACGGATGCGGGTTCGACGCGGCCGGCAACCTGTGGGTCACCGTCGTCACCGCGGCGCGCGTCAACGTCATCACCCCCGAAGGCGAACTCATCACGGTCATCGACGACCCCGACGGCACGACGATGCCCTTGCCTACCAATGTGTCGTGGGGCGGGCCGGACTTGACCGACCTGTACATCGGGTCGATCGGCGCCAATCATGTCCTCAAGACCCGCAGCCCGGTGCCGGGGCTACCGCTCACGCACCAGCGGTAGCCGCGGTGCAGCGCGATGTCGAGCCTCAGCCGGAAACGATGAGATCGACCGCGGTGAAGTGCGGACCGTGGCCGTGGAACACCGCGTTCCCGAACGGCATCACCCCGCCGTCCTCGGAGAGGATGAGATAGCCGCCGCCGTCCGCGGTCGGGACAATTCTCACGGCCCGTCCGCCGACGAACCCGGTGGCCGGCACCGAACCGTGGAAGGGGGCACCACCGAAGGCGAACACGCCTCCGCGGCGGTCGAGCACCCAGTAGCCCCCTCCGGGCGCGGCCTTGATGTCGGTCACCTCAGTGTCACCGCGCACGACGCCCTGTTGGGCGAGCTGCGGGATCGACCCGTGGAACCGCGCCGACCCGAAGGTGAACACGCCGCCGTTGCGATCGAGGATCCAGTACCCCGTCCCGTCGAGCGTCGGCTCGAGCGCGACGATGTCGGCCCAGTCGATCGGGGTGCCGCTCGCCCGTAGACCTGGGACCGACCCGAGGAACGGCGCGTCGGCAAAGCCGAACACCCCGCCGTGGCGATCGAGGAGCCAATAGCCGGCCGCCGAACGGGCCGCGATGCGCACGACGACGGACTGCCCGATGGTGGCTCCCGCCAAGCGCAGAGCGGGGAGCGACCCGAAGTAGGGCGCCCCGCCGAATCCGTGCACACCGCCGTCGGCGTCGACCATCCAGAAGGCGTCATGCCCGGGCACGGGTGCTGCCGACGTGACGGGTGAGGACACCCCGCGGGTGGGTAGCGCGCCGAGATGGGACACCGCCCCGAACGGGGTGACGTCGCCGGTGGCGTGGACCATCCGGTATCCCCCCGGTCCACGCGACCACGCCTGTGCTGTGGTGCCGGCGAGCCGGTCGGCCACCCGTTGGCGAAGGTGTCCGAGCAGGGCATACATACCGTTGCCCGGACACCCGGTCGATCGCAGGTCGCGGTGTCCGACGATCGTGGGCAATACGCGGGTCGCTCCGTCGCTCGCGGTCCACGGCTCCACTCCCGTTGGGTCGAGGCCGTGTCGGCTGCATTTCCAAGCGATCACGTCGGCCACCGCATCGAGGGCGGCGTCGGTCGGGCGGCCGCTGGTGTAGGTGCCGATGAGCGCGATGCCGACGGCGCCGCCGTTCCACTCACCGGCGTGCGCGCCGCGGACGCCGCGGCCGTAAGGATCCTCCCCGTCGTGCGCTTCGCCGGCGGCGTAGTTGCGAGCGAAGCGCCCTTCGAAGATGCGACCTGCCTCGTCGACGAGGAAGTTGTAGCCGATGTCCACCCAGGGGGCGCCGTCCTCGCGGTTGAGGTGGCTGCCGTAGATCGACCGGACCCGACCCGCCGGGTCGGGGTCGCGGTTGGGCGTGGCGGTGTGGTGGATCACGAACTTCCGGACGGGATGGAAGTTGGGCAGGTCCCCCCGCCGGCGCTCGTCCGCGCCCCACTGGGCGCGGGTGATGATCGGGGGTGCCGCGACCGCGGTGGAGATGGCCGACGCGAGATCGAGGGACGTGAGGCCGAGGAGCGAGCGACCCCATGGCCCGGCGAGGCGGAGCGCCGCACCGGTGCCGGCGAGGCGGAGGCCGCCCGCGAGCAACGCGCGGCGGTCAGGGCGGGGAAGTGGCGACACCGGTCCCAGTATCGGCCCCCGGTAACCGCACCTTGGGGATTTCATTCGGCCCCGCCCCCACCGGGTAGTTTCTCTGCATGCCCGAGACGACAGACGACACGACGTCGGAGACGCCCACCGAGTCCGCGTCCCCCGAGCAGAGCGGGGGCAACCCGGGACTCTTCGTGGGGTTGATCCTCCTCTCCCTCGTCGTGAGCGCGGTCCTCATCGGAGGGTTCTGGGGCGACAAGGACCCCGGGACCGACTTCACTCCGGCGCAGCTCGACGTCGACACCGAGCAGGTCGGCCCGGGGTCACCCGTTCCCGAGTAAGAGCGCTCGGCTTAGGAGTTCGTCCGGGGGAGCCACTCGGGTCGACGTGCCTCGAAGGTCTCGATGGTCCCGGCGTGGGCGAGGGTGAGGCCGATGTCGTCGAGCCCGTTCAGCAGCCGGTACTGCACGGAGTCGTCGAGCGAGAACCCGGCGTCGATGTCCGCGGCCGGGGCCGAGATGCGCCGGCCTTCCACGTCCACCACGACCTCGAGCGACGGGTCGGCTTCGACCGCATCGAGGAGGGCATCGGCGGTTGCTGCGTCGACCTCGACCGCCACGAGCCCGTTCTTGCCCGCGTTGTTGCGGAAGATGTCGGCGAACCGGACGGACACGACGGCCCGGAAGCCATAGTCCATCAGCGCCCATACGGCGTGCTCCCGCGACGATCCGGTGCCGAAGTTGGCCCCGGCGACGAGGATCGAGGCGCCGTCGTAGCGTCCTTGGTTGAGCACGAAGTCGCTGCTCTCGCGCCAGGATTCGAAGAGGCCATCCCCAAATCCCGTGCGCTCCACCTTCTTCAGCCAGTCGGACGGGATGATCTGGTCGGTGTCGACATCGCTGGCGCGGAGGGGAACCGCCGTCCCCGAGATCACGCGTACGGGTTCCATCAGCCTGCTCCTCCGCTCGAAACCGGGGTGTCGAGGTCGCTGGGTGTGCGAAAGCGCCCCGCGATGGCGGTTGCCGCCGCGACCTCGGGGGAGACGAGATGCGTGCGGCCGCCTTTGCCCTGGCGTCCCTCGAAGTTGCGGTTCGACGTCGAAGCGCAACGCTCGCCCGGCGTCAGGATGTCGGGGTTCATGCCGAGGCACATCGAACATCCGGCCGAGCGCCATTCGAAGCCGGCGGCCGTGAAGACCTCGTCGAGCCCCTCGGCCTCGGCTTCCGCCTTCACGAGCATCGAGCCGGGAACGACGAGGGCGCGCATGCCGTCCTTCACGCGCCGTCCCCGCACCACGCCGGCCGCGGCTCGCAGGTCCTCGAGCCGTCCATTGGTGCACGATCCGATGAACACGGTGTCGACGGCGATGTCGCGGATGCTGGTGCCCGCCGTGAGACCCATGTAGCGCAGGGCGCGGGCCGCCGCCTCCTGGTGTGCGGCGTCGTCGAACGACGCCGGGTCGGGGACCACGTCGTCGATCGACACGGTCTGGGCGGGGTTGGTGCCCCAGCTCACATACGGAGCCAGCGCGGACGCGTCGATCACGACTTCCTTGTCGAAGGTCGCGTCGGGATCGGATGGAAGCGACCGCCACGCCTCGACGGCGCGGTCCCAGTCGCTTCCTTGCGGCGCGCGCGGCCGGCCCTCGAGCCACGCGAACGTGGTGTCGTCCGGCGCGATCAGGCCCGCCTTGGCGCCCGCCTCGATCGACATGTTGCACACGGTCATCCGACCCTCCATCGAGAGCGATCGGATCGTCGATCCCCGGTATTCAACGATCGAGCCCACTCCGCCGCCGGTGCCGATGCGGGCGATGATCCCCAGGATCACGTCTTTGGCGGTCACGCCGGCGGGCAGGTCGCCCTCGACGGTGACCGCCATCATGGCGGGACGGCGCTGGGGGAGCGTCTGGGTCGCCAGCACGTGCTCGATCTCGCTCGTGCCGATGCCGAAGGCGAGGGCGCCGAACGCACCGTGGGTCGACGTGTGGCTGTCGCCGCACACGATCGTGAGGCCCGGCTGGGTGAGGCCGAGTTGCGGCCCGATCACGTGGACGATGCCCTGGTTGGCGTCGCCCATGGGGTAGAGGGGGATGTCGAACTCGTCGCAGTTCTGGGCGAGGACGTCGACCTGGCGCGCCGAGACCGGGTCCGCAATCGGCCGATCGATGTCGGTGGTCGGGACGTTGTGGTCCATGGTGGCGAGCGTGAGGTCGGGCCGGCGGACGCCGCGCCCGGAGAGGCGGAGCCCGTCGAACGCCTGCGGCGACGTGACCTCGTGGATGAGATGGAGGTCGACGTAGAGGAGGTCGGGCTCGCCCTCCTCGTGATGGACGACGTGGGCGTCCCAGATCTTCTCTGCCAGCGTCTTTCCCATGGCCCGCTCCGTGTGCTCGGTGTGACCTCGTGCCCCCGCCCGCCCTCGGGCGATCGGGTATCTCACATAATGAGATGCTAATATCGAGGTATGGACAGCGTATCGGGTGTCGGGGTTCTGGACAAGTCGATGATGATCGTGGACGCGGTGCATCACGGCGGTGCGCTGTCGCTCGCCGAACTGGTGGAGGACACGGGATTGCCGCGCCCCACCGCGCACCGGCTGGCGGCCGCGCTCGAGGACCATCGTGTCCTGCGTCGCGATGCCGACGGGCGGTATCGCCTCGGCATGCGGCTGATCGGGTGGGGGGCGGCGGCGGGCGGCGAGGCGGGGCTCCTCGACGCCGCCACGCCCATCCTCATCGAGCTCCGCGATCGGACGGGGGAGAGCGTGCAGCTCTATGTGCGCGACGGTGACACGCGGGTGTGCATCGCGTCGCTCGAACGCCGACAGGGTGGCCTACGCGACGCGGTCCCGACCGGCGCGGTGCTCCCGATCGAGCGAGGGTCGGGCGGCAAGGCGCTCACCGAGCACGTGGGCGCAGGAGGCTGGGCGGAGAGCGTCGCCGAACGCGAAGAGGGCGTCGCGAGCGTGAGTGCTCCGGTCCGCGACCCGTCCGGTCGTGTCCTCGCCGCGGTGAGCGTGAGCGGTCCGCTGGCCCGGCTCGGGAAGGCGCCCGGACGCAAGTACGGCGCGCGCGTCGTGGCGGCTGCGCGTGACATGGAGCGACGCCTCGGGGTGTGACCCGAGCGGTCAGCGCTTCGGGTGGAACTGACTGGCGAGGTCGCTCGACGAGAACGGCCCGGCGACCGCGCCGCTGACCGCGTACTGGTAGAGCACCGCCCGGAACACCCCGCCCATCGCCGTCCCGATGGCGCAGAACGCGACCACCTCGACCACGAGGAGCGTGATCCCCACCGGCGGCACGGCGGCGGCGAGAAGACCAGTGACCAAGAAGATCGGCAGGCCGATGAGGAACATGGCGATGCCGATGGCACCCTCGCCCACGAGCTGCTCACCCCAGCGTTCCTTGAAGAGCGCCGACGAACGCTTCACCGACTCCCACGGACCGAGGTCTTCGTGCACGATCACTGGCACCACTAGGAAGGTGGTGACGGCCCACGCCATCTCCGCGACCCATACGAGGATGCGCCCGAGGAGCCCAGCCCGTTCGCGCAGGGCGCGAAGGATGGTGCCGACAACGACCGTGATGAAAGTCCAGCCGAGCAGCGTGTGCGCTCGCTTGAACGCGGGGCCGACGGCGTCGGCGAGCGTGGGGTCGCCGCCCGCGAGCCGCATCGACGCGGCGGCGACGATGGCCGCCAGCGTCAACTGTGAGATGTACGTGAGCGAGATGGCCGCGGCCGCCATGAAGAGGTATTCGGTGGCGCCGACGGATTCGCCCTCGGCGGGAAGGCCCGCGGAGACCGCGAGGTAGGTGAGGAACAGGCCGGCGCCGACGACCAGGCTGAGGAACAACGATCCGACGGCGAGCCAGATGAGTTCCGTGTCGGCGCGGAGAACGTCCCAGCTTTGACGAGCCAGCCGAAACCCTCGAGAAACCCTGGCGCCGATCACCGACCCGAGTGTAGGCCGGGCTTACGCCGGGCGAATGTCGAGGATCTCGACCTTCATGGTTCCGACGGGCGCCTCGTAGTCGACGACCTCGCCGATCCCGCGGCCAAGGATCGCCTGTCCGAGCGGAGCGCTCACCGAGAGGACGTCGTATTCGTCGTGACGCTCCTCGATCGAGCCGACGAGGTAGGTCCACTCGTCTTCGCCGAGGCGGATCTTGACGATCGTCCCAGATGCAACCACGTCGCCGGCCGCGCCCTCGACGATCTCAGCCTTCTCGAGGATGGCCTCGAGTTGGCGAATGCGTCCCTCGTTGTAGCCCTGCTCGTTCTTGGCGGCGTCGTAGTCGGCGTTCTCCCGGATGTCGCCGTGCTCGCGGGCCCGCTCGATCCAGGCGGAGATCTCTTGGCGGTACTCACCCTTGCGGTGCGCGAGCTCGTCGGCGAGCCGACGGTGGGCGTCGGGCGAGAGATGGGTCGTCGCTTCGGATTCGGTCACGAGCAGGAACTCTACGACCTGTGTCAAAAAGCGCCAATGGTGAGGATGAATCAGCCCCACTCGCTGCCTTGGGCTTGCGACCGGGTCCGCCGTCGCAAGTGAGTGGCGAACGATCGATCGTCGGGCGATAGGTTCGCGAGCGCCAGGACCGCCGTGGACCACGGATCGCACGTTTGACCCTCGATGGCATCGCCGGTCCAAGGAGAGCAGTGCTTCGCTTTCGCACCCGTCGCCGCCACCGCCGTTTACCCCTCCGGGTTCGAACCGCGGTCGCCTTTGGCTTGACATCGATGGTTCTCGTCGGCGTTTTGGCAGGCCTGGCCAATGCCCTGGTTCGCCAGTCGCTCGTGAACGAACGAGTGTCGGCGGCCGAACGCCAGGCCTACACGAACGCCCGGGTGGTGCGGGCTGCGTTGCGCTCGGTGGACACCGATGTGACCGAGCTGCTGTCGGGGTTGCAGGTGGCACCGTCCGGCGAGGGACTCTTGCGAGCGCGCGGCGAGTGGTTCGCGAGCTCGGTGGGCGTCGATCGATCGTTGCTCCCGGAGTCATTGCGCGAGGGAGTGGAACAAGGAAACGCCGGGCGACAGGCCTTCCGACGTGAAAGCGGCGCGCTCCTCGCCGTCGGCGTTCCGATCGCCGAAGCCGACGCGCTCTACTTCGAGGTGACGAGCCTGGCCGAGGTGGAGCGCTCGTTGGACGTGCTGGCTTCGTCGCTTGTCGTGGCAGGTGGTGTGGCGACTGCCGTCGGCGCCGTCGTCGGGGCGGCCTCGAGCGGCACCGTGCTCCGACCGCTTCGCCGAATGGCCGATGTCGCGCGGGGCATTGTCGACGGCGAGCTCGATTCCCGCCTCGACGCCGAAGGCGACCCCGACTTGGTGCCCCTCGTGACCTCGTTCAATGAGATGCTCGACGACTTGCGGGAGCGGATTCATCGGGAGGCGCGCTTCGCCTCTGACGTCACCCACGAACTGCGCGGACCGCTGGCGGCGCTGGCGTCAGCCGTGGAAGTCGTGAAGCGACGGAAGGACGAACTTCCCGAAGCGGCCGTCTCCGCCGTCGAGATCCTGGCGGCGCACGTCCGCGAGTTCAACCAGCTGGTTCTCGATCTGCTCGAGATCTCGCGGTTCGAAACCGGCGCCGCGGCTCTCGAGCGACGGCGGATCGATCTCGAGGCGTTCCTCACCCGGTTGGTCCGCGAGCGGGGCGAGTCGACGACGGTGCGCGTTTCGCACGACGCGGGCTCCATCACCGCCGATCCCCGGCGCCTCCAGCAACTCGTGGGCAACCTCCTCGATAACGCGCGCAACTACGCCGGCGGTGCCGTGGAGGTGGCCGCGGAGCGCTCTCCGACTGGTGTGCGACTCGTCGTTGACGATGCGGGACCCGGCGTGCCGGTCGACGAACGCGAGCGGATCTTCGAACGGTTCGACCGGGGCACCTTCGGGGAGCGAAGCGACGCGCCGAGGGGCACCGGGCTCGGCCTGGCCCTCGTTGCTCAGCATGCGCGCCTCCATGGGGGGCGGGTGTGGGTGGAGGACGCTCCGGGTGGGGGCGCGCGATTCGTGATCGATCTGCCCGAGCAGTCGTGAGACTTTCCCGAGTCGTCGCGTTGTTCGCCGTCGCGCTCGTCGCCTGCGGTGTCCCCACGGATCGAGAAGCGCGCTTCGCCAACCGAGACGAGGTGCCGTTCGGCCTCTTGGACAGGCCGCCGCCCACGACCACGACGACCGAGGTCGCAACCCCTCAAGAGACGACCGTCACTGTGTGTCTCCGAAGCGGGAACCAGATCGTGCCGGTGACGCGGTCGGTTGCCGGATCAACCGCGCTTGGCGACGTGACGGAACTGTTGGACTCGGCGCCCACCGCGGAGGAGCGTGAAGCCAACCTCGACTCCGTTCTCTTCGGCGAGGGTTTCGTCGGTTCGGTGACGGTCGGGGGCGGGGTAGCCACGGTCGACCTTCTTGCGTCGTTTCAGGATCGAACCGGCACCGATCAAGTTCTCGCCATCACCCAGATTGTCTGCACCCTCACCGGTCAACCAGGGGTCGGCCAGGTCTCTATGACGCTGGAGGGCGCGAGCATCGAGATCCCGCGGGGCGACGGGTCGCTCACAGCCGGCGCCGTCTCCCGCGACGACTACGTCAGCTTGATTGCCCCGCGCGAGCCCGCGGACGCAACCGGCTCGGGCTGATCGGCCTTTCACGGTGCGAGCATCCGTTCCCGGTGGACGGAGACCGGTCGGTCGGCGCCGTGCCGCACGATTCGAGTGGTCGCGCGGATCAGAGACCCCTTGTGACCTGCGGTTTTGGGATTGACAGCCTCCGTGGGAGCGCGCGAGGCTGGTGCGCTTATGACGTACTCAATCGTTCGCCAGACGTTCGTCATCGTCATTCGGTAGCGGGAGCCGGCACGCCGGTTTCCGCGACGCGACCGCCCGACCGGGCGGTCTTTTCTTTTCACCCGGGGTTTTGAGGCACAGAAGGGGACGCAGGACACATCGATGGCGCACGGCATCGGGATCATCAAAGGGGACGGCATCGGCCCCGAGGTTGTCGACGAGGCCTTGAAGGTGGTCGACGCCACCGGCGTCGGCTTCGATCCGGTCGAGTACGACCTCGGCGCTCGCCGCTATCTCGACACCGGCGAGGTGCTCCCCGACTCCGTGCTCGCCGAGCTGCGGGGCCACGAGGCCATCCTGCTCGGGGCGGTCGGGCACCCCGAGGTGCAGCCGGGGGTGCTCGAACGGGGCCTGCTCCTGCGCCTGCGCTTCGAACTCGACCTCTACGTCAACCTGCGTCCCGTGAAGCTGCTCCCAGGCGCGCCGAGGGCGCTCACCGGGAAAGGGCCCGACGACATCGACATGGTGGTCGTGCGCGAGAACACCGAAGGGGCCTACCTGGGAGAGGGCGGCGTGCTCCGTCCCAACACCCCGCACGAAGTGGCGAGCCAGGGTTCGCTGAACACCCGAGTCGGCGTGGAGCGTTGCGTCCGGTACGCGTTCAACGTCGCTGGTACCCGGGCGCGGCGCCGCGTGACCCTTTGTCACAAGACCAACGTGCTCACGTTCGCGGGCGACTTGTGGATGCGCACGACCCGCGCCGTCGCGGCCGAGTATCCCAACGTCACCTTCGACTACGCGCACGTCGACGCCGCGTGCCTCTACATGGTGGAGCAGCCCGAGCGCTTCGACGTGATCGTCACCGACAATCTTTTCGGCGACATCCTCACCGACCTCGGCGCCGCCATCGCCGGGGGGATGGGCCTCGCCGCGAGCGGGAACCTCAACCCGACACGCGAATCGCCGAGCGTCTTCGAGCCGGTGCACGGCTCGGCACCCGACATCGCCGGCACGGGGACCGCCAACCCCTTGGCGGCCATTCTCTCGGCCGCCCTCATGCTCGATCACCTCGGGGAATACGACGCCGCCCGCAAGATCGAGCAGGCGGTGGGGGCGACACTGGAGAAGCTGGCGCCCGTCGGCGACGGCAGATCGGCAGGAAAGGACGCCACCACCATGCGACACTCGACATCAGAACTCGGCGACCTCGTGGCGGAGCACGTGGCGCGCCTCTAGCTGAGACAAGTACCGGGGCCCGAGCGGCCCCCGGAGCGGGAGACGGGGCCCGAGCGGCCCCCGGAGCGGGAGAAGCGACATGCCACTCGACAAGGTTTCGAAGATCTGGATGGACGGCGAGCTCGTGGACTGGGACGACGCCCAGATCCACGTGCTGACCCACAGCCTCCACTACGGGTCGGGAGCGTTCGAGGGCATCCGCGCGTACGAGACGGCCGACGGACCCGCGGTCTTTCGCCTCACGGATCACATCGAGCGACTGTTCGAGTCGTGCAAGATGCTGATGATCGAGATTCCGTTCTCGGTCCAGCAGCTCGTCGACGCCGTCAAAGAGACCGTCCGGGTGAACAACGTCGAGAGCTGCTACATCCGTCCGCTCGTCTACCTCGGGTACGGCGAGATGGGTCTCAACCCGATGGGCAGTCCGGTCAACGTGTCGGTGGCGGTGTGGCCCTGGGGCACCTACCTCGGCGAGGAGGGGATCAAGCACGGCGTGCGCATGAAGATCAGCTCGTGGCGCCGGCAGGATCCCAACGTCAACCCGCCGGCGGCCAAGGGCACCGGCATCTACATCAACTCGATCCTCGCCAAGGTCGAGGCCATCAAGGCGGGGTACGACGAGGCCATCCTCCTCAACCCCGACGGCTACGTGTCCGAATGCACCGGCGAGAACATCTTCGTGATCAAAGACGGCGTGTTGTTGACGCCTCCACTCTCTTCGGGCGCCCTCGACGGCATCACGCGCGACTCGGTCATGGTGATCGCGCGCGACATGGGCTACGAGGTGCGGGAGGAGAACATCCTCCGCAGCGACCTTTACATCGCCGACGAGGCGTTCCTCACCGGGACCGCCGCCGAGGTGGTGCCGATTCGCGAGGTCGACGATCGCGTCGTGGGCGAGCCGGGCGAGATCACCCGCAAGCTCCAAGAGACCTTCTTCGCCACGGTGCGGGGCGAGGTCGAGCAGTACAAGAGTTGGCTCGAGTATGTCCGCGTCTGACAACCCCACGGCGCGAACCGGGGCAGGGGCCCCGGCTCCGGGAGGAGCCCACGGAACGTCGGCCGGTCAGCGATGCGAGATCTATGACACGACGCTGCGCGACGGATCGCAGCGCGAGGGTCTGAGCCTCACGGTCGAGGACAAGCTGCGCGTCGCCCGCCAGCTCGACCAACTCGGGGTGAGCTACATCGAAGGCGGCTGGCCCGGCGCGAACCCCAAGGACGACGAGTTCTTCGCCCGGGCTCCCGGCGAGCTGAACCTCGAGATCAGCCAACTCGTGGCCTTCGGCGCGACCCGTCGCGCCAGCGGCGTCGCCGACGACGACGACAACCTTCGCAATCTGGTCAAGGCCAACACGCAGACGGTGTGCATCGTCGCCAAGTCGTGGGACTACCACGTGACCGAGGCGCTCAACACCACGCTCGACGAGGCCGTGGCGATGGTGCGTGACTCGGTCGCCTACCTCAAGGGCAAGGGCCTCGACGTCTTTTTGGACGCCGAGCACTTCTTCGACGGGTTCAAGCGCAATCCGGAGTTCGCCAGCCGCGTCCTCGAGGCCGGCGCTGAAGAAGGCGCCGACCGACTCGTGCTGTGCGACACCAACGGCGGGACGTTGCCGCACGAGGTCGAAGCCATCGTCGCCGAAATCCGGCTGGCCTTTCCTGACGCCCTCCTCGGGTGCCACTTCCACAACGACGCGAACTGTGCGGTGGCCAACGCGCTGGCCGCCGTCCGGCACGGGGTGTTCCAAGTGCAGGGATGCATCAACGGGTACGGCGAGCGCACCGGCAACGCCAACCTCTGCTCGATCATCCCCGACCTCACGCTGAAGATGGGCGTCGAGACGATCCCGCGTGATCGGCTCGAACGCCTGACGCCGGTGGCGCACCACATCGCCGAGATCGTCAACCTGACGATGGACCCGCAGCAGCCGTTCGTCGGGTCGTCCGCCTTCGCGCACAAGGCGGGGCTGCACACGAGCGCGATCGCCCGGGCCAGCGACGCGTACGAGCACGTCGAGCCCGACGCTGTCGGCAACCTGACCCGCTTCGTGGTCTCCGAACTCGCCGGTCGTTCGACCGTGCAACTCCGCGCCGACGAGATGGGCGTCGAACTCGACGGCAAGACCCTCGCCGACGTGCTCGAGACGCTGAAGAACCTCGAGCACCGCGGGTATCACTTCGAGGCCGCCGACGGCAGCTTCGAGTTGCTCCTGCGGCGCGCCACGGGATGGGAGCAGGACTTCTTTCGGCTCGAGAGCTTCCGGGTGACGACCGAGAAGCGGGCGGACGGCGAAGTGACCACCGAGGCCACCATCAAGGTGCACGCGGCCGGCGAGCGAGTGATCGCCACCGCGGAGGGGAACGGCCCGGTGCACGCGCTCGACCAGGCCCTGCGCAAGGCCATCGGCCTGGCGCACCCATCGCTCGATCGGATCCACCTGACCGACTACAAGGTGCGTGTGCTCGACACTCACAAGGGCACGGGCGCCGTCACGCGCGTCCTGCTCGACTCGACCGATGGTGACAACGACTGGTCGACCATCGGGGTGTCCGACAACATCATCGAGGCGTCGTGGCAGGCGCTGTCGGACTCGATCGTCTTCGGACTCCAGCGCGCCGAATCCGACCGCGACCCCGCGGGCGAGCCCGAGGACGCCTGACCCGCCATCATCGGCGGCTCGGGGGCTTCGGAGGATCAGAACTCGATCACGTAGCCGTCGGGATCGGCCAGGTACGCGAACGGCACCCCTGGCGCGTGTTCCCCGCGGCGAAGGAGCTTCCCGCCCGCCGCCTCGACTGCGGTCACCGCGTCGTCGATCGAAACGCCCTCCGCCAGCCGGAATCCGAAATGCTCGATGCCTCCGCTTTGGCCGGCCAACCCCTCGTCGTCGTAGGGGTTGAGGGTGATCGTGTCCGCGCTGCCCGGCGTGCGGAGAAACACGAGGTCGTCCTCGCGGAACATCTCCTCCATCCCGAACACCTCTTGGTAGAACCGCAGCGACCGCTCGAGATCGGCGACGCGGAGGTGGATGTGGGTAAGCCCCTGGGTCTCGATCATTCCGACGTTGTACTTTGATCGGCGGTGACCGTCGAACTCCTCGAGCCGTTTCGCCGTCGCCGGGCCCGGTTTCTCAGGGTGTTGGAACACGACGGGTGGCGCCTGAAGGTCATCGGCATCGCCTACGCCGGCGACTCGGCCCGACCCGAGCTCGTCGAGGCCGCCGAAGCGGCCGCCCGGGACATCCTCCCGTTGCCCGCCGTCGGGAACGGCCGCTATGGCGCGGGGTTCCTCGGCGTCCACGACGGGCGGGGGAGCTGCTTCGTGTTCGTCGACTGGTGGGCCGACGAGAACGAGCTGCACCACCAGGTTCTCATCTCGCCGGTGGAAGATCCGACGGCCCTCGCGCCGGCCGGCCCCGACGAGGCGGCGGCCTGCGTGTGGGATCTCGCGGTGATGGCGTTCGAGCGGGAGGCGTGGGTGCGGCACGTGCTCGAGGCCGAGACGCCGGACGTCGAGCGCTACCTCGCCGAGCGGATCGACGCCGAGATCTGACGTCGAGCCAACGCGGATTAGGTGGTCGGGGCCGGCGGTGGGGAGAATTGCGGCATGGGGATTTTGAGCGACGACGACATCCGCGCCGGACTGGCCTCGGGCTGGGAGCTCATCGGCGGATCGGACGGCGGGGAGATCCGCAAGGACTTCCAGTTCGACACCTTTCCGGTGGCGATCGCGTTCGTGAACCTGCTGGCCGACGCCGCCGAGGAGGCCAATCACCACCCGGACATCGACATCCGCTACAACCGTGTTCTCGTCGCGCTCTCCACCCACAGCGAGGGCGGCGTGACCGACAAGGACCTGGCCCTCGCGGGTCGGGCCGAAGACCTGGCCAACGCGGCGAAGGAGTAACAGCAGTGGCGGTCGATCCCCACGTGAAGCCGAAGCTCGTCGACCGCCCCCGCTCGGGGACGCCGATGCCCCCGTCGCGTTCGTTTGTGGCCGGCCGGCCCGGTGATGTGGTGCGAGACGGCCAACCGTTGGGCCACATGTTCGGGAGTCCCGGCCCCGACCTCGGGTACGCGCTCGTGCTCGCCGAGCGCTTCACCTCCCGTATCGAGCCGGCGCCGCACGAACACGAGGCCGACATCGTCGCGGCCGCCACGGGCATCGCGATGCGCCGCGCCGCGACGTTTGGCCGGGCGCCGATGGGCCTCGACGTCGAGTTCGGCCTCACCATCCTCGGTTACCTCGGCGGTGCACCAGCCGACCTCATCGAGTGGCGCGTCCTCCATGTTTCGGGCGCCAGCCATGAATACGCCGAGAAGCTGCATCTCGTGAACGCGGTCAAGGGAGCGGCGCTGCGACTCGCTCCGGCCGAGGTGCGCGAACGGCTCGGCACCTGGCGCGACCTGTTCGACCTTTGACTCCGGTGGCGAGCGACGGGGCGGAGGCGCCACGGGTTCGGTTCTCGCCCGCACCGTCCGGCAACCTCCACGTGGGCAGCGCCCGCACCGCGCTGTTCAACTGGATCCACGCCCGCAAGACCGGCGGGACGTTCATCCTGCGCATCGAGGACACCGACGCCGCCACGGCGCGGCCGGAGCTGGTCGACCAAGTGCTGGACACGCTCCGGTGGCTCGGGACCGAATGGGACGAGGGCCCGTACCGCCAGTCGGAGCGGGCTGACCTTTACACCGCGGCCGTCGACAAACTGCTCGCGAACGGGTCGGCCTACCGGTGCGACTGCACGACCGAGGACGTGGATGCCCGCGCCCAGGCCGCCGGGCGCAAGACCCCGGGATACGACGGGTTCTGCCGCGACCGGGAGCTGCCGGCAGCCACGTCCACCGCGGTGCGGTTCCGCACGCCCGACGACGGCGAGGTCGCATTCGACGACGTGATCCGGGGTCACGTGAGTTTCCCCGCAGCCGACGTCGTCGACTTCGTCATCCAGCGCGCCGATGGAAGCGCCATCTTCCTGCTGGCCAACGCGGTCGACGACCTCGACATGCGGGTCACCCACGTGATCCGCGGCGAGGACCTTCTCAACACGGTGCCCAAGCAGCTCCTCGTGATGCAGGCGCTCGGCCACGACCTCCCCGTCTACGCCCACCTGCCGCTCCTGGTGGACGAGGGCCGCAAGAAGCTGTCCAAGCGGCGTCACTCCGTGGGCGTCAACGAGTACCGCGAGCGCGGCTATCTGCCCGCGGCGTTCACCAATTTTCTCGCCACCCTCGGATGGGGCCCACCCGACGGCGTCGAGATCCGACCGATGGGCGAGATCGTCGAATTGTTCGAGCTCGCCGACGTCACCAAGTCAGGTGCCTTCTTCGACGCCAAGAAGCTCGACCATTTCAACGGCGAATATCTCCGCGCCCTCGACCTCGATGCGTTCGTCGAAGGGGTCGCGCGTTTCCTGCCGTTCGCCATCGACGATCGCTTCCGGACCCTCGCGCCGCTCGTCCAGGAGCGGTGCGTCACGTTCGCCGACGCGGGGGAAATGGTCGAGTTCTTGTATCGCGACGAGCCTGAGATCGACCCCGCGTCCTGGGACAAGGCCATGCAGGGACCCGCCGCGGAAGTGCTCGACGCGGCGATCGCCGAGTTCGAGGGCGTCGACGCCGCTGGGTGGAACTCCGGTCGCCTGCACGAAGTCCTCGCCGCCATCGGCGAGCGACTCGGCCTCAAGCTCGCCAAAGCGCAAGCGCCCGTGCGGGTGGCCGTCACCGGCAAGAGCGTGGGACCGCCGCTGTTCGAATCGCTCGAAGTGCTGGGGCGGGACGCGACGGTGGCGCGACTGCGAGCTGCCCGGAGCCGACTCGGCCCGTCGTGACCCTCGTCCTGGCGCCGTTTCGCTGGGTCCTGCGGCTACATCTGCTGATCCAACTCGTCCTTCTCGTCTTCACCGCCACCTTTCTCTACGTGGCGGTGGTGTTCGTGCAGGTGTGGATGGCGTCTCGTGAGGACGGCGCGCAGCCGGCGCAGGCGATCGTCGTGCTCGGCGCGGCGCAATACGACGGACGGCCGTCGCCGGTCTTCGAGGCGCGGCTGGACCACGCCGCGCATCTCTACCAGGAAGGGATCGCTCCCGTGGTCGTCGTCACCGGCGGCAAGGCGGAGGGTGATCGGTTCTCCGAGGCCACGGCGGGGGCCGACTACCTCCACACCCTCGGCGTCCCCGATCACGACATTTTGCGGGAGACTTCCGGCCGCAACTCGTGGGAGTCCTTGGCGGCGTCCGCTCGGTTCCTGCGTGAGCGCGGGATCACCGAGGTCGTGCTCGTGTCCGACCCGTTCCACGCTGAGCGCATCGACGCCATTGCCAGCGAGGTCGGACTCGACGGACACGTGTCGCCGACGCGCACCAGTCCGATCAGCGGCGCCGAGGAAGTGCAGCGGCTCGTGGGCGAGAGCGTGAGGGTCGCCGTCGGGCGGATCATCGGGTTCCGCCGCATGATGAGCCTGCAGGACGCCGCCGATGAGGCGCTCCGCCCGGCCAGGAGTGTGCTCGGCGCGCTTCTGTAGGCTCACGCTTCATGGACATCGCACAACATGCTGTTGCTTCGCCCGACAAGCCCGCCATCGTCATGGGGGGCACCGGCGAGGCCGTCACCTACGCCCAGCTCGACGAGCGATCGAACCGTCTCGCGCAGCTGTTCCGCTCGCTTCGACTCAAGCCCGGCGACCACATCGCCTTCTGTCTCGAGAACAGCCCGCGGTTCCACGAAGTGATCTGGGGGGCGCAGCGGTCGGGCCTGCTCTACACGGCGACCAGCACGCGGCTCACCGCCGAGGAGCTCGACTACATCGTCGGCGACTGCGGCGCGAAGGTCTTCATCTCGTCGAGGGCGCTCTCCGATCGCGTCGCGGCGTTGCCGAAGACGGCGAAGGGCGTCCAGGCGTTCCTCATGATCGACGGGACGGTCGACGGCTTCGACGCGTACGAGGATGCCGTGGCCGCCCAGCCCGCCGATCCGATCGCCGACGAGGTTGAAGGCGACGACATGCTGTATTCGTCGGGCACCACGGGGCGCCCCAAGGGCGTGAAGCCGGCGTTCGAGCCCAAGCCGTGGGGCACCGACCACTCGGTGACCTTCCTGCTGCAGGCGCTCTACGGCGCCACCGCCGACCACACCTATCTCTCGCCTGCGCCGCTGTACCACGCCGCCCCGCTGCGCTTCACCCGGGAGTTCCAGCGCCTCGGCGGCACCGTTGTGGTGATGGAGAAGTTCGACGCCGTCGACTACCTGCGCCTGATCGGTGACCACGGCGTCACGCACACCCAAGTCGTCCCCTCGATGTTCGTGCGGTTGCTCAAGCTGCCCAAGGAGGAGCGCGAGAAGTTCGACGTGGCGTCGTTGCAGTGCGCGATTCACGCCGCCGCGCCGTGCCCGGTGCAGGTGAAAGAGGAGATGATCGAGTGGTGGGGACCGGTCATCAACGAGTACTACGCGGCAACCGAGGGCAACGGGTTCGTCGCGTGTAACTCGGAGGAGTGGCTTGCGCACAAGGGGACTGTCGGCAAGCCGCTCATCGGGACGGTGCACATCTGCGACGAGGAGACGGGTGACGAGCTGCCGACCGGAGAGGTGGGCGTCGTGTACTTCGCCCCCGCCGACGAGACGACCGGGATCTTCGAGTATCACAACGATCCTGAGAAGACGAAGCGGTCGCGCCACCCCAAGAATCCCCGGTGGTCGACGCTCGGGGACGTAGGCCGGGTCGACGAGGACGGCTTCGTCTACCTGACCGACCGCAAGGACTTCATGATCATCAGCGGGGGCGTGAATGTGTACCCGCAGGAGGCGGAGAACCTCCTCGTGACGCATCCGAAGGTGATGGACGTCGCCGTCTTCGGGATCCCCAACGAGGACTTCGGGGAAGAGGTAAAGGCGGTGGTGCAGCCCGTGTCCATGGCCGACGCCGACGACGCGCTGGCGCGGGAGCTGATGGCGTTTTGTCGCGAGCACCTCGCCGACGTGAAGTGCCCGCGTTCGATCGACTTCATGGAGGAGCTGCCCCGTCACCCGACCGGGAAGCTCTACAAGCGGCTGTTGCGCGACCAATACTGGGAAGGGCACGGCACCAAGATCGTCTGACAACACCACCGCGCTCCTCTTCCGCGTGTGTGAGTGCCTGCCCGCCCATGGGCGGGCAGGCACTCACACACGAACGGGGGGCGCGCGCCAAGGGAGAGGGGCGAGGATGAGTGAGAACGGCCAGCGAACGGTGTTCCGTACGTGCCCTCTGTGTGAGGCGACCTGCGGGCTCGAGATTTCGGTAAAGGGCGATCAGGTCGTGCGCATTCGCGGCGACCGCGACGACGTGTTCAGCCACGGCTTCATCTGCCCGAAGGGCTCCACGCTCAAGCAACTGCACGAAGACCCCGACGTCGTGCGGACCCCGCTCATCAAGCGGGACGGCGTCTTCGTCGAGGCCACCTGGGCCGAGGCGTTCGAGGAGATCGAGGCGCGCCTTCTTCCGATCGCGGCGGAGCACGGACCGGACGCGGTGGGGGCCTACGTCGGGAACCCCAACGCCCACAACCTCGGCGCGATCTACCTGCGCGGCCTGCTGAAGGGGCTGCGCACCAAGAACGTGTTCTCGGCCAGCACCGTCGACCAGATGCCCAAGCATGTGAGCGCGGGCCTCATGTTCGGCCACCCGCTCACGATCCCGGTGCCCGACCTCGATCGCACCGATTACCTGATGATGCTGGGCGCCAACCCGTGGGAGAGCAACGGCAGCCTCTGCACCGCCCCCGACTTCCCCGGCCGGGTCGAGGCGATCCAGGCCCGGGGCGGCAAGGTCGTCGTGGTCGACCCGCGGCGATCGAAGACGGCTGACCACGCCGACGAGCACGTCTTCATCCGCCCCGGCGCCGACCCGCTGTTGCTCTTCGGGATCGTGCACACCCTGTTCGACGAGGGCCTGGTCGACGTCGGCGCGCTCGCCGCGCACGTGAGCGGGATCGACGAGATCGAGCGTCTCGCCGCTGCCTTTGCACCGGAGCGGGTGGCGCCAGTGTGCGGCGTCGACGCCGAGACGATCCGGCGGCTCGCCCGTGAGCTGGCGGGTGCGCCGACCGCCGCCGTCTACGGACGCATCGGCACGTGCACGGTGGAGTTCGGCACGCTCGGCTCATGGCTCGTCGACGTGGTCAACGCGCTCACCGGCAACCTCGACCGTCCCGGGGGCGCCATGTTCGCGTCACCGGCGCACGCGCCGCGCCGCAGCGTCGCGGGCGGGCGCGGGTATCGGATGGGCCGGTGGGCCAGTCGGGTCAAGGGTTACCCCGAGCGCAACGGCGAGCTGCCGGTGGCGACCCTCGCCGACGAGATCGAGACGCCCGGCGACGCCCAGGTCCGCGCCCTCATCACGGCGGCGGGAAACCCCGTCGTGTCGACGCCCAACG
>DATDOY010000113.1:0-22299 GCA_035293045.1 Acidimicrobiia bacterium
CCACGCGGCGCGCACGGCCTCGGGCGAGCACTCCTTGTCCAGCAGCGTCCGCACGGCGTCGCGAAACGCCAGCTGATCGTCGGAGAAGGAGAAGTTCATGTCCGGGGTAGCCCGAGAAGCCGCTGAGCGATCACGTTCCGCTGGATCTCGTTGGTCCCGGCATAGATCGGGCCGGCGAGGGCGAACTCATACCCGCGCATCCAGTCCGTCTCGAGCGATGCCTCATCGCCGAGCAGCGCGAGGGCGGCCTCATGGAGCGAGATGTCGAGGTCCGACCACCACACCTTGTTGAGACTCGCCTCCGCGCCCATCCTGCGGTCGGGGCCGCTGACGATTCCGGTCACGGCCCACTGTGTGAACAGCTGATACGCCTGGGCGTCCATCCACGCGCCGGTCACCTGGTCGGCGAGCACGGGGTCACTCCGGTCACCGAGCTCGCGCCACAGGTCGAGAAGACGCTCGGCCGTGGCCAGGAACCGGCCGGGACTCCGGAGCGTGAGACCCCGCTCCGACGACGCCGTCGCCATGGCGACGCTCCATCCTTGGTGAGCCTCGCCGATGACGTCGGCGTCGGAGACGAAGGCGCCGTCGAAGAACACCTCGGCGAACCCCTCCTCGCCGTCGAGGACACGGACGGGCCGTACGTCGACGCCGTCGGCGTGGAGGTCGGCCATGAGGTAGGTCAATCCGCGATGGCGCTCGGCCGCGGGATCCGAGCGGAAGAGCCCGAACAGGCGATCGCAGAACGCGCCGCGCGAGCACCACGTCTTCTGACCGGTCAGGCGCCAGCCGTCTTGCCCGTCGTCCGTGGCGCGTTCGGCGCGGCTTTGAATGCCGGCGAGGTCGGATCCGGCATTGGGCTCCGACCAGCCCTGCGCCCACACCTCTTCGCCGCTGGCCATCTTGGGGAGGATCCGGTCACGCTGCTCGTCGGTGCCGAACTCGAACAGCGTCGGGGCCAACAGCGAAATTCCGTTCTGGCTGTTGCGCTGCGGGGCACCGGCCGCCCAGTACTCCTCCTCGAAGATCAGCCACTGCCAGAGCGACGCCTCGCGACCGCCGTACTCGCGCGGCCACGACACCACCGACCATCCGGCGTTGAAGAGGAGGCGGTCCCACTCGCGCAAACGGGCGAAGCCGTCACGGGTGTTCGACGACACGGCGCGGTACGGCGCGACGTGCGCGGCGAGCCACTCGCGAGCCTCAGCCCGAAACGCCTCGTCTTCCTTCGTGTATCCAAGATCCATGGGGTCCCTCACACAGTGTGAGTGTCTGCCCGGCGTGAGCCGGGCAGACACTCACACTCTGATGGTCTTCAGCGGACGAGGACGACCGAGCTGCCGTGGCCGAAGAGGCCCTGGTTGGCCGTCACCCCGACCCGGGCACCCTCGACCTGGCGTCCTTCGGCCTGGCCCCGCAGCTGCCAGGTCAACTCGCAGACCTGGGCGATGGCCTGCGCCGGCACCGCCTCACCAAAACATCCCAAGCCGCCCGACGGGTTGACCGGGACACGCCCGCCGAGGGTCGTCGTGCCGTCGCGCAAGAGGCGCTCGGCGTCGCCTTGGGCACACAGGTCGAGGTTCTCGTACCAGTCGAGCTCGAGCGCCGTCGACAGGTCGTACACCTCGGCGACGTCGACGTCCTCGGGCCCGATCCCCGCCTGCTCGTACGCCGTGCGCGCGATCGAGTCGCGGAAGCTCACCGGCGCGGGCGGCACGGCGACCGCCGAGTCGGTGGCGAAGTTCGGCATCTCGATCACCGCGTTGGGGAACTTCGGCGTGACGGTCGACACGGCCGCCACCCGCACCGGGTCGGCGACCCCCCGGCGCTGCGCGAACTCCGTCGAACACACCACGAGCGCCGCCGCGCCGTCGGAGGTCGCGCAAATGTCGAGCAGACGGAGCGGGTCGGACACCACCGGCGACTCCCGCACTTCGTCGACCGACACTTCCTTGCGATACCGCGCGTTCGGGTTGGCGAGGCCGTGGCGGGCGTTCTTCACCTTGACCTGCGCGAAATCCTCGACCGTGGCGCCGAACAGCTCCATGCGGCGACGGGCGTACAGCCCGAAATACGTGGGGTTGGTCGCGCCGAGCAGTCGGAAGCGGAGCCAGTCGGGGTCATCGCCCCGCTCGCCTTTGTTGGGCGCGAGGAATCCCTTCGGCGTTGTGTCGGCGCCGACGACGAGCGCCACTTCGCAGACGCCGGCGAGGATCCGCGACCGGGCCGCGTCGAGCGCCATCGACCCCGACGCGCACGCGCCGTACGAGGTCGACACCTGGGCGCCGTTCCATCCGAGCGCCTGCGCGATGGTCGAGCCCGCCACATAACCGGGATACCCGTTGCGGACGGTCTCGGCGCCGGCCACGAACTCGATCTCCGGCCAGCTCACGCCGGCGTCCTCGAGCGCGGCGCGGGCGGCGACCACGCCGTACTCGGCGAAATTGGCGCCCCACTTTCCCCACGGATGCATGCCGACGCCGAGGACGACCACCTGGTCGACGCTCATGCTCCGGCCTCCCCCGCGACGACCTTCCACTTCCACACCACGTGCTCACCCTCGCCGTCTTCGAACAGCGTGTCGAGCACCACCTCGACGGGGGCCCCCACGGCGAGGGTCGACGGGTCCCCCGCCACCTGGCCGAGCACGACGATCTGTTCGTCGGCCAACTCGACCGCCGCCACCGCGTAGGGCACGAACGGATCCGGCGACATGTACGGCTCGGGTGGCGCGTAGTGGTTCACGGTGTACGACCACACCGTGCCGGTGCGCGAGAGCTCGACCGACGCGAGGTCCGTCGCCGGACACGCCGGATTGGGACAGGCCAGCGCCCTCGGGGGAAAGACGACCGTGCCGCACTCACCGCACTTGAGCCCGAGCAGTCGCGGCGCGGCGTCGTCGAGCGTGAACCACCCTTCGATCGCAGGGACGCGCGCTGTGGTGGTCATGTCCGCTCCCCTTCGTCGATGGCGTGCAACCGCGCCAGCGTGGCCCGCGCCTCTTCCATGATCTGGGCGATCACGTCGCCCACGGTCGGGAGTTCATCGATGAGCCCGACCACTTGTCCAGTCGGCAGGATCCCCGACTCGAGCCGCCCGTCCACCATCGTCGCACGCGTCAGCATCGGAGCGTTGGCGGCCATCGCCACCTGCGACCACGAGAGATCGGCCCCCTTGCGCATGGCGCGCCCCTCCCGCAGGAGCGCCCGCATGGTCGTGCCAGTGAGTTTGCGGAATCTCCACGCGTTCCATGCCGCCCGCGGAAGGCCCGCGACCCGTCCGCCCCGGGCGATGCGGTCGATCACCTCGGTGCGAATGACCCGCTGCGGCGCGCCGTCGATGGCCTCGGTGACGACGGTGCCGGTCGGCGCGGTGGCGAGGTACACGGCCTTGACGGCATCGGGGACCGTCGATTCCCGGGTGAGGAGAAATCTCGTCCCCATGGCGATGCCCGCCGCCCCATAGGCGAGGGCGGCGACGAGGCCTCGCCCGTCGAAGAACCCGCCCGCTGCGATCACCGGGATGTCGACGGCGTCGACCACCGCTGGGACGAGGAGCGACGTGGGGATGGGGCCGGTGTGGCCGCCCCCCTCGTGGCCTTGTGCGATCACGGCGTCGGCGCCCCACGCCGCGCACTTCTCGGCGTGTCGGGCCGCGCCGATGGTTGGAATCACGACGAGGCCGTCGTCTTTCAGTCGCTTGACGAGCGCCTCGCCGGGCGCGTTGGCAAACGACGCGACGCGCACGCCCTCGGCCCCCATCAGCGTGATCCGCTCGACGACGTCGTCCTGATCGGCCCGGAGATTGACGCCGAACGCACGGTCGGTGCGGTCCTTCACCTCGCGGATCGCCTTGTCGAGCTCTCCGAGGGTCATCGTCGCCGACGCCAGGATCCCGAGCCCGCCGGCGGCGGCCGTGGCGCTCACGAGCCGCGGCCCCGCCACCCATCCCATGCCGGTCTGGACGATCGGGACGTCGGCGCCCACGAGATCGCACAGGGGCGTCCGCAGCGCGCCCGCGGTCACGGGTCGGGGACCTCTCGATACCGCAGCCCCGCCGGATCCACGGCGTCGATGATCCCCTGTTCCTCGGCGGTGGGAACGCGGGTCTCGTCGACGTCGCTCGCTATGGCGAGGACGAACCCGGTGGCGCCACGGACGTCGTCGACCGTGACGCCGGGGTGGACGCTGCGGAGCCGCATCGAACGGTCGTCGGTCTCGAAGTCGAAGACGCCGAGGTTGCTCACGACTCGTGGGATGGCGTGGTCGGCGCCCGCCGCGCCGAGAGCGGCGGCGCGGTCGTATCCGACACCCACGACGACGTCGACCTTCTCGACGAACACCCGCGGCGAATGGTTGGGGACCCAGTAGGACGTGGCGTGCGAGATGGTGTTGCCCGGCCCACCCCGAAAGCCGAGGAACTGACGCGCCGGGCGCTGGGCGTCATCGCCGATCCACGCGATGTTGGCGTTGCCGTGCCGGTCGATCTGGACGGGCCCCATGATGATGTGGCGCCGGCCCGACCACACGATGTCGAACATGGCGCGGTACGGATTCCACGCCTCGACGACTTTGGGGGCGGAGTCGGCCGCCGCGCCGATCGGCACCGCGTTCTGGACGAGCAACGCCTCGCCGTCGGTCATGACGAGGTCGGGCTCGAAGGTCTCCCGGGCGAGGCGGCCGCCGATCATCGGGAGGTTCCCGATCGGGTTGGCGAGGATCTCGCCGTCGCCGCGGAACACCTCGGCGAGCGCCACCGCGCACACGTCAGCCCGGCGCACGGCACTCACGCGTTGACCCACTCCTCGACGAACGCCGCCCACGCATCGTCGTCGCCGGCGGCCTCGGCGTAGCGCTGTTGCAGGGTCTCGTCACGGTCGTAGTCGGGCGCGCACGAGGTGAATCCCGCGCCACCGGGCGCCTCGACCACGCCGTCCACCATGAGACGGTTGATCCGGAGCGACTGCACGGGGCCGAGGGTGGCGAGTTCGGCCGTCGGCACCACCTGCTCCACGGACATGAACCGGCGCTCCGCCGCCAACAGAAAGAGATCGTCGAAGTAGGGGTCGACGCCGAGATACTGGCCGTTGCCGTGCGCGTCGCCGCGATTCATGTGGACGATGGCGGCGTCGAGTTTCAGCGCCGGCATGGCGATCAACTCCTCGCCTTCGTCGGAGGCGGGTTCGCCCGAGGGGCCGTATGGCGAGCGGACCGTCTTGAGCGCCGGGTAGAGGGTGAGGAGGTCGGTGCCGAGGCCGACGCGGGTGGGGAGGAACGGCACGCGCCACGCCGCGGCCTGAAGGCCGAGGAGGAACATCCCCTCGTCGTACTCCTCGACCTCGATGGCCCCCGCCTCGCGGGCCTTGCGGAAGTGAGGCTCGAGGGGGATCGAGTCGAGCGACACAAACGAGTAGACGACCTTGCGGACCTTGCCCATCGCGCAGAGGAGCCCGACGTCGGGTCCGCCATAGGCGACGAGCGTGAGGTCGCGCAGGTCTGAGCGGGCGATGGCGCGGATGATCGACATCGGCTTGCGGCGTGACCCCCACCCCCCGACGCCGATCGTCATCCCCGAGGAAAGCCGCGCGACGACGCCGTCCTCGGTCATCCGCTTGTCGCGAGGTGTCACGCGTCGCCTGTCGCCCGCTACTCGCCGTCGCCCGACACCTGGGGCCCGAGCGGCCCCTCAGAGCGGGAAACAAATCCGTCCCGGGCGCGGTCACCTTCACCGAGAAGGTTGAGCTCGAAGGTGAAGCCCTGCTCGTATCGGTAGGAGCGGTTGACATCCCACAGGTCGATGCCGTTGAGCGACTGCTTGGCGGCGCGGATGACCACCGGGCTCTTGGCCGCGATCGCGGTCGCCACTTCCAGGGCGGCGTCGCGAAGCCCGGCGGGAGGCACGACGCGGTAGACGGAGCCGAAGTCGTGGAGCTCGGCGGCGGTGGCGTTCTCGGCGAGATACACCATCGCCCGCATCTTGTGCTGCGGGACGAGCCGGGCGAGGTGGGTCGCCGCGCCGAGCGCGCCGCGATCGACTTCGGGGAGTCCGAAGTAGGCGTCGTCGGCGGCGACGATCACGTCGGCGTTGCCGACAAGTCCGATTCCCCCGCCGAGACAGAACCCGTGGACCGCCGCCACCACAGGGACGGCGCACTCGTACACCGCTTTGAAGGCGGCGAAGCAGCCGCGGTTGGCGCCCACGAGGGCTTCGAACCCCTCACTCGCCTGCATCTCCTTGATGTCGACGCCGGCGTTGAAGCCCTTGCCCTCGGACCGCAGCACGACAGCGGTGACGGCCGGATCGTTGCCGGCCGCCGTGACCTTTTCGGCGAGGTCGAACCAACCGGCGACGGTGAGAGCGTTGACCGGAGGCGCGTCGACGACCACCTCGGCGATTCGGTCGCGTGTGGACGTGGTGATCGGCATGAGAGGGGAGTTCCTGACGAGGCGTTAGATTCGAATCGCCACGCTACCTCGGGAGAGAGATGAGCGACCCCCTCGACTACACCGGCAAGAGCGTCATCGTCACGGGTGGGAGTCGTGGCATCGGCCTGCGCATCGCGGAGTCGTTCGCCGCTCGTGGTGCCGTCGTGACCATGTGCTCACGCACTGCACCCGAATCGCTCCCCGCCGGCGTGCATTTCGTCGCCGCCGACGTTCGCGAGCCGGAGCAGATCGAGGCGGTCGTACGCGCCGCGCTCGAGACCGGCGGCGCCGTCGACGTGCTGGTCAACAATGCCGGGGGCTCCCCGCCCGCCGACGCCGCGACCGCCTCGCCGCGGTTCCACGAGTCGATCATCCGCCTCAACTTGCTCGCGCCGTTTCACGTCGCCCAGCAGGCCAACGTCGTCATGCAGGCGCAGGCGGGCGGCGGCGTCATCGTCAACATCGCCAGCGTCAGCGGCCTGCGCCCGTCGCCCGGCTCGGCGGCGTACGGCGCGGCCAAGGCGGGCCTCATCAACCTCACCCAGTCGCTCGCACAGGAATGGGCGCCCAAGGTGAGGGTCAACTGCGTGTCGGCCGGGCCGGTGCGCACGTCCGACACCGAGTTGCACTACGGCGGGGCCGACGGCGTCGCCGCGGTGAGCCAGACCATTCCCCTCGCGCGAATGTGCGAGCCCGACGACATCGCCGACGCCGTCCTCTACCTCGCGTCGCCGCTGGCCCGCTTCGTCACCGGCGCCAACCTCGTCCTCGACGGCGGCGGCGACCGTCCGGCGTTCCTGGCCGCCGTCCGGAGCGCGGACGAGGCCGGCGAACGTGGGCCGGATTGAACGCAGACGTTCATTTCTGCCCACGTTTGACGGCCCTCACCACCGGGGCGAAGGCCCGCGCCGGCGCTCGCTTCAGCGCGGTGGTCGTGAACCGGAACGGCTTCCACCCCTCGTCGACAAGGTCGTTCTGTCGAACCCGGTCGTCGTCGAACACCCGACGGGCCGAGTGGGGCACGAAGCCATCGAACTCCAGCACCACGCGCTGGTCGGGGAAGGCCGCGTCGAGCTCCCTCCATTGGCCGCCGACCCACACGCGGTAGTTCGGGATCGGGTCAGGCAGCCCGTAACGACGACAGAGCCGGAGCACCAGCGCCTCCCACTCGTTGCGGGCACGCTCGAGATCGGGGTGGCGAGACTCGAGGATCCGCAGGACGGCGGCGCACCCTGGCCGCCGGGGCGTCAGGAGTCGGGTCGCACACGACTCCAGCCTTTGGCGGTTGACCACCCCCGTGACGAGGGCCCGGTCGACGGCCTCCTCGAACTGGTCCGGAGGGAGGATGCCTCCCAGGTCCACCAAAGTGCGCGCCGGCTTCGTGCACGGGACCCCGCCGACGCGGGTGACGTCCGCGCCGGAGAGGTCGGCGACGATCCTCACCTCAGGCCGGCGATGTCGTCGCCCCGCATGGCCCCGAGTGACGGCCACCTCGAGTGGACCTTCCGGAACGAGCCCGAACAGCGCGCCCGCGGCACGGCCCGAGGCAATCCCGTCGGTCGCGAGCGACAGCGCCATGAGTCGCTGCCGCCACGTCAGCGGCGGTGCCGCCGTCACGCGGAACACGTGAGGCTCGATCTCCTCCCACTCTCGAGACTCGACGCGCCGGCGGATCGTCGGATAGCTCAGGCCCCGTGCGTGCGCTTGTGCACGAGTGAAGAGCCCGAGCTGCGTGCGGGCCAGCGCGGTGAGCGTTCGAGCCACGGCGTCCCCTCCCCGGGTCGAGAGTTCAGAGAGGGGGAAGGGAACCCCCAGGTTCACATGAGGGTGTGACACCGACACCGCGCCCGCCCAAACGTGGGCCCGATTGAACGCAGGCGTTCATTGCTGCCCGCGTTTGGAACCCTCACTCGCCGTCGTCGCGGGCCGCACCTGTGAGATCCCCAGGAATACCGCGGTGGTCGCGGCGCCGGCGAGGTTGAACACGAGGTCCCATCCCATGTTGTCGAAGCCGCCGATGTGCAGCCCCGAGAACCGCTGCGCGGACAGGAACTCGTAGACCTCGTTGATCGCCCCGCACGCGACGCCCATCATCGCGGCGAGCGCGGCGTGGCCGGCCGCCGTGGCGCGTCCGAAGTCGAGGAAGTGGGCGAGGAGTTCCCACGCCGCCACGGTCAGGACGGCGGTACCGACGAAGTGCACCAACTGGTCGTACTTCAGCAATCCGTCGACGAGCCAGGTGTCGTAGAGGATCGGCGCACCTCGTTGCCACGACGGCATGATCCCGCCCGCCATGTGGAGTGCACCCGAAACGGCGAGAGCCCACGTGATGGGCCGGCTGAACTGCGCGACGCCGTGGATCAACCCGACGGTGACGAGCAGCACCGTGATCACGAAGATGTACGACCACACACGGTCGTCGTGGCGGATGAGCCCGAAGGCGACGAACGCCGAGACATACGAGAACTTCATCGCCGCGGGGCCCGGATGCCGCTCCACGAGCACGCGGACCGCTCTCGCCGGGCTCGTCACGGGCCGGCACCGCCGCGCCCGCGTCGAATGCCGACGGCGACCCACGCCGTGAAGACGATCAGAAACAACAGCACGGCGAGGGTGGCGAGCGCGGCCTGACCCGGCTTCTCCTCGGCGCGCGGCGCGGCCTGGCGCGCCGGCCGGTCCTCGGGGGAGAACGAGTCGCCTGCGGTGCAGTTCGGGTCGAGGAACTCGGAGTCCGACCCCGCTTCGCAACTCGAGTCGCCGACGGGTGAGGTCGAGTCGCCCGTGTCGGACGTGCCGCCCGACGAACCGTCACTCGGCGCCTCGGCGCTCGGGCGCCCCTGCGGGGCCTCGCCCGAGCCACCGCCCGAGGATCCGTCGGCCTGCGCGAGCACCGACGAGAGCGCGAGAACGCCCACGAGCGCGAGTTCGGCGAGCCGGCCCACCACCACGCGGATGGTACGTAGTGGGTCGTCGGACCACGCGGACCTTCGCCGTCGTGACAGTCTGGGCGCATGACGCTTACAGGACGGGTCGCGTTGGTGACGGGGGGCGGCCGCGGCATCGGCCGGGCGATCGCCCTCGGCTTGGCCGAGGACGGCGCCGCGGTGGCGGTCAACTACCACCGCGACGGCGAATCAGCGGCCCAAACCGTCAAGGAGATCGAAGCGGCCGGCGGCAGGGCGGCCGCGTTCCAGGCGTCGGTGGCCGATCGCTCCGCGGGGGCGGCCATGACCGACGCCGTTGCCGCCGATCTCGGCCCGATCGACATCCTCGTCAACAACGCCGGCGTCGCGAGCCGAGGAAAATCCGTCAAGAGCACCGACCCCGACGAACTCGAGCAGGTGCTCGGCGTCCACGCCATGGGCTCGTTTCTTCTCTGCCAGCGGGTGATCCCCGAGATGCGAGAGCGCGGACGCGGCGACATCGTCTTCATCTCGTCGGTCGCCGTGGATCACATGGCCGGGTACGGCGCGCCCTACAACATGGCCAAGGCGGCCGAGGAGGCCCTCGCCATGACCCTCGCCAAGGAGGAGGTCGTCAACGGCATCCGGGTCAACGTGGTAGCGCCCGGGCTCGTCGACACCGAGATGGGTCGTCGCCTCGTGAAGGGCGCCGTGGGGATCGACGACATCCGCACCCTCGACGCGGCGATGCCGCTAGGGCGGGTGTGCACGCCCGAGGACGTCGCCGGCGCCGTCCGCTTCCTCGTCTCCGACGCCGGGTCCTACGTGACCGGCGCCCGCATCCGCATCGACGGCGGCGCCACGCAACTCCGCTAGCCCAACTCGCAATGTGTGAGTGTCTGCCCGCCGATAGGCGGGCAGACACTCACACTCTGCAAGTCGATGGGGTCACGGATGTTGGGAGCTGACCGACACGACCTCGCCCGTCATGTACGACGAGTAGTCGCTGGCGAGGAAGACGATCACGTTGGCGACCTCCCACGGTTCGGCGGGTCGTCCGAACGCCTCGCGCGCCAGCAACTCGTCGAGCGTCTCCTGCGCCACCACCTTCTCGAGGAACGGGTGCATGGCGAACGACGGCGACACCGCATTCACCCGCACTCCGAACGGCGCCGCCTCCATCGCCGCACACCGCGTGAGCGCCATCACCCCCGCCTTCGCCGCGGCGTAGTGCGCCTGACCGGCCTGGGCGCGCCACCCGAGGATGCTGGCGTTGTTGACGATCACGCCCTCGCCCCGCTCGCACATGTGGCGCAACGCCGCGCGCGTGCACCGCATGGCGCCGTTGAGCGTGACGTCGAGGACGCGCATCCAGTCCTCGTCGGCCATGTCGACCAAGTTGGCCGTCCCGCCGAGCCCGGCGTTGTTCACCGCGACGTCGACGCGCCCGTGCGCGGCGATGGCGGCGTCAAAGAGACCCTGGACGTCTTCCTCAACGGTGACGTCACAGAGCACCGCGAGGGGGAGGCCGCCCGCGATCGCTCCGATGGCCTCGGCCGCCTCCTGCAACCGTCGCTCGTGGAGGTCGGAGACCACCACCGTGGCGCCCTCCTCCGCCGCCCGCTTCGCGGTGGCGAAGCCGATGCCCGCACCGGCCGCCGCCGTCACCACCACCACCTTCCCCGAGAGAAGGGCGTGGCCGTCGGGATACTGAGGAGCGCTCATGACGGGGAAGGCTCGCGCGGAAGACCGAGCGCGCGCTCTCCCACCAGGTTTCGCTGGATCTCGCTCGACCCGGCGTAGATCGTGTCGGACCGGGAAAACAGGAACATTGCCTGGAGCGGCGCGCCGTCGAGCATGGAGTTGGCGCCCTGCACGTCCATGGCGATCTCGCCGAGGCGACGGTGCCATTCCGACCACACCAGCTTGGTCACCGACGCCTCAGGCCCCGGCTCGACGCCCTTGGCGAGGGTCGAGAGCACGCGCATGGCGTTGAAGCGCATCACCTTCAGACCGACCCACGCGTCCGCGAGCCGCTGTCGGACCACCGGGTCGCGGCTGGCGCCCGTCCGCACGGCGAGGTCGGTCACAAGGCGCAACTCGCGCTCGAAGCCGATCTGTTGCCCGAAGGTGAACGTCCCGCGCTCGAAGGCGAGGGTCCCCATGGCGACGCGCCAGCCGTCGTTGGGCTCGCCCACGATGTTGGACGCATCCGTCCGCGCGCCGTCGAAGAACACCTCGTTGAACTCCGACGTGCCCGTGATCTGGACGATCGGACGGATCTCGACGCCGGCCTGGCGCATGGGCACGAGGAGATAGGAGATCCCCTTGTGCTTCGGCGCGTCGCGATCGGTCCGGCACACCACGAAACACCAGTCGGACCAGGTGGCCAGGCTCGTCCACACCTTTTGGCCGGTGACCACCCACTCGCCGGCACGCCCCGACGACGGGTCCATCTCCGCTGTGGTCTTCACGTTGGCGAGGTCGGATCCGGCGTCGGGCTCGGAGTACCCCTGGCACCAGAGTTCCTCGGCGGCGCGGATCTTGGGGAGGAACCGCGCCCGTTGGTCGTCGGTGCCGAATGCCATGATCGTGGGACCGAGCAGGCCCTCGCCGATGAGCCCGACGCGGGCCGGCGCGTCGGCGCGGGCGTACTCCTCGTAGAAGATCACCTGCTGGGTGAGCGGCAGGTCGCGACCACCGTGCTCGACGGGCCACCCCAAGCAGATCCATCCGTCGGCGGCAAGGCGGCGCTCCCACACCAGCCGCTCGTCGAACGCCTCGTGTTCGGAACCCGACCCGCCGAGCCCGCGGAGCGCGGAGAACTCGCCCGTGAGCAGCTCCTCGAGGTACTCGCGCACCTCGACCCGGAACGCCTCGTCGGAGGCGGAGAAGGCGAGGTCCATCAGCCGGGCGACTCGGCGGCGAGGGCTTCGAGGGCCCTGCGGTCGAGCTTGTGCATGGCGGTCAAGGGAAGAGCATCCACGACGACGACGTGCTCGGGCAGTTTGTACGCCGCCAAATGCGGGGCCGCGAACTCCCGGAGCGCTTCGATGGTCGGCGCCGCCCCGCTCGACACGACCACCGCCACGCCGACCTCCCCCATGACCTCGTCGGCGCGCGGCGCCACGGCGACGTCAACGATCTGAGGGTGCTGCGACAGGACGGCCTCGACCTGGGCGGGATAGACGTTGTATCCCCCGCGCACGTACATCTCCTTGACCCGGCCGGCGAGGCGGAGGCATCCGGCGTCGTCGAGGTGGCCGAGGTCGCCCGTGCGGAGAAAGCCGTCGGGATGAAAGGCGGCCGCCGTCGCCTCGGGATCGCGCCAGTAGCCCACCATGGTGGTGGGGCTGCGAAGACACACCTCGCCGACCTCGCCCGGCGGCGCGCCTGCGCCGTCCTCGTCGCGAATCGCCACCTCGATGGGTCCTCGCGGCCGCCCTTCGCTGCTCAGCGCCTCGGCGTCGGTCGCGCCAAAGGTCGTGCCCGTCCCGCATCCGCCGGACTCCGTCGACGAGTAGCGCACGGAGAGCTCTGCGCCGAAACGCTCGATGATCTCCGCTCGCAACGCCGGTGACGCCGGCCCTCCGCCCAGGGTCACGGCCGTGAGAGCGCCGAGGTCGGTGTCGTCGAAGGCCGGTGACCGCAGCATCAGGGCGAACTGCGACGGCACCCCTCCGAGCGCCGCCATGCGGTGGCGGGCGGCGAGCCTGAGGGCTTCTTCGGGTCGCCATCGATCCATGAGGACCTGCGTCGCGCCCAGCCGCAGATACCACGCCAGCTTGGTGGTGAAGCCGATGTGGCAGAACTCGGTCGACGCCAACATCGGGCCGCCGCCGTCCCACGCGTCGAGACCGACGTCGACCGCGCAGATGGCGGCGATGCGCGCCTCGTCGAAGACGGCACCCTTCGGAAGCCCCGTTGTCCCCGAGGTGAAGACGACGGCGACGGGACGGGAGAGGTCATCCGGCAGCGCGACCAGATCCGCGGCGTCGCCCGCGACGGATGCGAGCTCGTCGACTTGGTCGGCGGACTCGACGACGAGCCGCGCGTCGACCATCTCGACGAGCGCGGCCCGCTCTCCCGGCGCCAATCGGGTGTTGACGCCCGCGGCCGCCGCTCCGACCTTCACCGCGGCGAGGTAGGCGACGACGTACTCCGGTATCGACGGGAGGGTGAGGGCGACGACGTCCCGCTCACGAACCCCGGCGCGGGTCATCCCGACGGCGACGGCGTCGGAACGTGCGTCGACCTCGGCATACGACCACGGCCGGCCGGCCGCGTCGATCAGGAGCGGGCGGTCCCCGAACCGGCGCGCCGCCTCACGAATGGAGGCCGCGAGCACCGATCACCGTCGCTTGTGCGCGATCCCGGCCGCATCCGGCCGCGCAACAGCACGGAAGCGCAGGAGCGGGAACCGCAGTGGGACGCGCAGGGGATGGCGCGGGATCAGGAGCGGGGGACCTGCGACCACGGGACGTCCTTGTCACCGCGCGGTTCGCCGGGGAGGCCGAGCACGCGCTCGCCGAGGATGTTGCGCATGATCTCCGACGTCCCACCCTCGATGGTGTTGGCCCGAGACCGCAGGAACGCCTTGCGCGGGTCCCCTCCCGCCTCGTACGAGGCCTCATCGGGTCGTCGCATGGCGTACCCGCCGTCGGGATAGAGCATCGAGTCGGCTCCCATGATCGCCATGCACAGCTTGCGCACGCGCTTGTTGTGCTCGGCGTACACCAACTTGCCGACCGATCCCTCCGGTCCCGGCACCCCTTGCCGCCGGTTCGCCGAGGCCCGCATGCCGGTGAAGCGCATGACCTCTCCCTCGACCCACAACCGCATCAGCTCGTCGCGCAACACCGGGTCGTCGCGTCCGTACTCCTTCCACAGCTTGACGGCGATCGCGGACGGTCCGGCGCCGCGGCGCTCCGATCCGTCGCTGCCCAAGGCGGTGCGTTCGTTCATCAGCGTCGTGATGGCGACGTTCCACCCCTCCCCGACGCCGGCGAGGCGTTGGTCGTCGGGGATGCGCGCGTCCGTGAAATAGACCTCGTTGAACTCCGCCTCGCCGGTGATCTGGCGGAGGGGCCGCACTTCGACCCCCGGCGCGTGCATGTCCACCACGAAATAGGTGAGGCCGCGGTGCTTGGGGACGTCCGGTTCGGTGCGGGCGACGATCATGCCCCACTTCGCCGTGTGGGCGAGGGTGGTCCACACCTTCTGGCCGTTGACGAGCCACTCGTCGCCGTCGCGCTCGGCGCGCGTGGCGAGCCCGGCGACGTCAGACCCCGCGCCCGGCTCGGAGAACAACTGACACCACACCTCTTGCGCCGTGAAGAGGGGGCGGAGCCAGCGTTGCTTTTGGGCGTCGGTGCCGTGGGCGACCACCGTCGGCGCGCCCATGCCCATGCCGATGACGTTGCGCAACAGGTTGGACATCGGCGCTTTGGCCGCCCGCAGCTCCCGCAACACCACCGAATGGAGCTTCGGTGAGAGTCCGAGACCCCCGAACCCTTCCGGAAAGTGCACCCACGCCAGCCCGAGATCGAACTGCGCGCCCCAGAAATCGACCTCGGGCGTCGACGCAGGAGGATGGCCTGCCAACAGCTCGCGCACACGATCGAGAACCATCGCTTCGCTCACGCACCACTCCTCGGTCGGAACCTTCCCCGATCAGGTCTCGGGTGCCTCATCCTCGCGCTCGGAGGGATCGTCCGTGAACGCGACGGCCGACTGCGCACGCCGGTCGACGGTCAGCCGAAGGACGTCGGGACGCGCGTAGTGCCCGACCGCATCGAACTGCCGACGGATGGCCCGGGCCCGGTCGATGTCGAGCTCCGCGTACACGATCCCCTCGGTCTCCTCGAGGGGGCCGGCGAGGATCTCGCCGTCGGGCCCGCAGATCACCGTGTTCCCGCGAGCCAGCCAGTCCTCGTCTCCCCCATACAGCTCGTCGGCGCGGGGCAGGTCGCGGGGGATGTCGGATCCGCGGAGACAGAACGTCACGCCGATCACATAGATGCGCCCTTCCTTGGCGATGTGGCGCATCGACGGCACCCACATGTCGGAGTTGTCCCACGTGGGAGCGACGTACACGTCGATGCCCAAGCCGTAGAGCGCGGCGCGCGCGAGGGGCATGTAGTTCTCCCAGCACGTGAGCCCGCCAACGCGCCCGAAGGGCGTGTCAAAGACCTCGAGCCGGGAGCCGTCGCCGAAGCCCCACACGAGTCGCTCACCTCCGGTCGGCATCAGCTTGCGGTGTCGCCCGAGCAACGATCCGTCGGGGCCGAACCACAGCTGCGTGTTGTAAAGCGTCCCGGCGTCCCGCTCGTTCACCCCGATCGAGAGGTAGGCCTCGGCATCCCGAGCCATCTGGCCGAGCGCGTCCGTCGCCGAGGACGGCACGTCGACCGACTGATCGTGGAGCCGCTCGTACCACGGGCCGTCGGCCCACGGCGTGGTGCGCCAGACCCAGTCGGGATATCCCGGCACGAACGTCTCGGGGAAGGCGATCAACGACGCGCCGTTCCCGGCGGCCTCCTTGACCAGCCCCGCCACCTTGTCGAGGGTCGCCTCGCGGTCGAGGAAGACGGGTGCGGCCTGGACCGCCGCAGCGGTGACGCGGAGGTTGGACATGGGCCGACGGTAGCGCCGTGGCAGGATCAGCGCCTGTGGCGATGAACCTCAACGAGTTGGTCGACCCGTCCCACACCGCCCTGGTCACGCAGGAATGCCAGCGCGGCGTCATCGGCGATCTTGCCGCGCTCCCCCAACTCGCCGACGCGGCGCGCTCCTCGGGGGCCATCGACGCCATGGGCAGGCTCGTGACCGCCGCTCGCCAGGCCGGAGTTCCCGTCATCCACTGCCTCGCCCGCCACCGCGCCGATCGGAGGGCCGGCAACACCAACGCCCGCCTCTTCTCCGCGATGGCCAAGATGCCCGACGCCCTGCGCCAAGGCACGGAGTCGGTGGCACTCCTCCCCGAGATCGGGGCCGAAGCGACCGACATCGTCCTCAGCCG
This sequence comes from Acidimicrobiia bacterium, assembly GCA_035293045.1. Taxonomy (GTDB): domain Bacteria; phylum Actinomycetota; class Acidimicrobiia; order IMCC26256; family JACPCJ01; genus DATDOY01. The sequence continues at coordinate 16,350 of DATDOY010000113.1, forward strand.
GTATCACGGCCTCGGTCCCATGCACGACACCGGGCTCGACTCCGCGCTGCGCAATCTCGGCGTCACCACCGTCGTCGGCATCGGCGTGTCGCTGAACATCGGCATGGTCGACTTCGCGTTCGACGCCGTCAACGCGGCGTATCAGTTCGTATTGCCGCGCGACGCGGTCGCCGGATTCCCTCCCGAGTACGCCGCCGACGTGATCGACCACACGCTGTCGCTGGTCGCCACCGTGATCGAAAGCGACGACGTCATCGCCGCGTGGTCGCCGCGCTGACCGGCAGCGGGCCCAGGCCGGCGGTGGGAAACTGCGAACCGTGAATCTGCGTGCCGCGACACCCGACGACATCCACGCCGTGCTTGCTCTGTGGAGGGAGGCCGCGGCCGCCCCGAGCGTGAGCGACGACGCCGCCGGGGTCGGAACGCTGCTCGAGCGCGACCGCGGGTCGTTGATCCTCGCCTTCGACGACGGCGGAGAACTCGTCGGCACGATCGTCGCCGCGTGGGACGGTTGGCGCGGCCACGTGTATCGCCTCGCCGTCCGGCCCGACCGGAGGCGTAGCGGGGTGGCGACGACCTTGGTGTCGGCGGCCGAGGCGCGGCTGCGATCCTTCGGCGCCCGCAAGATCCAGGGAATCGTGCTCGCCGACAACGACGTCGCGCAGGCGTTTTGGGAATCCAACGGGTACGCGCACGACGCGACGGTGGTGCGGCACGCCAAGACGTTTCCGCCCACCTGAGCCGAGAGTTCCACACGCGCCCGGCACGGCCTCAGGCCTCCCATAGGCTCCCAAGTCATGAGCACCACTTCGACATCGGACGCCCCCCTCACGGGGACCTTCGCGCTCGTCACCGGCGGCGGGTCGGGAATCGGCCTCGCCTGCGCCAAACACCTGCGGCGCGACGGCGCCACGGTCACGATCATGGGTCGCTCCGAGCAGCGGCTCGAGCAGGGCGTCGCGGAGTTGCGGGCCGTCGACGGCGACGGCGAAATCCGCACCGCGCCCGGCGACGTTGCGGTCGAGGACGACGTCGCCCGCGCGGTCAAGACGGCGGAGGGGCCCGACGGCGCGCTCGACGCCGCCGTCGCCGCGGCGGGGACCGGATGGATGAGCCCCGTCACCTCGATGGACTTCGACGCCTGGCGAGCCGTGCTCGCCGTCAACCTGGATGGCGCCTTCCTGACCATCAAGCACGCCGGCGGCGCGATGGCGCGCTCCGGCGGTGGAGCGATCGTCGGCATCTCGTCGATCGCCGGACCGCTCACCCACCGCTACATGGCGCCCTACTCGGTGTCGAAGGCGGGCCTCGAGACGCTTGTGATGAACGCCGCCGACGAGCTCGGGATGGCCAACGTGCGCGTGAACGCCGTGCGGCCGGGCCTCGTGCCGACCGAACTGGCCACTCCGCTGCACGGCAACGAGGAGATCGTCGCCGACTACCTCGATCAGATGCCGCTCCGCCGGCTCGGGACCGTCGAGGATGTCGCCAACCTCGTGCGCTTCCTGCTCGGGCCGGAGTCGTCGTGGATCACCGGCCAGTGCATCGCCGTCGACGGCGGACACACGCTGCGCCGCGGTCCCGACCTCGAGAAGTTCGCCCGCCTCATGTTCGGGGACGCAGCCGTTGAGGGGCGGGCCAGGAGCGACGTGTAGGGTTTCTGACGAGTCGTCAGAAACCGTTCGCCCCCGCGAACACCCGAGGGAGAGCGGCCGGCGGGCGGGCTGGCGCCAAGGGGTCGAGCACGGAGCGGGAGGGCACACGTGGCCGAGATTCCGATGATCATCAGCGTCGACGACCACGTCGTCGAGCCGGCGCACACGTGGCAGTCGCGCCTTCCCGAGAAGTACCGGGAGGTCGGCCCCCGCATCGTCCGTCGCGGGATCGCCGGCATGACCTACCTCGGATCGGGCCAGAAGTACCAGATCGATTGGGACGACGACGCGCCTCCCGCCGACTGCTGGGTGTACGAGGACCTCGTCGTCCCCCACAAGCGCCACGTGGCCGCGGTGGGGTACTCACGCGACGAGATGACCCTCTCCCCCATCACCTACGACGAGATGCGTCCCGGGTGCTACGAGCCCGAGGCCCGCGCCGACGACATGCTGATGAACAACGTCGACGGTTCGCTGCCCTTCCCGACCTTCCCCCGTTTCTGCGGCCAGACCTTCAAAGAGGCCGCCGACAAGGACCTCGCGCTCTTGTGCGTACAGGCCTACAACGACTTCATGGTCGACGAGTGGTGCGCCGACTCCAAGGGCGTGAACATCCCGCTGTGCATCATCCCGCTCTGGGACGTCGACCTCGCGGTCGCCGAAGTCCAGCGCAACGCGGCGCGGGGCGTGCACGCCGTGGCGTTCTCCGAGATCCCGGCCAAGCTCGACCTCCCCTCAATCCACACCGGCTACTGGGACCCGTTCTTCGCCGTGTGCGCGGAGACCGCCACCGCCGTGTGCATGCACATCGGTTCGTCGTCGCAGATGCCCATCACGTCGCAGGACGCGCCGGCGTCGGTGCAGATCACCCTCGCCTTCGGCAATGCCATGGCGTCCATGACCGACTTCCTCTTCTCGGGCGTCCTCGTGAAATACCCAACGCTGAGGCTCGCCTACAGCGAGGGACAGATCGGGTGGATTCCCTACATCCTCGAGCGGGCCGACGACGTGTGGGAAGAGCACCGCGCCTGGGGTGGCGTGGCCGAGGCCATTCCCGAACCGCCGTCGTCGTACTACTACCGCCAGATGTACGGCTGCTTCTTCCGCGACAAGCACGGCGTGGACTCGCTGTCGATCGTCGGTGAGGACAACATCACGTTCGAGACCGATTACCCCCACACCGATTCGACCTGGCCCAACACCAAGGAAGTCGGCGAGAAGCTGATGGGTCACCTGCCGCAGGACATCGTCTACAAGCTGTGTCGCGGCAACGCCATCACCATGCTCTCGCTCGACCGCGAGTAACCCCTGCGTCTGTGGCGCGTTAGCGGGGTATATACCCGCTAACGCGCCACAGACGCCCGGTTGGTGATGACCGACCGGCGTACTCCCCTACGCCTTGAGCCGCTCCCTCAACGTGGCGACACCCTCGCCTTCGAGCTCGTCGAGGGACGCGCCGCGCCCGGAGAGCATCAAGGCGAGCGCTTCCCCGGTGCCGCGCACCAGAGCGCCGTCGCCAACCGACCAGTCGCAGTCGGTCGCGACGAGACGCAAGCCCGCCCGGCGCGCCGGCGCCTTGAAGAACTTCTGGTCCTGGAGGTAGGCCAAGACGGGCACCGCGACGTCGGGTGCGATCGAAACCGGCAGCCCCAGCGGTCGCATGATGTCGGAGCGATGCACGACCACGTCGGTGAGCATCCCGATCGGCTTGACCCCCGGCGGCAGGCTCGTGCTCGGGATCGACTCGCGATACCACTTCGTCAGCTCGGCCCGGGGCTTGGTCCCGAGCCGCTGAGCCTCACGGCCGATGTACTTGTTGACGTTGAACCCAGCGGCGACCACCCCGAGCACGGCCTTGGCCTTGCTCACGTTGGCGCCGGCCGCGATGTGGGCGACCACGTCTCGCACCCTCCATTCCTCGCAGAGGGTTGGCGTGTCCCACTGGGCATCGGTGAGCGGCTCGAGCTCATCGATCAGTCGGGTCTTTTCTTCGCGCACGATCGGCCAGTAGTCCATGGCGGGCACCCTACTCAAGGCCGTGGGACGGACGCCCCGAAGCGTCCACGCGCGGTCGGCCGTGGTCGAGGCGACGGAGCGGCGGCGGGCCGCAGGCCGGGAGGTCGATCGAGCCGGGGGCTATGTTGTGACGCCGTGTCAGAAACCGACGGACTCCGGGGCGACGAGCGGTGGGGAACCACCGCCAAGCTCGTGCGCGACGCCGCCGAGCGGTTCGGCGACCGGCCGGCGATCGTCGACGCCTCGCTCACAACGGGCGTCACGCTGAGCTTCGCCGAGCTCTACCAGCGGGTCCGTGAGGCGGCCCGCGGGTTCCTCGTCGCCGGCACCAAGCGCGGCGACCGCATCGCCATCTGGGCTCCCAACATCCACGAGTGGGTCGTCGTCCTGCTCGGCGCGCACCTCGCCGGCGCCGTCCTCGTCCCCCTCAACACCCGGTTCAAGGGCACCGAGGCGGGCTTCATCCTCGACCAGAGCGCGGCGACGATGCTCTTCACCGTCTCAGGGTTCCTCGACACCGACTACGTCGGGCTGCTCAAGGAAGGCGGGTTCGACGCCGCGTCGCTCGGGGAGATCGTCATCCTCCGGGGCGACGCCCCCGAGGGCACCATCACGTGGAGCGACTTCTGCGCGCGCGGTCTCGACGCCACCGAGGTCGACGTGGATCGCAGACTGGCGTCGGTGAAACCCGACGACCTGTCCGACATCCTGTTCACGTCCGGCACCACCGGGATGCCCAAGGGCGCCATGTGCACCCACGGCCAAACCGTCCGCGCCTTCGCCGACTGGGCCGACGTGGTGGGTCTTCGCGAGGGCGACCGGTACCTCATCGTCAATCCGTTCTTCCACGCCTTCGGCTACAAGGCCGGGATCCTGGCGTGCCTGATGACCGGAGCGACGATGTTCCCCCACGCGGTGTTCGATCCCGTCGCCGTCCTCGAACGCGTCCGCGACGACCGCATCTCGATGGTCCCCGGGCCACCCGCCCTGTTTCAGGCGATGCTCAACGCACCGGGACTCGACGCCTACGACCTCACGTCGCTGCGCCTCGCGGTCACGGGGGCAGCCGTGATCCCGGTGGAGTTGATCGTCGAGATGCGAGATCGGCTCGGCTTCGAGCGCGTGATCACCGGCTACGGCCTCACCGAGGCGTGCGGCATCGCCACCATGTGCCGCCACGACGACGATCCCGAGACCATCGCCACCACCTCCGGTCGGGCGATTCCCGGCGTCGAGGTGGAGATCGTCGATACCGAGGGGAAGGAAGTGCCTCGCGGCGAGCCGGGCGAAGTCGTCGTCCGCGGATACAACGTGATGCGGGGCTATCTCGACGACCCTGACCAAACCGCCGAGGCAATCGATCGCGACGGCTGGCTCCACACCGGCGACATCGGGGTCATGGACGACCGCGGATACTTGCGGATCACCGACCGGCTGAAGGACATGTTCATCGTCGGTGGGTTCAACGCGTACCCCGCCGAGATCGAGAGCCTCCTCCTCGCGCACCCCCAGATCGCCCAAGCGGCGGTCGTGGGCGTACCCGACGACCGCCTCGGAGAGGTCGGGGTCGCCTTCGTCGTCGCCAAGACCGGCGAGACCATCGACCCCGACGGCGTCGTCGCGTGGGCGCGCGATCGCATGGCCAACTACAAGGTGCCCCGATCGGTCGAGGTCGTCGACGCCCTTCCGTTGAACGCGTCGGGCAAGGTCTTGAAGTTCGAACTCCGCGAACGCGCGACCGCAGGCGCAGGAGCAGGAACAGCGTGAGCCCTCGCGACGGCGCGTCCCACGACGACCCCGCCGACGACGGCCGCCATTTGCGGGCCGTTCCCGGCGGTGACGGCGATCCGGCGGCCGAGATGCCCGCGGTCGACGGGCGCGTCCCGGGGAGGCGCGGGCAGGCGACCCGTCGGCGCTTGCTCGACTGCACGCGTGAGATGCTCGGGCACGGGGCCTACCGCGACGTGAAGGTCGTCGACATCGCCCGCGGCGCCGGCACGTCTCCGGCGACCTTCTATCAGTACTTCCCCGACGTCGAGGCGGCGGTGATCGTCCTCGCCGAGGAGGCCTCGCGCGAGATCGCCGACCTCACGCATCTCGTGCGGGGCGAATGGAGCGGCTCCGATGGGCTCGCCACTGCGAAGCGACTCGTCGAAGGCTTCATGCACCATTGGGAGGAGCACCGGCCGGTGCTGCGCGTCGTCGAACTGGCGACCGAGGAAGGCGACATGCGGTTCCGCAACCTTCGCGTGCGGTCGCTCAACGAGGTGACCAGGGCG
>DATDOY010000114.1:0-6699 GCA_035293045.1 Acidimicrobiia bacterium
CCCGACGTCGTCGCTGACTTCACGTCCCCGACGTTCGAGGATCTCGGCGACGATCGCGTGCGAGTGCGCGGCGTCCGGGGGAAGCCCGCCACCGACACTTACAAGGGTCTCGTGGCGTATCACGCCGGGTGGTCGGGCGAAGTCCGCGCCGCGTTCTCGTGGCCCGACGCGCGCGAGAAGGCGACGGCCGCTGCGGCCATCCTGCGAAAGCGCGTGGAGATGGCCGGCATCGACGTCGACGAGTGGCACGTCGAATACTGGGGAGTCAACGCACTCGGCGGCGACACCGTGCCCGCCGACCCGGCGTGCGAACCCCCCGAGTGCGTGGTGAGGGTCGCCTGGCGTTGCTCCGACGCTGAGAGCGCGGGTCGAGTCGGGCGCGAGCTGGTCCCGATGTCGCTCTCCGCGCCACCGCCCGGATTCACGGGTATGGGGCGCGCCGGTGGCAGCGGCAAGCCCACCGAACTCCTCGGGATCTGGCCCACGTTGGTCGATCGACACTTGGTGGACGCCCACGTCCGCGTCGTGGTGGAGGAGGTCTGATGGCTCGAATCGCACTCCGCGAGCTGTGCGGCTACCGCGCCGGCGACAAGGGCGACATCGCCAACGTCGCGCTCTTCGCCGACGACCAGGACGTCTACGAGGTGATCGTCCGCGAGGTCACCGTCGAGCGGGTGCGGGCGCACTTCGGCGCCATGGTGAAGGGCAGGGTGGATCGCTACGAGGCGGCCAACGTCCGCGCCCTCAACTTCGTCCTCCACGATGCGTTGGGCGGGGGCGGGCCCCGCTCGCTGCGCGCCGACGCCCTCGGCAAGACCCTCGGCGGCGCACTGGTGCGCATGGAGATCGACGTCCCCGACTCGATGGCGGGACGTCGTCGGGCTCGTCCCGATGTGGGATGGGCGGACGACATTCTCCGGGGATGATCACGGCGTAGGGGCTGCGAGGATCCGGTCGTATCCGTCACCACCACATCCTGCGCGATGCTGCGCGGGTGGAGTTCCGTGACGTCGTGAAAAAACGCCGGATGGTGCGGTCGTTCGATGACCGTCCCGTCGACGCCGGCGTGCTCGATCGCATCCTCGACGCGGGCCGGCGCGCCCCCTCGGCCGGGTACTCCCAGGGGACGGAATTCCTCGTGCTGAACGGGTCCGACGAGACGCAGCGGTATTGGGCACTGACGCTGGGCGACGAGGTCGACGACGACGCGTGGGCCACCCGGATCCGACGCGCGCCGACCCTCGTGCTGGTGCTCTCCAACAAGGACGCCTATCTCGAGCGCTACGCCGAGGCCGACAAGGGCGCCATCCCTCCCGAGGAGCAGACGTGGTGGGTCCCCTATTGGGACGTCGACGCCGGCATGGCGGCGATGCTCATGCTCCTCGCCGCGGTCGACGAAGGGCTCGGGGCGCTCTTCTTTGGCATCGACGGCCCCTGGGAACCGGTGCGAGACGCGCTGCGAATTCCGCCGGCGTATCGCTGTGTCGGCCTCGTCGCGTTGGGGCATCCATCCCCCGACGACGCACCCTCGGGCTCGTCGACGACCCGCGCGCGGCGTCCACGTTCCGAGATCGTGCACCGCGGGAGTTGGTAGCGGTGGTCGACGCGCTCGTCACACGCCGCGGCGCGCCCCCGGTGCGGGCCGCGGCGATCCTCGCCGGCGGGGCGAGCGCCTAGAGGCCCGCGTCCTTGAGGGCGCGGCTGGCGGTGCGGGCCGTGTCGCGCTCGAGCCGCTCGGCGGCGTGCCGGTAGCCCTCGCAGTCGAGGTCTGCCCCGCCTTCGGTACACGCCAACTCGGTCGCCACCGCCCCGACGAGGGCCGCCCCGTTCTCGACGTCCTGTTGCACGGCGGCGCAATCGACCGTCCCCAGGTCTTGGTCCGCCACCGTGTGCTGACCGCAGACGGTCTGTTCGACGATCGCCCTCGCGAGCCCGGTCACGTTGGCGACGTCCTGCTCGACGGCCTCGCAGTCGACCGTCCCGAGGTCCTGACGCGCCACCCGGTGCTCCCCGCACGCCTGACGTTCAACGACCCGCAGGGCCGGATCCCCGAGGTCCGCACGGGCGCCACCAGCGACCGCACCGAACGCCGCCACCATCGTCACAACTACCGCAGCCTTGCGCATCGAACGCCCACCCCTCATTCCGAGAAGCACAGGGAATCCCCTGCGACCCAATAGATACAGAACAGGCCGTTGTGTTCGGCCAACACACACCCGGTCGGCTCGCCGACGTGCCCAAGCACGGAGAAACAGACCGCAGGGAGGTTGCCCCAGTCGGCCTGTTCGCCCGCCGTCCACACACACACGACGTCGAACCCCGCGGTGTTGGGGACAACGAGAGCGAGCGGATCGCCGACGCACGCCGAGGCGTCGGGGTAGTCCCCCTCGCCGAACCACCACGAAGCGCAGACCGGGTGCTGGGCGCCGTTCGGGCCCCCGCCGACGGTCGGGCAGACCTCGCGGGGCGGCCTGACCCACGCCGCTCGTTCCATGGCGGCGGCGCTCGGCGCCCCCCATGCCAGGGCGGCGCTCACAAGGCCCACAACGCCTATGACTCGACAAATCCGACGCACCGACGTCCTCCCCTCAAAGGGCTTGCAGAGGGATTCGACGTCAGGTTAGTACGATCCTGCTCCTACGGTCACATGCGCCACATCAGCCACACGAGCGCGGCAGACTCGTGGCGTTTGGCCAGGTTTCAGTCGTAGAAGCAGAGGGATTCGCCGGCGAGCCAGATGAGGCAATGGTTGGTGGCGTCAGCGGTGCCGTCGCGGTCGTAATCGAAGTCACGGTCGGCGTTGACACAGCCGGACGGGTCTCCGCGCGGTCCCACGGCGACGCAGGCGCCGGGAAGACCGAGATATCCCCAGTGATGCGTGGACACGCACCCGAGCTTGCTCAGACCTCCGTAGAACCCGGGAACGAGCTGGAGCATCTCGTCGTACATGCAGGCTGACACCTCAGGCGTCTCCCAATCGCCGGTCGACGCCTGGGTCCGCGGCGGAAGCTCCATGCAGACGAACCGCTTGCCGTCGACGGGTTCACAGACGTCGGCCGTGTCGGGATCGACGGTCCCCGTGGGGTCGTCCGGGAGCCCGCCCCACGAAACAGCGAAGGCCGCACCCGGCCGTAAGCCGACGGCGCAGAGCGCTGCTGCCATGACCGCCACTGCAACGAGACGAAACATTCGGGGCATCGACAAGTTCCCTTATTCAGGTCGCCCGGCTCGGGCGAGGCATCGGCGGAAGGTCACGGCAACACTCATGAGGACCCCAGCGGCCGCGATCGGGAGATTCCCCGATGCGCCTCCGGTCCGGGGCAGATTCGTCGACGAACTCCCCGAGCCCGGCCCCCAACCGGCCTTCGGGTCCCAGCTGTTGGTGCGGTTGATCGCGCTCTTGCAGGTCTTGACACCCTCGCGGCACACGTCGAGGGTGCGCCCGGGGTTGGTGTGCCACGCATCGGCGGAGAGCTCACCGATCGAGATCTCGATGGGATCGCTGACATCCGCGCGCCCGGCCACCGGTCGACCGACGAGCCCTGGGGCTCCCCCGCCGCCTCCGCCGACGGACGGACTCACCCCGCCGGCACCGCTCACGAGTGCCGCGGCCGCCTGCTCCACGTCGGCGACGCTCGGCAGGTCAATGAGGACCTTCATGAGGGTCATGTCGGTGTGGGATCGCAGGTAGTCACCCTCGACGACGGCCTCCTCGACGAACCGCGGCATGAGGCGCACGCGGACCACGTCGTGGAACAGCGGACTGACGATCCCCAGCACGGCGTTGAGCTCGGTGTTCAGATCAGCCTCGGCGCCGTTCCAAAGATCGGCGTCACCGAGGACGTCCATCGTTCGCTCGACGCCGCCGGCGCGGATCCGCTGGATGCCACCGGCGGCACCGGTGCCTTGCATGAGGTCGTCGTCGGCCACGCTCGCGGTTGCCTTCACGCTCGCCGAGAGGTCACTGAGCGACAGAATCGCTTCCTCACCAACCGAGCGCACGAGCGCTGCGTTGAGGTCGGCCTGCAGTTGGTGGATGGCGTTGACGAACCGATCGACGGCACCCGTGGTGAGGCCCAAGCAGTCGGGCCGATCGATTCCGAAGCCCTCGGCGCGCTCGTACGGGTCGAAGCCACCCTTCCCCTGCACCACGTCGTCGATCACGTCGCAGGCCGCGCCCGTGGCGACCGCATCGAGAACGCTCGCGCGCAGGGAGGCAACGCCCGCTTGCAGTTCCTTGACGCTCTTCCAGTTGGCGGCGCCGGCGATCGACTGCGCGAAGCGACCCGTGTGGATGCCCAGTGCATCGGCAAGCTGAGCAAGCGTTTCGTCCGGGAGTTGCGACGAGTCGAGACCGAGGAGATCGAGGAGAGCATCGGTCTGCAAGACGGTCATCTGCTCGACCTTGGCCAGCTTGGTCTCCGCGTCAGCGAGGTTTCCGTCGATCTGCACGGTCTGGCTCCCGGGGCCGGCCCCTTGGAACGAGCTCAGTCCGTCGAACATCACCAGGTTCTCGATCGAGGATTCGAGTCGGGCGTGCGCGCCGGTCGATCGGTGCATCGAGGTCCGGATCGCCGCAGGGCTGAACACCCCGTCGATGAGACTGCCCGTGCCGATCCGCAATGGCTGGCTTCCCGTGGGAAGGGGAACGACGAGATCGCCGTTCCCGTCACTGCCAGCTCCGCCGCTCAGTTCACCGGCAACCGCGCCGAGGAAGCCGAGGAGGCCGCTCGAGTCCCGGGTGAGTCCGTCCCAGTCGATCGTGCCGCCGTCGAGCGAGGTCACGGGGAACTGGACGAGCTGTTCGCCGACGCACGCGGTGGGAATCGGGTCAACGCAGTAGTTCTGCTCGTTCCGTCCGCTGTAGCTCTCACCGTGCAGCGGACTCTGAGGGAACGCCACCGACGGACCGTTGGCGGTGGCGAACCTCACCATGCTCGCCTGGCCCCGGGCGAAGTTCTTCGGTACGCCGATGGCCTCGTGGTCGGTCGTGGCCCGAACCAAGGTCTCGACGGCGCGGAAGTCCACATCGGAGCCGGCCGTGACCTTCACCAGCGTGACGGCTGTCCACGCAGTCCCGCGAGGACCGTCGACGTTGGTGCTTCCGGACCCGCTGTTGACAAAGTCGATGCCATCGGCGACGTCCTCGATGGTTTCGATCGGGTTCGAGGTTCCCTTGGCGCTGGCGGGCGACGCCAGCAAGACCCCGACCCAAACGGTCAAGATCGTTGCGGCTAGCTTGCGCATTCCCTCTCCCCTTCATGCGGCACGCTATGCGCGCCTTTCAAACACTCTTCGTGGTTTCGACTCCGGACGAAGTCCCCTGAACCCCTCTGGAAGGTCATTTCCGGACGACCCGAACGGACTAGTCCCCACCTCTGGGCACGGAACAAAAACGACACGCGGTCAGGGCCGACAGTCGGTCGGGTTGGTGTAGTACCCCGAAACGACGCAGCTGCCGGCGTGCACACAACTGGTCGTCCCCGTCGACGACGCCCAATCCTCGAAGTACCAGGCGCACGCCCCGGCCACGGCCGCGATCTGCCCGTCTCGCTCATGGCGAGCGCAGGCCCCGACGCCTACGACCGACCCGCACCACTGGCCCGCGGGCTCGGCGCCGTACGCGCCGCCGGCCGTCGATGACCCGGCCACGTAGGTCTTGTGGGAGCCGAGGGCCGGGACGACCGGGATCGCCGGAGCGGCCTCGTCGGCCCGAACTCGCACGGTGCCCGAGGCCGGGTCGGCCTCCACGGCCGGGGTGGCGGATGCCGACGGCGTCGGCAGGACGGTGATCGCCGCCCCAATACTGAACAGTGCGACCCCTTTGATGACCCTTCGCATGGTCTCTCTCCCCGCAGACAAGAGTGCACTTCACACTTCGTGTGCAGAAAACGGCATCGGCGTCACGGAGCGTGGGCAAGAGAGCCCGATCGCGTCATTTTCGTGCGGTTGGGAGGACTAGTCCCCCGTGGCGGATTTGCGGGGAGGGGGCGAGTCAGGCCGCGACGGACGAGCCGTCGAGCAACGACCGCCACGGGCGCAAAATCGTGGCCGTCGCCCGCGGCTCAGCCTCCACTGCGACGAGCGCGGCGGCGGCCTGGCGGGCTGCGCGCGCCACCATTGTCACGCGGGCGTCCGGGAGGGTCATTTGGGCGTCGAGCGTGGTCAACACGGTGGCGGCCGCTTCGTGCGCGGCGACGCCCGCTTCGCGGGAGCGCCCGAGTCGTCGGACCGCGTCGTCGGCGACGGCAAGGGCGCGGCGCCACTCGAGCCAGTCCGCCGACGACACCATCGAACACTCGATCGCCGCGGCGATCTCATCGAGATCAGCGAGCGTGATCTGCGCAAGGCGGTGGATGAACTCCTGTTGGCGATCCTGGTGCATCGAAGGCTCCGATTCTGGTGCGGCCATCCCTGTACGTCTGAGACGGGGGCCCGTCGCGCCGATCGCGGTCAACGCTCACGATGGGAAGTCCACTATTCGGACATTTCTTACGAAGGACCGCCCGACCATCGGGGCTGTGGCCGCCCAGCGCTAGAACTTCACCCCCGTGGGTGCCCGGACCTCGTACGTTGCGCCCAACACGAACTCGCGCTGGGATCCGAAATACAGCCGGGAACCGTCGGGGCTGAGCGTGATCCCTGTCACCTCCGACTCCAGGGGCACCGGCGTCGGGTTGGGCTGGTTGACGAGACCTT
>DATDOY010000115.1:0-12511 GCA_035293045.1 Acidimicrobiia bacterium
AGGTCGTCGAACTCGTCGGCGAACGCGGGCATGAAGGCCTTGTACGCCTCGGTCAGCGGCGGCTGGGTGAGGAGCTCGCTGGTGGCGGGCGAACCGTAGATGGCGGCGAGAGGGAAGGCGCTCGTGCCGCCGACGTGGTCGACGTGCGCGTGCGTCAGCACGACCCGTCGCACGGGAGCGCCCAGGTCGTCGACCGCCGCTTTGAACGGCTCCCATTGGCTCGGGACCATCAGGGTGTCGACGACGGTGAGGCCGTCGTCGTCGGCGATGACGCCCGCATTGCTCACGCCCGACTCGCCGTTCGGCTGGAGCCAGACCCAAACGCCATCGGCCACACGTTCGAGTTGGGGCACGTCGGGAACGTATCAGTACGCTCGTCACCCATGTCTGAGCGCACCCGCAGTCTGCCCCGACGTTCCTGCCTCTCGGTTCCCGGGTCGAGCGAGAAGATGCTCACCAAAGCCCAGGGCCTTCCGGCCGACATGACGTTCCTCGACCTCGAGGATGCCGTCGCGCCGCTCGAGAAGGAGGCGGCGCGCGACACCGTGGTCAAGGCCATCAACGAGGGCGACTGGGGTGACCGCGTCCTCTGTGTGCGCGTGAACGACTGGTCGACCAAGTGGACGTACCGCGACGTCGTCCACGTCGTCGAGAACGCGTCGGAACGCCTCGACGAGATCATGCTTCCCAAGGTCGAGACCCCCGGGCAGGTCGAGGCGCTCGACCTCCTGCTCACCCAGATCGAAAAGGTCACCGGCCGCACGAGCCGGGTTGGCATCGAGGCCCAGATCGAGACGGCCAAAGGCCTCATGAACGTCGAGCAGATCTGCGCGGCCAGCGATCGCCTCGAGACCATCATTCTCGGTCCGGTCGACTTCGGCGCGTCGATGGAGATGCCCGTCCTCAATCCCGGAACCGAGATCGCCGAGTACCCCGGTGATTACTTCCACTTCGCCTTCGTGAAGATCCTGATGGCGGGCCGCGCCCACGGCCTCCAGGTCATCGACGGACCGTTTGTCCAGGTGCGCGATTCCGAGGCGCTGCGCCGGTACACCGAACGGGTGAAGATCCTCGGCTACGACGGCAAGTGGGCGCTGCACCCCGACCAGGTGACGGTGCTCAACGAGGTGTTCACGCCGACGCAGGAGCAGTTCGACCACGCGTGCGACCTGCTCGACGCGTACGAGAAGGCCACCGCCGAGGACCGCAAGGGCGCAGTGATGTTCGGCGAAGAGATGATCGACGAGGCGTCGCGCAAGGTCGCCATCAAGTTCAAGCTCCGCGGCGAACGCGCCGGCTTGTCCCGCTCACACCCCTAAGCCCATAGGCTCCCGCGCCATGGAAGAGCTTGCCGAGGCTGCGGTCGAGGGAGCCATCGACGCGGGCGCGGGATACGCCGACGCCCGCGCCATGGTGACCCGCACGGAGTCGGTCGACGCCCTCAACCAGGTGGTCGAAGGGTTGCGCATCGACGAATCGAGCGGCGTCGGCGTACGCGCCCTGATTGGTTCCTCGTGGGGCTTCTTCGCCACCCAGGATCTGACGACCAGCGCGGCGCGGGCGGCGGGAGCGCGCGCCGCCGAGATCGCCCGGGCGTCGGCGACCGTGAGCGGAGCTCCCATGACGCTGGCGGACGTCCCGATCAACCAGGCGGAGTGGGCGACGCCCTACACCGAGCATCCGTTCGATGTGTCGCTCGCGGAGAAGGGTGACCTCGTCGTCGCCGTCACGCGAACCATGCAAGAGGTCGCCGGCGTCGCGCTTGCGCGGTGCGAGATCACGATGTGGGACACCGACAAGTACTTCGTTTCCAGCCAGGGACACCGGATCCATCAGCACATCGTCGAATCCGGCGGCGGCATGGACGCGACCGCCGTGGGGGAGAGCGAGACCCAGCGTCGGTCCTACCCCCAGAGCTTTGGCCATTACGGCACGGGTGGCTACGAGATCATTCGGGGCTTCGACATGCCCGGCAATGCGCAACGGGTGGCCGAAGAAGCGGTGGCGTTGCTGACCGCGCCCGAGTGTCCCGAAGGCGTGGTCGACATCGTGCTCGAGAGCAGTCAGGTCGCCCTCCAAATCCACGAATCGGTCGGCCACGCGATCGAGCTGGACCGCATTCTCGGCTGGGAGGCCGCCTTCGCGGGAACGTCGTGGCTCGACGTCAACAAGATCGGCTCGCTGCGATACGGCTCGGACATCATGAACATCAAGGCCGACGCCACGCTCCCCGGGTCGTTGGGCAGCTTCGGCTACGACGACGAGGGGACGCCGGCCCAGTCCGTCGACATCGTCAAAGAGGGCACCTGGGTGGGCGTGCTCTCGGGCCGTGACTCCGCGGCGGTGGCGGGGCTCCCTCCGGGCGGCATGGTGCGGGGCGACGGCTACAACCGGCTCCCGATGGTCCGCATGACCAACGTCGGCCTCGTTCCCGGCGACTCCAACCTCGACGAGATCATCGCCGCCACCGACGACGGCGTGTACATGGCGACCAACCGGTCGTGGTCGATCGACGACAAGCGGCTCAACTTCCAGTTCGGGTGCGAAGTCGGCTGGGAGATCAAGAACGGCAAGCTCGGCCGCATGGTCCGCAACCCGACCTACACGGGGATCGGCCCCGAGTTCTGGGCCAGCCTCGACATGCTCGGCAACGAGTCCGAGTGGGTGTTCTGGGGCGTGCCCAACTGCGGCAAGGGCCAGCCCATCCAGAGCGCACACACGGGGCATCCCGCGGTGCCAGCACGGTTCCGAAACGTCCGGGTCGGGGTGAAGGGGTAGTCATGAGCCGCGCCCTTGAAGTGGCCGACAAGGTGTTGGAGATGGTGGCTCGCGCCGCCCCCGCCGCCGACGCCGAGGTCGCGGTCAGCGACGGGCACACCGCGTTGACGCGTTTCGCCAACTCCTTCATCCACCAGAACGTCGGTGAAGCCGACCTGACCGTCATGCTCCGGGCCACGGTCGACGGCCGCGCCGCAAGCTCGTCCACGACCGCCGTCGGCGACGAGGGCCTCGAGCGCCTGGTCGCCGGCACCTTGGCCGCGGCGCGACTCCGTCCTGAGGACCCCGACTGGCCCGGACTTGCCGGCGCGGCCCCGGTCCCCGACGTCGACCACTACGACGAAGCGACGGAGTTCGCCGAGCCGGCAGAGCGAGCTGGAATCGTCAAGGCGTTCGTCGATCGGGGCGAGGGCCTGCTCGCGGCGGGGTACTGCGACAGTGAGGGGGGTACCCGCGCCTTTGTCAACAGCGCCGGGCAGCGGGTGTCAGGCCGGAGTTCTCGCGCCACGCTCGATGCCATCCATCAGGTGGGCGAGACGTTCCACGCCGCCGGCAAGGCGCACGCCACGTCGAGCCGCCTCGCCGACCTCGACGGCTCCGCCGGCGGCGCACGGGCGGCGCAGAAGGCCCGGGATTCGGCCGAGCCGACCGAGCTCGAGCCGGGGCGTTACGAAGTCGTGCTCGAGCCCGAATGCGTCGGCGAGATGCTGTCCTTCCTCATGTTCTATGGGTTCAACGCCAAGCAACTGATCGAGGGGCAGTCGTTCGTCGCCCTCGGCGAGCGGCAGTTCGACGAGTCGATCACGCTCGTCGACGACGTCACCGACCCGCGCGCGATCGGGACCGCCTTCGACATGGAGGGGACCCCGAAGCGATCGCTCGACCTGGTGCGCGGCGGAGTGTCGGAGGCGGTGGTCCACGATCGACGGACGGCGAAGAAGATGGACACCGAGAGCACCGGTCACGCCATCCCCGGGGGCGAGAGCTGGGGGGCGTTTCCCGAGAACGTGTTTCTTGCCGCCGGCGACACCAGCCCCGCCGACATGATCGCCTCGATCGACCGCGGTCTCCTCGTGACCGAGTTCAACTACTGCAGGATCCTCGACCCCAAGACGCAGGTGGTCACGGGCCTGACGCGCAACGGCACCTTCGTCATCGAGAACGGCAAGGTGGCGGGGGCGATCAAGAACCTGCGGTTCACGCAAAGCTTCGTCGACGCGTTGGCGCCGGGCGCCATCCGAGCGGTCGGGAACGACGCCCGGTTCGCCGCCGCGGAGTTCGGCATGGGGATCGTCCACTGCCCGACCCTGCACCTCGCCTCGTGGAACTTCACGGGCGGGGCACGGGGCTGACTTCGACCGTCCTCCCGCTGTGGTCGAGGCAGAGCGCCAACGTCTGATCGATCTGGCCCGGGCCCAAGGCGCGACCGATGACGAGGTCGCCGAAGCGCTCGCCACGGGGGAGCTCGGCGCCCTGGCGCTGGAGCGGGCGCTGTACCCGCGCGGCAACCTGGTCCCGTTCACCGATGCGGTGGCAGAAGCAGGCATCGACCCCGCCGACGCGTCTCGCTTCTTTCGGTCTCTCGGGTTTCCCGATCCGAGCCTGAACCCTCCACTGCTCTCACCCCCGGAGGTCGAGCTCCTGAAGATCATGGTGGGTGTCGGCCTCGAGCTTCTGGGTCGTGACGCCACCGATCAGATCGCGAGGGTCGTGGGCTCGGCCACGTTTCGAATCGCGGAGTCCGTCGTCGACGCGTTTCGACTTCAGGCCGAGGTTCCCCAACAGGAAGCCGGCGTGGCCTACTCGGAGATCGCGACGGGGTTCGTCGACGTCGCCAAGGAGATCGTCCCCAAGTTCGGCAGCGCCATCGGGGCCCTCTTCATGCGCCACATGATTGAGGTGATCTACTCCAACTGGTCGGTCGACGAAGGCGGCGGCGCCATCACGCTGCAACGCACCGTCGGCTTCGCCGATTTGGTCGGCTACACGGCCAGTGCAACGGCGCTCTCCGGACGCGAGCTCGCGGCGATCGTCGACCGCTTCGAGGAGCGCGTCGCCACCGCTGTCGCGCGCCACGACGGGAGACTCGTCAAGCTGATCGGCGACGAAGCCATGTTCGTAGCGGACTCGCCGGACATTGGCTGCGCCATCGCCGAGGACCTCGTCGGAGAGTTCGGTGAGGGAATTCGCGTCGGCCTCGCACAAGGGTCGGTCGTCACCCTGCGGGGCGACTACTACGGCGAGGTCGTCAACCTGGCGTCGCGCCTCACCGCAGCATCGGCGCCGGGGACGGTGCTCGTGGCCGCGTCGGTGACCTCGGATTCGCAAGCCGAACGGTTCGAGTTCGCGGGCGACTTCGTCCTCAAGGGCTTCCGGGACCCAGTGTCGGCGTATCGCCTACGGTGACGGGCACCACGCCATCGGACGAAGAGGAGCCGCCATGACCGCGTCCCTTGCCGATCACCACGACCGCGCGCTCACCTACGTCCGCACGATCATCCACGGTATCGATTCCGAGCAGTGGGACTGGCCCACGCCGTGCGACGACTGGACGGTCCGCGAGTTGGTCAACCACGTCGTCACGGGGAACTACTGGGCGAGCGAGCTGATGGCGGGGAAGACCATTGAGGAGGTCGGCGACCGTCTCGACGGAGACATTCTCGGCATCGATCCTCTCGCCAAGTATGAGGACTCGGCCAAGTTGGCCGACCACGCGTTCCAGGAGCCCGGCGCGATGGAGAAGATGGCGGCGGTGTCGTACGGGCCGGTGCCCGGCGAGGTCTACTGCGGCCACCGCTTCGTTGACACGCTCGTTCACGGTTGGGATCTGGCCAAGGCCACCGGACAGAACACCGACCTCGACCCGGGTCTCGTCGACGCGTGCTTGGCGGTCATCGAGCCGCAGCTCGAGATGCTGCAGGGGAGCGGCGCCTTTGGCGACGAGACCATCGATGTCGCGGCCGACGCCGATCCGCAGACGAGACTCCTCGCCTGGACCGGGCGCCGCGCCTGAACCCGTAAACCTCGATCCACCGATCTGAGACTTGACGTGCGCTGAGGTCGAGGCCTCGGCGTTCTCGAGCAAGTTTTCCACCCTGTCACGCACGCCGACTTGCTCCAGAACGACGGGCGACTCCTCCCCGGAGGAGTTAGGACTCGATGAGGCGGCGGGCGATCAGGCGAAGGCACAGGGTCTCGTCGGCGCCCTCGAAGATCGACAGGACCCGGGCGTCCACGAAATACCGCGAGACGGCGTACTCCTCCGCGTAGCCCATGCCGCCGTGGATCTGTTGCGCCTCGCGGGTGACCCACTCGGCGGCGCGACAGACGTACGCCTTCACCATCGCCGCCTCGAGCGTGCCGCCTCCGGCCCCCATCTTGTGTGCGACGTCGTAGGCGAACTGGCGGCCCGCCTGAATGAGGGCGGCCATTCGCACGAGCTTCGCCTTGGTCAGTTGGTACTCGACGACGGGGGCCCCGAAAACCGTGCGCTCGCGGGCGTAGGCCAGCGCGGCGTCGAAGGCCGCCTGCATGACCCCCACGGCGCGGGCCGCGGTCTGAAGCCTTCCGTTCTCGAACCCTTCCATCTGGAGGTAGAAGCCCCGGCCGACGCCCTCTTCACCCCCGATGAGGTTCTCCTCGGGGACGAACCAGTCATCGAAGGAAACCTCGTAGGAGTGCATGCCGCGGTAGCCGATGGTGTCGATGGCGCGACCCTCCATCGTGCCGCCGTCGGCCTCGAACGTGAACGAGTGCCCGGGCGCCTCCGGCTTCTCGACCACGAACAACGAGAGACCCCGATGGCCTGAGTCGCGCTCGCCGGTGCGGGCGAGCAGCATCAACGTGTTGGCGCGCCCGGCGAACGTCGCCCACGTCTTCACGCCGCGGATCCGATAGCCGCCCTCGACCTTGCGGGCCACCGTCTGGATCCCGGCAGCATCGGACCCGAAGTCGGGCTCGGTCACCATCACTCCGACCATCGCCTCGGCCGACGCGATCTTCGGGAGCCACCGCTGCTTCTGTTCCTCGGTTCCGCCCTTGACGATCGCCCTCGTCAGGATCTCGGGGCGCGTGATGAGCGACCCGCCAATGCCGAGACTCCCCCAGGACAGTTCCTCGGTGGCGACAACCATGCCGAGGTAGTCGGACTCGCCTCCGGTGGCGAAGCCGCCGTATTCCTCGGGAACGGAGAGCCCGAACACGCCGAGTTCAGCGAGCCCGGCGATGATGTCCTCGGGGACGTCCGCGTTGGCCCGGTGCACGTGCTCGGCGACGGGGCGGATCTTGTCCTCCGCGAACCGGTGGAAGGTCTCGCGCGCCAGTTCGAACTCGTCGGAGAGGTGGGTCGGACCCCCGCCTTGCTTGATGATCTCGGCCGCGAGCTCCTCGATCGCTTCTGGGCTCCGCTGCGACTGCACGAACTCGTGGTGCGGGGCGAGGTCCGCGAGATCGACGCCCCACGCGCGCTCGCGTCCCACGAGGCGGGCGACCAAATCCGCGATTGCGTCACCGATGTAGAACTGAGCGAGCGCCGATTCGAGGTCGCCGTGCTCGGCATACCGCAGCATGCTGCGACATCCCGCGACCGCGCTGGCCACATGGGCCAAGTCGTACGCGAAGACCTGGTGCTGGTCGAGCTTGGCGACGGATGGCCCCCCGTCCCCGGTCGTGAGGCCGGCGAGATGGCTCACGGCCGTGTCGACGAGGCGTGACGCCGCGTCCAGCGCGGCGCGGGCAGGGGAGAGGTCGGGCGAGAGCGCGGGCACGGGCGGCAGAGTACCGACGCGGCCGGTTTCGCTCACATCCCGCAGGTGCCGGTCAGGTTCCGACGAACCCCACATCGCGAAGACCGCCGAACTCGGGGGTCACGGCGGGTCGGGGCAGCCGTAGGCAAAAGCGCGCCCCCTCCGGCACACCTGGCTCGTACCACGCCTCGCCCCCCTGGGCCCGGGCGAGCCCCT
Source organism: Acidimicrobiia bacterium (assembly GCA_035293045.1). Taxonomy (GTDB): domain Bacteria; phylum Actinomycetota; class Acidimicrobiia; order IMCC26256; family JACPCJ01; genus DATDOY01. The sequence goes on from DATDOY010000115.1 coordinate 7,740, forward strand.
GCACGATCGAGAGGCCGAGTCCCGTTCCGGGCACGTCCTTCACCGAGCCGGCTCGGGCGAACTTGTCGAACAGACTCCCGACGAACTCGGCGGGCACGCCCGGACCCTGGTCCTCGACCGACACTTCGACCCAGTGTCCTTGAGCGCGAGCCGTCACACGGAACGGCGCCTCGCCGTACTTGCGGGCGTTCTCGAGGTAGTTGGTGAGGATCTGCTGGAGCCGATCGGGGTCGGCCATTGCGAGCAGGCCCGGCGGGCAGTCGACGCTGATCGGCGTGTCCGCATTCCCCGCCTCGGCGATCGTTGTGCTGATCACGTGGCCGATGTCCACCTGACGGGGTTCGGATTCGATCGTCCGCGATTCGATCCGGGCGACCTCGAGGAGATCCTCGACGAGGCGGGTGAGTCGAGTCCCCTGCCGGTGGATGGCTTCGATGCATTCCGACACGGTTTCGGGCTTCATCGACTGCCATCGCTGCATCATTGTGGAGCTGAGGCCCATGATCGGCGTGAGGGGCGTCCGCAATTCGTGGGACACCATCGACACGAAGTCGCTCTTGGCCTCGTTCGCATCGCGCAGTTCGGTGTTCAAGCGTTCGAGTTCGTGCAGCGTTGTCGTGAGCTGTTGGGTCCTCGCTCCGACGCGTTCCTCGAGGGATTGCTTGAGGGCTTCGACCTCGCCGAAGCCGCGGGCGTTCTCGAGCGCCGCCCCAGCGAGCGTCGCCACGAACTCCGCGAGGCGGAGCTCGTCTTCTCCGAAGAGGTCGGAGAGCCGACCGTGCGTGGCGTAGAAGCATGCGGTGACCCGACCGTGCTCGATGATCGGGGCGCAGATCGCCGACGAGACGCCGGAGACGACGAGGGAGTCCGACACGGCGGTGGCGTCGCGATCGCGGGCGATCACCGGTCGGAGCGACTCCACGGCCTCTCGAACCATCGAGGCCGTGAAGCTCCCATCGGTGTCGAGCTTGTTGTCGATGCCTTCGACGCCGAGTACGACGCAGTGCTCGGCGCGCAACAATTCAATGGCGGCTTCCTCGACGGCGGCGAACACCGCCTCGCGGGTGAGGCCTCGCGCGATGGACCGTCCCTGGTCGAGGAGGGACGCGAAGCGATCGACCAGTGACAGCGTGACGCCAACCCCGGGTGGGGCCGGACGGACGCCCGAATCGGGTAGGCGGCCCCGGACCTCCGCACCCACCTGGGCGGCCTGCGCTGCAATCTCGTCGCTCCCTTCCCATCCCAGCGCGGCGGCGACGGTGGCGAGCGCGTCCAGTGACGCGGCGAGTTCGCCCCGTTGCCCGCGGGCTTCCGCGGCGGCGATCGAGTGGTGCAGCAATCGGCGTGCTCGACGGGAGCGTCCCGCCAGCGCGGCGACGAGTGCCGACTCGCGAAGCGCATGGGCGCGGCTGTTGGGATATGTCGTCGCGATCAGGCGCGCCGAACGAGCCGCCGCTCGAGCCCGGCGGATGGCCCGGCGACGGCCGCGGGCGTACGCCGACGCTTGCTCGGCCTGTTGGCGGCGCGCGGTGGCCCACCAGGCGCGTGCGGGCGCGACGTATTCATTGCGAACGCGGGCTTGGCGCGCGTCTCGCACGGCCCGACCAAGCACGGCGTCGGCCCCGGCGAGGTCGCCGATGGCGAGGCGTCGGACCCCTTCGGCTTGGAGCACTTCCACCCGGATCTGAACGTCGCGGGTCGGTCGGTTGAGCTCCTCGGCCACCACGTGCTCGGGGAGTTCGCCGCCGGTCGCGAGCGACCAGATCTCGACGCCGATGCTCGAGGCTTGGACGTCACCGATGGCGAGCCCGTCCGCGTGGCACTCCCTCGCGATCTCGAGCGCCTCTCCGAGACGTCCGAGGCGGTACATGGAAAAGGCCAAATGAAGGCGGGCGATGTTCAACTCCCACTGGTCTCCGGTGCGCGCCAGGAGCCGGATCGCCTCCTGACACGCCTCGATCGCGGCCTCGTACCGCCCCGCGGTGTACAGCACGATTCCCGAGAAGTTCAGGCTCTGGCCCTGGCCCCACACGTCGTTGAGGTCTCGACGGATCTCGAGGGACCGGTCGACGTACCGGACGCCGCGCGAGATCCACGGGATCAGCGTCATTACGGGGGCGTGCTCGGAGTACGCCTGGGCCACCTCTCGTGTCGGCGGGTATCGCTCGGCGAGGTTCATCTCTTTGAGGTGTGTCCAGAGCGTGGGCACCGGCCCGATGGTGAACCAGTAAACGTGGGCGAGACGGCTGTAGAGCCGTGCCGCCATCAGGTCGGCGGTCCCTCGCTCCACCGGTCGGCGCCCGACGAACAGCGTGGGCAGGAGCGTGTGCAGGGTCTGCACGAAGATCTGGACGGCCGCGGCGAGGACGAATCCCACCGTCCGGCGTGGGATGCGGTGACCGAGAAGCCGAAGCCCGGCTTCGGCCGCCATTGCCGACGCGTCAAGGTCCCCGTGCTTGAACGCCAACTCGGCGAGCTTGCTTTCGAGGTCGGCGCGGTCGAGGTCGTTCGTGGCGAGCGCCCGCGCCGCTTCGAGGTGACCGCGGGCCTCGTCGTATCGACCCAGCAACATGGTGGTTTCGCCGCGGCCGACGGCGACCTCGTATCGCACGGCGTCGTCGGTCCCCCCGAGCGCCTTCGCAGCGATCTCATACTGCCGCTCGGCGATCTCCGGCGAGTGTCGCGCCCTGGCCTGGTTTGCGGCCGCCAGCGCGTACGGGAGTGCGCGGTCGTGCACGCCGGCCGCGTCGAAGTGGTACGCGAGGTCGAAAACGCGGGAGGTGTCCGCCGCCTCGATGGCTTCCGCGGCCGCGGTGTGCAGTCGGCGCTGATCGTCAGGGTCGAGCCGCTCCAGCACCGCCTCGCGGATCTTGTCGTGGACGAAACTGCACGCGCTGTTGCGCCCTCTGACCCAGACCAGATGGCGTCGGCGAGCGTCTTGCCGGGCGTCGAGGGCAGTCCCAATGCTGACGCCGGCCAGGCGAGCGGCGAGATCGAGGTCCCATTCCTTGCCGAGTACCGCCCCTGCCGACAGCACGGCCAGCGCCTCGGGGGCGAGGAGGTCGAGCCGGCGCGACAGGAACGCGGCCGAGCGATTGGACGCCTGCGCCTCGGCGAGTGCGCTGTGGTCGATCATCCAGCCGGGATGGCGGCACGTCAGCGCGCCGGACTCGACGAGTCCGAGGAGCGTCGCCGACGCCATGAACGGGCTGCCGTCAGCGAGGTCGCAAACGGTTCTGGTCACTTCTGCGTCGAGTTCACCGGCCATCGACTCGACCAGGTCGGCGATGTCGGCGTCGCCGAGCGCGGCGAGCGCCAGATGCATGTCCTCCGGCGTGCTTCGGAGGGGGTGGCCGGCGGCCACTTCCTCGGAGCGGTAGGCCACAACCACGAGGGCGCGACTCGTCGTGGGCGGTGCCTCGCGCCATCGCGTCAGAAGCTTCACCGTGAGCGGATCGGCCCACTGACAGTCGTCGAGGAGGAGCACGGCCGGGCGATCGGCGTCACCGAGGGCGTCGAGAAGGGCCGCGATCGCGGCGATGCTCCGGTCGGAACCAAATGCTTCGGGGCCGAGGGCCTCCGATGGGTCAGGGTCGAGCACTTCGCACAGGCCGGGGAGGGCAGAACATGCAGCTGCCCGATGGTCACCGAGTCCGTCGCGAATCCGACGCGCAAACCCTTCGTCGGTCGACGCCGCGGCGACCACGGCATCCACGATCCCTTGGAGTGTCTGGAACGGCCGCTGGGCCATCTGGTCGACGCCCTGCCCGCGCACGACCCATGCACCCCGCGCGCTGCACCGGGCGGCGAACTCGTCGAGCAGGCGCGACTTGCCGCGTCCCGACTCGGACTCAACGCCGATGAGGAGACGGTGGTCCCTTGTCATGCGAGCGCAGAGGTCGCCGAGGCGCCCGAGTTCTGCTTCCCGCCCCACGAAGGTCGGCTCGCCGAGGACGCAACACCGGCGATCGTGAGCGCCGATGACGACGCGCGGATCCTCGACCCCAGACTTGATCGCGTCGCGAATCTCACGAAGGTCGGCGAGGGCCGCCTCCGTCGTCTGATATCGGTTTCTCGGATCCTTCTCGAGGAGCCGGCGCACCAGCTCGTCGAGCGCGCGCGGGGTTTGAGCACCGAGCGACCGAAGGCTGGGCACGGGCGCAGTGACGTGCTGACGCAGCATCTCGCGGACGCTGGGTCCGCCGAACGGCGGTCGCCCGACCAGCGTCTCGAAGATGACGGCGCCGGCGGAGTACAGGTCGGACCGCTCGTCGACCCCATGGCTGATGAGGCCCGCCTGCTCCGGAGAGGTGTAGCGCGCCGATCCGAGCGCCAGGTCGTGGAGGGGACCGTCGAGGTGGTCGCTTCGCGACAAGCCGAAGTCGATCAGCGTGACGCGCGCGATCGGAGATCGTTCGGACACGATGACGTTGGCCGGCTTGATGTCCCGGTGCAGGATGCCCACTCTGGTCATGTCGGCGAGCGCGGCCAACAGACCCTCGGCTACAGCCAATGCATCGGTGAGGTCGAGCGGTCCTTGGAGGAGCCGTTCTTCGAGTGTGACGCCCACCACGAGTGGCATGACGACATAGAGGCGGCCGGCATCGACTCCCACCGCCAAGACCGGCGACACGTTCGGGCTGTCGATGCTTGCCAGCACGGTGGCCTCGTGGTCGAGAAGCCGCCGGTTCCCCTCGGGGACGAGATCGACCGGGGTGGACTTCACGACGATGTCCGCGCCGGTGTCGAGATCCACGCCTCGGTGGGTGGTC
>DATDOY010000116.1:0-3946 GCA_035293045.1 Acidimicrobiia bacterium
CGCCGAGCGAGGAGGTACCGCAATGCAGATTCCCGGATTCCGAGGCCAGGTGATCACGGCCGACGACGCCGAGTACGACGCCGCCCGAGCGGTGTGGAACAACACCGTGGACCGGCGCCCCCGGGTGATCGCTCGATGCACCGGGGCTGCGGATGTCGCCGCGGCGGTGCGTCATGCCCGCGCCCATGACCTCGAGATCGCCGTTCGCGGCGGCGGCCACAACGTCGCCGGCTCTGCGGTGTGCGACGACGGAATCGTCGTCGACCTCTCCGCGATGCGAGGCGTGTGGGTCGACCCCGCCGGCCGCACCGCGATCGTGCAGGGCGGCGCCCTGTGGGGCGACGTCGACCACGAGACGCAGGCACACGGCCTCGCCACGACAGGCGGCATCGTGGGCCACACCGGAGTCGGCGGACTCACCCTCGGGGGAGGCATCGGCTGGCTCATGCGCAAACACGGGCTCACGATCGACAACCTGCTCGCCGCCGAAGTGATCACCGCCGACGGCAGCATCGTGCGGGCGTCCGCCGACGAGCACGGCGACCTGTTCTGGGCGCTGCGAGGTGGCGGCGGCAACTTCGGCGTCGTCGCGTCGTTCCAGTTCGCGCTCCATCCCGTCGGCCCGACGGTGTTGGCCGGACCCGTCTTCTGGGCCGCCGACGACACGTCCGAAGTGCTGCGCTTCTACAGGGATTTCGTCGCCGACGCGCCCGACGAACTCGGAAACATCGTGAGGCTCGGCACCGTCCCCCCGTTGCCGGTGATCCCTGAAGACCTCCACTATCGGCCGGCCATCGCGGTGGCGTCGTGCTTTGCCGGCGCCGTCGAGGACGGCGAGCGAGCGGTTGAGGCGCTCCGACGATTCGGGTCACCCATCATCGACCTCGTCGGCCCCACGCCCTACGTCGACCACCAGGGAGGCCTCGACGACACCGTCCCCCACGGCTGGAACTACTACTGGAAGGCGACGAATCTCGACGGCATGTCTGACGGTGTCATCGACGTGGTCGCCGATCACGCCTACGAAGCACGGTCACCCCGATCGTACGCGGCGATGTTCCACTTCGAGGGCGCCGTCGCTCGCGTCGCCAACGACGCCACCGCGTATGCCGGACGCGACGTCCCGCACAACATCATCATCGACGCCGCCTGGCTGCCCGAACAGGACGCCGAGATCGGCGCGGCCGAGACCGAGTGGGCGCGAGGGTTCCTCGCCGCCCTCGAACCGCACCGCGCCGACAGCGTCTACGTCAACTTCCTCGACGTCGACGACGACGCCGGTCGGGTGCGCGCCGCTTACGGCCACGGGGCCTACCAGCGACTCGCCGAGGTGAAGGCCAAATACGACCCCGACAACGTGTTCCACCACAACAACAACATCCTCCCCGGTTGAGGGACGACCGGCCTGCATGAGGCGGCCCGGAATGCGCGAACATGCCGGGCATGGCGAACCCCTATTCAAAGAACCTCGGCACGCCCGACGAGACCTTCCGTTTCTCGGGAGGGATCGAGGACATGGTCGATCTCGGCGACGTCACCGTCGGCCGCGTCGTCACCGAACCGGGTTGGCGCTGGTCGAAGGACGTCCGGCCGCTCGTGGGCGGCGAGTGGTGCCAGGCTCGGCACGTGGGCATCGTCGTCTCGGGTCGGCTCGGCGTCACCCTCGAGGATGGCACGCAGTTCGAACTCGAGCCCGACGACGTGTACCAGATTCCGCCGGGGCACGACGGCTACACGCTCGGCGACGAACAGGCGGTGGTGGTGGAGTGGACGGGCTTGCGCGCCTTCGCGGGATTCCGTACCGGGACCAAGGGCCGGATCCTGGCCACGCTCGTGTTCACCGACATCGTCGACTCCACCGTCCTCGCCGCCCAACTCGGGGACGTCGCCTGGCGTGAGTTGCTCTCCCGCCACCTCGAGGCCGTCCGCGCCGAGATCGAGAGCTTCCATGGCCACGAGGTGAAGACCACCGGCGACGGGATGCTCGTGACCTTCGACGGACCGGCCCAGGCACTCCAGTTCGCGGGAGCCGTGTGCCGTGCGGCGGCCAAGGAAGACATGCGGGTCAGGATCGGCGTCCACGTCGGGGAGGTCGAGGTCGTCGGCTCCGACGTCCGGGGCGTCGCCGTCCACGAGGCAGCGCGGATCATGAGCGAGGCGGGCGACAACGAGGTCCTCGTCTCCGAGACGACCCGAGTACTCGCCCAAGCGACGGGCCTGCGGTTCGAGGAACGCGGCACCCGGGGCCTCAAGGGCCTGCCGGGCGAGTGGACCCTCCACGCGTTCGTGCCGGACGCCGACGGGTAGTGGCGCCCAACGAGCCAACCGGGCAGCCGCGTCCGGTCATCCTCGCCGTCGACGATGACCCCGAGCACCTCCGCCGCATCGGCGACGAACTCCACCGGCGTCATGGCGCCGACTACCGGATCGTCACCGCGCGATCTGCGACGGGGGCCCTGACCCAGCTCGAAGCCATGCGGGAGTCGGACGACCGCGTGGCCATCATCCTCGCCGACCAATGGATGCCCGAGGTCACCGGCGCGGAGCTCCTCGATCGCGCTCATCGCCTTCACCCCCACGCCAAGCGCGGACTCATGATCGAGTGGGGCGGCTGGGCCGACGGGCCGACGGCCGACGCGATCCGCTCGGCGATGGCGCTCGGCCACATGGACTACTACGTGCTCAAGCCGTGGAAGTCCCCCGACGAGTTCTTCCACCGCACGATCTGCGAGTTCCTGCACGAGTGGGGACGCGGCGACGCCTCCGCCCCGCAGGAGCTCTGTGTCGTCGCCGACCCGCGCGCACCGCGCTCCCACGAGCTGCGGAACCTTCTCGCCCGCAATGGCGTGCCCCACGTCTTCTTCGCCACCGATTCGCCCGAGGGAAGCCGCGTCCTCCGCGAGGCGGGGCGCGAACGTTCGCTCGAGCCGGTCGTCGTGCTCGTCGACGGGACGGTCCTGGTCAACCCGACCAATGTCGAACTCGCCCGGGGCTATGGCGCCATGACCGAGTGGGTCGGCCCGGCGGAGTTCGACGTCGTCGTCGTCGGAGCCGGGCCTGCGGGCCTCGCGGCGGGTCTGTACGCCGCCGCCGAAGGCTTTCGCGCGCTCGTCGTCGAGCGCGAAGCCATCGGCGGACAGGCCGGCTCGAGCTCGCGCATCCGCAACTACCTCGGTTTCGCCCGCGGCGTGACCGGAGCCGAGCTCGCGCAGCGGGCCTATCAACAGGCGTGGGTGTTCGGCGTCGAGTTCGTGGTGATGCGGGGGGTGACGGGCCTGCGACGCGACGGCGATCGGTTCGCGATCGAGATGGATGGCGCGACGGTGACGGCGCGGGCCGTGGTGCTGGCGATGGGCGTGACGTATCGCCGCCTCGGCGCCCCCGCCCTCGACGCCCTCACCGGAACCGGCGTGTTCTACGGCGCGTCTCCGGGGGAAGCACGCCAGTTCACCGACGGGCGCGTCTGCATCGTGGGGGGCGGCAACTCGGCCGGACAAGCCGCGGTGCACCTCGCCCGGTATGCGGCACAAGTGACGATCCTGGTGCGAGGGCCCACCCTCGCCATGAGCATGTCGCAATACCTCCGGGCCGAGATCGACGCCGTCGCCAACATTGACGTGCGCTACTCCACGCGCGTCGTCGACGGCGGAGGGAGCGACGGGCGGCTCGAGTGGATCGAGGTCGAGAGCGACGGGGTGCGTACGACGGAGCCGGCCGACGCGCTCTTCGTGTTGATCGGCGCCAAGCCTCACACGGATTGGCTGCCGGAGGAGATCGAGCGCGACGACCACGGCTTCGTGGTCACGGGCGCTGTGTCGCATCCGGCGTGGCCCATCGAGCGCCCGCCGTTCATGTACGAGACGATGATGCCCGGCGTGTTCGCCGTCGGCGACGTCCGCTCACGCTCAGTGAAACGGGTGGCGTCCGCCGTCGGCGAGGGGTCCGT
>DATDOY010000117.1:0-5206 GCA_035293045.1 Acidimicrobiia bacterium
CCCCCGCCACGACCGCGGCCGCGGCGGCCAGCGAAAGCACCAGCGCGGGACGGCGCACCGCACGCGGCGCCGTGCGCACCGGGAGCTCGACGATGCGATAGGACACGACGGCCAGTCCGATCGCGGCCGCCGTGGTGACGACGCTCGACCCGAACCACACGTAGAGCGGCCAGTGCCACAGATAGACGCCGTACGAGATGCGACCGAGCGCAGGGAGCGGCGGGAGGCGGAGCACCCGTTCGACCGGAGAGCCCGTCCGCACCGCGGCGGCGACCACCGCGGCGGCGGCGAGCCCGACGACGGCGAAGCCACCCCGGTAGAGCCGGGGTTCGAGATCGGCGAGATTGGCGAACGCCCACGCCAGGACCGCGACACCCCCGAATCCGCCGACCACCCAGCCGCGGCCGGGGCGGGCGGGTTCCGAAGGTGCGCGATGGAGGTAGAGCGCGAGGGCGGCGCCGATCAACAGAACGTGCCCTCGGGTATCGGTGCCGTAGTAGATGCGCGACGGGTCTGCCCCGGGGTCGAACGACACCGCCATGAGCGCGGCGGACGCGGCGGCCAAAGCCAGCGTGGCGGCGGCAAGCGTGCGCGTCGCGCCGCCCGTGAACCGCAGGATCAACGCCACGACGAGCGGCCACACGAGGTACCACTGCGCCTCCAGGGCGAGGGACCAAATGTGGCGAAGCGGCGAGGCCTCGGTGAAGAGGGCGAAGTAGGAGGAATCGCGCAGCGCGAGGTACCAGTTCTGCGTCCAGGTGAGGCTGGCGACCGCCTCTCCCCGCACCTGCGACGACGATCCGGCGGCGGCGGCGTGCACGACGACCGCGCCGACGACGAGGGCGAGGGCGGGAAGGAGGCGTCGGATTCGGCGTTCCCAAAACCGGCCGAGGTCGATACGACCAGCCCTCCGCCACTCGGCGAGCAGCAGGGCGGTGATCAAGTAGCCCGACAGCACCAAGAAGACGTCGACGCCGAGGTAACCGCCGGGCACGGCGTGCACCCCACCGTGGTACGCGAGCACGGCAAGGACGGCGACCGCGCGGAGGCCGTCGAGCGCGGGGGCGTGTTCGACCCGGGACGTGGCGGTGCGGCTCACCCCGCGACTGTGCAGACGGTCGCTCGGGATGGGGAGGCGGCGTGCGACAGGTTGACCCCAATTCGGTCAAGATTCGCCCGCCCGAGAGAGGGTCGAACCGGTCGAACAGGAGCAGAGCCGAATGACCATGAGCCTCCGCGAGGCCGACGAGCAACTGACCGCTCCGGGCGGGATGTTTGCCGTCGACGAAATCGACATCCGCGGCGTGCGCACGAAGGTGTGGGCCAACGCGGCACCGTCGCTGCGGGCCATCCTCGAGATGAGTCGCGCCCATGGCGCCAAGGACTTCTTGGTATACGAGGACGAGCGCATCACGTTCGAGGAGCACTTCCAGCGGGCCGCCCACGTCGCCCGGCGTCTCGTTGACGACTTCGGCGTCGCCAAAGGGGACCGCGTCACGATCGCCATGCGCAACTTCCCCGAGTGGGTCGTCGCGTTCTGGGCCGCAGCCGCCGCCGGCGCGGTGGTCGTGCCGCTCAACGCGTGGTGGACCGGCGAGGAGTTCGCGTACGGGCTCGAGGATTCCGGCACCAGGGTGGTGTTCGCCGATGGGGAGCGGATGGCGCGGCTCGAGGGCTTCACGCCCGGCAACGTCGAGACGCGGATTGTGGCCCGGCCCGACGGCCCGCTCGCCGATGGCTGGCTGGCGTGGGACGACATGATGCGCGGGGCGGACACCGACGCCAGCCTCCCCGACGTCGCCATCGACCCTGAAGACGACGCCACCATCTTCTACACGTCGGGGACAACGGGGAAACCAAAGGGTGCGCTCGGGACGCAGCGCAACATCTGCACCAACCTGACGAGCCTCATGTACATCGCCTTCCGGCAGGCGATGCGGGGCGGGGGTGACCTCATCCAGGCGGCGGCGTCGGGCGAGCAGAACTGCTATCTGCTGTCGGTGCCGCTGTTTCACGCCACGGGGTGCCACTCGGTGCTCGTGGCCAACACCGCAGCCGGCGGGAAGCTTCTGATGATGCACAAGTGGGACGCGACGCGGGCGCTCGAACTGATCGAACAGGAGCGCGTCACGATCATGGGTGGCGTACCCACGATGGCGTGGCAGATCGTCGAGCACCCCGACTTCGACAAGTACGACACGTCGTCGGTGCGGTCGGTGTCGTACGGCGGCGCGCCCGCCGCTCCCGAGTTGGTGAAGCGGATCCGTTCGCAGTTCCCGAAAGTTTCCCCTGGGAATGGCTACGGCTTGACCGAGACGTCGTCGGTCACGTCGCTGAACTCGGGCGAGGACTACGTCCGCAAGCCGGACTCCGTGGGGTCGGCCGTTCCCGTTTGCGATGTCAAGGTGGTCGACGAGCAGGGCGCCGAGGTTCCCGCCGGGGAGGTCGGTGAGTTGTGGATCAAGGGGCCCAACGTGGTGAAGGGATACTGGAACAAGCCCGAGGCCACGGCCGAGGCGTTCACCGACGGGTGGCTGCATTCGGGCGACGTCGCCCGCCTCGATGACGATGGATTCATCTACATCGTCGACCGGGCCAAGGACATGGTGATCCGCGGCGGCGAGAACGTGTACTGCGTGGAGGTCGAGGCGGTGCTCTATGAGCACCCCGCCGTGATCGACGCCGCCGTCTTCGGGGTGCCCCACAAGGTGCTCGGCGAGGAAGTCGGCGCGGTCGTCCAGATCAAGGGGGGCTCGACGGTGACCGCCGAGGAGATTCGCGGGCACGTCGCTGCCCATCTCGCCGGCTTCAAGGTGCCCGCGTTCGTCGAGGTGCGGACCGGCGACCTGCCCCGGAATCCCCAGGGCAAGATCTTGAAGCGGGACCTGAAGGAAGAGCTCATCCCCCGCTGGACCGCCTCGTAGTCCTCCCCGCGTCGCTTCTGTCGTTCCTGCGCCGAATGGGGGGCGGGCCGGGTCAGACGTCGGGGTCCTCGGGATGCGGAAGGCCGAACAAACGGCGGGCGTTCGCCGCCGCCACCGCCTCTCGCATCGGGCGCGGCAATCCGCCGAGGAGGGCGCGGACGTCGGCAATCACGCGGTCGTACGACGAAGCGGAGGCCGCCTCCACGGAGGTGACCCCGCTCCCCCACAGCACGCGCTCCGGCGCGGCTTGGACGACCGGAAGCCATTCGTCCCCACTCCCCAGGCCGGGTGCCTGCATCACGACGACCAATCCGTCGTGCTCGCGCAGCAGGTCTGGGAGCCCCGCGAGCGGGCGCTCGGCGGAGACGAGCACGCTGGCTCCGGGATGATCACCGAGGAGCCGGTCGAGTACGGCGAGCGAATCCGGGGCCGGCCCGGCGACCAACAGCGCGCGGGCCGACGCCGCGTCGACGAGTGCACCGGGCACCGACGAGAGATCGTCGACCCACATCCCCCGGAAGAACAGACCCACCTCCCGAAGGATCCGGTCGACGTCGTCCGGTCCACTCCCCTCCGGCAGCTCGAAGAAGGGGAGAAACGTCCCCTCCTGGCCGGCGGTGGCGGTCCGGTACGCCGATTCCGTGGCGAAGGTGTCGGAGGGGTCCATCGGCGCGACGAGCGCGGCCTGGCGCACGTCGTTCACCTCGAGCCGGCACGCCAACTCCGCGGCGACGCCGGGCGACTCGAGCGCCACGAGCGCGTCGACCAACACCCCCCGATACGCCGCCGCGCCCCCCGTCGAGCCGGTGCCCGATGGGCACGTCGACGGCTCGGGTTCGACCGACCCCCCGCCGCAGGCAGAGACCGACGCCGTCACGACGAGGGCCACGACCGCCGTCACCAACCCGACCCGACCCACCCGGCCACCTTTGCACGAAATGTCACCGGCCCCAGGCAGGAACCCGGCCGCGAGGCGGCGAATCAGTGCTCAGGACTGGTGTTGGGGGCAGGAGGCGGGGGACGTGATCACCAAGGGGAGTCGGCGCGTGCTGGCAGCCGCCGGGCTGGTCTTCGCCGTGTCCACGGCGGCGGCCCTTCCGGCGGTCGCCACCCAAGAGCCCACGCAGCCCAACGCCCGCGAGCTCATCGCCGCGTGCTACGAGCACATCGGCGACGCCCCCGTCGTCGGCCATGGCCTGTGTCGGGGCGTCGAACAACTCGACCGGGACATTGCCCAGGCGTGCCGCTTCCCCCGGCCTGCCGCTCCCACGCCCGAGGAGGTGTGCTCGGCCATCGACGGCCGCGTCTACTCCGAGGCCGCGATGGTGGAGTACGAAGCCTCGTGGGTGCACCGCGCCCTCCGGCTCCAGGCCCACCTCGACGACAGGGTGCCGCTCTTCGACGCCTTGATCCCCGGCACGCACAACTCATTCAACGCGGCGTCGCAACCCCCGACGCTGAGCGGGTTGGACCACAACCAGGTCGCCAGCCTCACCGACCAGCTCCGCATGGACATGCGAGGGATCGAGGTCGACGTGCACTGGGCACCGAGCGCGTCCGGCGACCCGGCGAACGGAATGCGGGCGCCGGTCGTCTGCCACGCCGCACCGATTGACATGTCCTTCACGACCGTCCACGCCGGCTGCACGAGCGAACGCGACCTCCGAGAGGCCCTCACCGAGGTGCTGGCGTGGCTCAACACACTGGGAAACGAGAACGAGTTCATCCTCCTCTACCTCGAGAACGCCCTCGATGACGACCCCGCGGCCCACGACGCCGCAGCCGACGCCATCCATGACATCCTCGGCGAGGATCTCGTGTACCGACCGGTCGATCGACCCGCGATCGGTTGCGCCACGATGCCAACGTCGCTCTCGAAGGCCTCCATCCGAGAGACGGGGGCGCGGGTGCTGATCGTGGGGAACTGCGGTCCGGGCGCGTGGGGATCGTGGGTCCACGATCGCGGCCTCGATCTCGAAGCCGGCCCCGTGTGGGACGAGGACAAGAGCGCGGACGGCGACGACTTTGTGTGCCCGAGCGGCGGGTTCGGCTCCGTCTTCAGGCGGTTCTACGAGGATTCGACCTGGCTCTCCGACACCGTCGAGCCGATGGGCATCGGAAGCTCGGGGCAGATCACCGCCGCGGAGACCGTCGCGATGGTCGAGTGCGGCGTCAACCTCTTCGGGTTCGACCAACTCCTCCCGGCCGATCCCCGTCTCGCGTCGCTCGTGTGGAGCTGGGCGCCCAACGAGCCGTCCGCCGGCACTGCGGCTCGCCGCGGT
>DATDOY010000118.1:0-4941 GCA_035293045.1 Acidimicrobiia bacterium
GAGCGGCCAGACGGAAGCGCCAGCGTCCAGAATGAGGATTGAAAGTGTCTCACGGGGGGAAATACCAGAAAATGGCCGCTGGGGCCACGTGGGGTGCCCCCCACTCGGGGAGCAGGAGGGTCGCGACGATGACCGATGAGCGTGAAACGCTGGCCGATCCGCAGGAGTTCGGGGTCGAGGTCTCCATGACCGATGGCGCCACGGTGGTGCGGGTGCGCGGCGAGGTCGATCTCTATACCGCCCCCAAGCTTCGAGAACACCTCGACGAAGCCGTGCAGGCTCCGTCCCCGACGGTGGTGGTCGAGCTCGGCCAACTCGACTTCATTGATTCCACGGGCCTCGGGGTGCTCGTTGGGGCCCTCAAGCAGGCCCGCGCCTCGGGGGGCGACGTGACCCTCCGGAATCCCAGCCGCTCGACCCACAAGATTCTGGAGATTGCGGGGCTGACCGAGCTGTTCGTCGTCGAGTAGCACGAGTAGCACGAGTAGCTCGCGACGTTCTCTGCTGCGAACCAGGATTACCGGCGCGGCGTCGCGGGTATGGCCGAGGCGACGGTGGCGATTCGCGGCGCCCCTACCGCCCACACGCAGCGGGAGCCCAGCATGGAGATGGACGCAGACGCCGCTCAGGCTGCGATCGCCGGCGACTTCCCTGCATCCGCTGCTTCGGTCCCTGTGGCGCGGCATTGGGCCTGCCGGTGGGCCCGTCAGGTCGGCTTGGCCGACGTGCTCGTAGAGCGGCTGTCCGTGAACGTCACGGAACTTGTGGCGAACGCGGTCGTCCACGCGAGGTCGCCATTTCGCGTGTCCCTGTCCCTCATGGGGTCCGGTGTGCGCATCGAAGTGACCGACGCGAGCGAGGAGTTGCCTCGGCCTGTGCATGCCGCCCCCGACGCCCTGTCGGGGAGGGGGCTGGCGATCGTCCGGGCACTCAGCGCCAGCGCCGGTGTCACGCACCTTCCCGAGCAGGGAAAGCGCGTGTGGTCGGAGGTCGAGCCCTGAGCTGAGCGCGGCGGCGCGCCCGCCCGACGTCGCGTCGCACGTTCGCCCATCCCACGGCACCGATGCCCGGCTGTCCACTGCTTTCCCTTCGTGAAGACCTGCTGCGGATACCCACGACGGGCGCGATCCGAAACCCCCCGACGGCCATGGCACCCGATCCGTGCCCGAGATTCCGGTCACGTTTCCAGGGCCAAGGAGTTGGGCACCCGAACGTCGTGGCCCGCGCAGGCGGGTCGCGCGATCAGGCGGCGGGGGCGGGCGCCCGTCCGCTCGTCCCTTCCGCCTGATCACGACCGGCGGGAAACCGAGGTCGGCGCCATCGAACGGCGTCGACCCCCCAAAACGCAAGCAACGAAAGGGATCAGTCATGGAACCGAAGATCGACGAAGCCAAAGGCCGGATCAAGGAAGCCGCGGGAGCCCTCGCCGACAACGACGACCTCAAACGCGACGGCAAGCGGGACCAAGCCGGCGCCTCGGTCAAGGCGAAGGCCAAGGAGTTTGCCGACAAGGCGACCGACAAGATCGACGAGGGCGTCGACAAGATCAAGGAGAAGCTCGACCGCCACTGATCGCGGGTCACGACGGCGGCTCGGATGGGGGTGGCATCCCCGACCCATTCCTAACCTGGGAGGATGCAACCCCTGTCCGGAGTCCGGGTGGTCGACATGGCCACGGTCCTCGCCGGGCCGGCGACGGCGCGCTACCTCGCCGATTTCGGGGCCGACGTGGTGAAGGTCGAAGCGCCCGACGGCGACGGAACCCGGCGGATGGGCTGGCGCCTCCCGTCGGATCCTGACTCGTTGTTGTGGAAGCTCGTCGGCCGGGGCAAGCGATCGGTGGTGCTCGATCTGAAGTCCGACGCGGGCCGCACGTCGATGCTGCGACTGTGTGACCGATCGGATGTGCTGATCGAGAACTCCCGGCCCGGGGCGCTCGAGCGTCTCGGGCTGTCGCCCGCGGTGTTGCACGAACGCAACCCGCGCCTCGTCATCCTGCGGGTGACCGGCTTTGGGCAAGACGGCCCCTACGCCGATCGTCCCGGCTTTGCGACCCTCGCCGAGGCCCTCAGCGGGTTCGCCGCCATCAACGGGGATCCGGACGGCGCCCCGCTGCTGCCGCCGATCGCGCTCACCGATGAGGTCACCGGCCTCGTTGGGGCGTTCGCGGTGATGGTCGCGCTCCGCCATGCCGAGCGAACGGGCGAGGGGCAGGAAGTGGACGTCAACTTGCTCGAGTCCATGTTCCAGATCATGGGGCCCCTCGTCTCGGCGTATGCCCATCTCGGGGTCCTGCAATCGCGACTCGGGTCGGGAATCCCCTACTCGGTGCCCCGCGGCACCTACCGGGCCTCCGATGGGCGGTGGCTGGCCATCTCGACGTCGGCCGAGACGGTCGCAGGGAGGGTGATGGATCTGGTCGGCCTGGGCTCGGACTCCCGATTCGCCACCTTCGAGGGCCGCGTCGAGCACCGCGACGAGATCGAGGCACACATGCGGGACTGGATCGCCGCCCGCACGTCGACCGAGGTCTTCGAAGCGTTCATGGCGGCCGAGGCGGCGATCGCTCCCGTGTACACGATGGCCGACGTCGCCGTGGACCCGCACGTTGCTGAGCGGGGCGCGATCGTGGAGGTCGACGGCGTCCGGATGCAGGGTCTCGTGGCCCGCCTCAGCGTGACCCCGGGGCACATCCGGTACGCGGGGAGGCCGCTTGGGGCGGATACCGAGGCCGTGCTCGCCGAGCTCGCGGCGACCGACGAGGGGGCCCCGGACATGACGAGCCCCGAGGAGGGTGGGTAGAGAAACCCGAGCGACGTGGGCGACGCTCGAGTTGCCCCAACGGACTCCTCGGGACCGGTCGTCCCCAAGTATCCACACTTTTCGACGGGTTTTCCAGAGGCCCTGTGGAAAGTGGTGCGAATCGTGCGCCAACTTATCCACAGGCTCCCGTGCCGTGGCCCGCTCCGGGGGTGCCGCACCCGTTGCGTGAACCACCTGATCTGGGGGTTCGCGGCGGTCACCGTGGGCGCGAAGGCCCGCCACGCACTAAAAAGGTCGCTGCCGCACCTGGGGGCCGAGCCACGGCGCCCGCCGATCGAGGGAGTTGCGCGTGGTCACCGAGAGCGTGTCGCCCATCACGAGAGCGCAGATCGACGAGTCGGTCGCCGGCTTGACGATCCCCAAGGCC
Organism: Acidimicrobiia bacterium; assembly: GCA_035293045.1. Classification (GTDB taxonomy): domain Bacteria; phylum Actinomycetota; class Acidimicrobiia; order IMCC26256; family JACPCJ01; genus DATDOY01. The sequence continues at coordinate 3,191 of DATDOY010000118.1, forward strand.
TTCGCCCAGACCGTCGCCGATCGAGGCAACGCGGTTGCGTTGCGCTGGAGGGAGGGCGACGGATGGGGCGAGTGGACCTGGAACGACTATGCCGACAAAGCGTGCCGGCTGGCCCGGGGGTTCGCTTCGCTCGGGCTCGGCAAGGGCGGCCGGATCGCCCTCATGATGCGCAACATCCCTCAATTCTCGCCGACCGACGTCGGAGCCCTCTTGTGCGGGGCCACGCCGTTTTCCATCTACAACTCGTCTGCCCCCGAGCAGGTGCAATTCCTCGTCGATCACTCTGAAGCGACGATCGCTGTGGTCGAGAACATCGACTTTCTCGAGCGTTTCCTCAAGGTTCGCGACGAGCTGCCGCGTCTCGAGCACCTCGTCATCCTCGACGACCCCGACGGGCGCGCTCCCGGCGACGTCCTGCGATGGGACGACCTCGTCTCGAGCGACCCGGTTGATCTTTCGGCTGCATCGGAGATCGCCGAACCCGAGGATCTCGCCACCTTCATCTACACCTCGGGCACGACCGGGCCCCCCAAGGGCGTCATGCTCACCCACTACAACGTGATGTGGACCGCCGAGGGATTCCGCCATCTCACGCGGACGTCGCTCGAGGGCCGCAGGCTTGTCTCGTACCTGCCGATGGCCCATATCGCGGAGCGCATGGTGAGCCACTACAACGGCCTTCGCTACGGCACCGAGGTCACGACCTGTCCCGAACCCGGTCAGGTCGCCCAGTACCTCGGCCAGGTGAAGCCCCACCTGTTCTTCGCCGTGCCGCGGGTCTGGGAGAAGTTGCACGCTGGCATCTGGGCGGCCGTGTCGGCGGATCCCGAACGGCGCCAACAGCTCGAGCAGGCCGTCGAGCTCGGCCGCAAGTACCACGAGCAGCGCCTCTCCGGCGGCGGCATCTCGGACGACCTCGAAGCCGCGCACGAGCAGGCCAAGGCCGGCTTCGAACTGGTGCGGTCGCTCATTGGTCTCGACCAGTGCGAGATCGCGTTCAGTGGCGCCGCGCCAATCCCGCAGGACGTGCTCACGTTCTTCGTCGCCATCGGGCTGACCATGTCGGAGATCTACGGCCTGTCGGAGACCACCGGGCCGATCACATGGGATCCCTACGACATCCGGATCGGCACGGTGGGGCGGGTGTGGCCAGGATGCACCGTGCGCCTCGCCGACGACGGCGAGGTCCTCGGCAGCGGGGGCAACATCTTCGAGGGCTACTACAAAGAGCCGGAGAAGACCGCCGAAGCCCTCGACAACGACGGGTGGCTGCATTCCGGCGACATCGGTGAGATCGACGACGACGGGTACCTCAAGATCGTCGACCGCAAGAAGGAGCTGATCATCACCGCCGGCGGGAAGAACATCAGCCCCGCCAACATCGAAAAGGCCCTCAAGGAGATCGAGTGCATCGGACAGGCGGCGGTGATCGGCGACGCCCGGCCGTATCTCGTCGGGATCCTCGTCCTTGACCCCGACACCGCGCCGGGGTGGGCCAAGACGGTGGTTGGCGTCGAGGGCACGTTGGCGGAGCTTGCTGACGACCCGAAGGTGGTCGAGGCCGTCGAGCGCGAGGTTCGCGAGATCAACGAGCGGTTCAACAACCAGGAGCGGATCAAGAAGTTCAAGCTGGTCGGCGAGGAATGGCTTCCCGACTCCGACGTGCTGACGCCGACGATGAAGCTGAAGCGACGCGGGGTCAACTCGCGCTACGAGGGCGACATCGAGGAGCTGTACGGGTCGTAACCCAT
>DATDOY010000119.1:0-5817 GCA_035293045.1 Acidimicrobiia bacterium
TGGCCTCGCGCTGCGACACCTCGAGTCCTCGCCTCGCCTGGCGCAACAGGACGCTGCTCGTGCCCACGCCGGCTCCCTTCTCCCTTCTGATAGGACTTTTCCTATCATTCTACAGCCTGTTCCTGGCCGTCAATGCGAACGTCAGTGCGGTGACGTGCGCAACCAGGGTTGCGCTGAGGCGCGAGTGTCCGTACAATTGCCGTACATCCAGCCGAAGGAGGCAGCGTCTTGCCTAAGACTGAGCGGCTCGAGTTCAGGGTGAGCGAGGACGAGGACCACCTCATCCGGCGCGCCTCGGAGGTTGCCGGCGCCGACTCGGTCTCCGCGTTCATCGTGGCCGCCGTGGTGGAGCGGGCCCAGCAGGTGATTACAGATGCGGCGACCACCGTCGTCCCCGCCGACTTCTTCGACCAGATCCTGGCGTCCCTCGACGAGGTGCCCCAGCCGAATGCGGCGTTGCTCCGGTTGGCCGGAGGGCGCCGGCACGTGAAGCACGCGTAACGCCGGCTCGCGGATGGAGTTCGTCTGCGAGCGCTTGGACCGCGCGCACGACCTTTCGCCGTTCGACTCGGGGATGCCCGAACTTGACGAGTGGCTGCGCACGAGCGCCGCCCACGCGGACCGGATCCGGTCCGCACGAACCTTCGTCTGGCACGACGGCGGAATGGTCGCGTGCGCCTACTTCTCGTTGTCGGGGCACCTGCTCGCCAAGGGCGAACTACCACCGGGCGTTCGGCGCGGGAGTCCCGACGTCGTGCCGGCGATCCTCCTCGCGCGCCTGGCGCTCGACCAGCGACGGCACGGACGCGGCCTCGGCGGCGAGTTGCTGTTGAGCGCGTTCGCGCGCGCGTATCAGGCCGACCAGAACGCTGCCGCCCGTTTTCTCGTGGTCGACGCGATCGATAGCAACGCCGGGGGGTTCTACGAGCACTACGGGTTCGTGCCGATCCCAGGAGTGTCACGCTTGGTACTGAAGATGAGCGTCGTCGAGGCGGTCCTGGCGCGCGCCAGCGCGCAGTAGTCCCCCGCGGCGACATGCGCGGGGCGGATCGGCCCGTCGGCCTGCGCACTGCTTCTAGCCTGCGTGGGTGGTGAGCGCACAGGAGTGGGTGGAGCGCGTGCTCGCCGTCCGGCGATACGCGCGGGGCCGTGAGCGGGCGGCGCACACGCCTCATCACGCCAACTGAGACGGCAGCGAAGTCTCTCGGGGACCGGCGTGGGCGGTCGCGTAAGACGGCTCGGTGTCGCGCCCCATCTCGAGGGCGAGTTGTCATACCACCCCTCTAGGGTCATCAACAGATGCCCGAGACGATTCGTGTCCTCACCTGGAACATCAACTGCTTCACCCCGGAGCGTTCAGCCCACAAGGGCGCCCTGCTGCGCGACCTCGACTGGGATGTGGCCCTCCTCCAGGAGGTCAGTCGATCGGCGATCGGGGTCATCGCCGACGAGATCGGTGACTGCTCCTACATCGACGGCCTCCGGCTCGTCGAAAAGCCGAGCACCGGCCGGGCGCACGGATGCGCGGTCATCACTCGGTACGACCGGGTCCTTTCGGGTCCCGCGTTCCTCATTCCGCGCGCAGGGGGCGGGCCGCCTGAGCGTTCGTTTGCAGAGCGCGCCGTCGGAGCCGAGATGGCGGTCGGCGATCGCTCGTTCACGGCGTGTTCGTGGCACGCCGCGCACGCGCAGGGCAAGCCCGAGAACCTGATCCGCAAGATGCGGGGGTATGCCGCGCTGTCGAAGTTCGCCGCCAAGACCCGGCCCTTGATCATCGGCATGGACGGCAACGTGCGCGACGACTCCACCGAGCTTCGCGTGCCCGATCCGAAGAGCAATCGTCCCGATGAACATGCGTTCCACGGCGTCGACCCGGCGCACGGCATGGTCGACGCCTTCCGTTCGTTCCTCGACGCCCACCCCGACGAGCGCAGGCGCGTCAACGCCATGCGCCAGGGCGACGACACCCCCCTCGCGCTGACGCACATCACCAAGGGCGGCAACCGGCCGCGCTACCGGCGGATGGACCGCATCTACATCTCCCCCGAGTTCACGTGCACGGAGATCCGCCACGAGTTCGCCGACGCGGTGATGGCCGGCAGCGACCATGCGTACGTGCTCGCCACGCTCGAGTTCGCTGGAACGCGATGAGCGTGGGATGCCTCGCGGGGTTCGGAGCGCTGGCGGGTGTGGGGGCGGGTGTGCTGCTCTTGATCGTGGCGTTCACGCTCTCACCGCTCACGGCCGCCGTGGCGCTGGCGGGGGCGTTAGGCCTCGGGGTGGTGGGCGTCCGGCGGCTGCTGCGCCGGTGGGACGCCGAGCCGCCGTCACCGCATGAAGGAGCATCCAACCGATGACCAAGCCGGCGAACATCGTGTGCCCCCTGTGCTTGGACGATGAGTTGCAGTTCGAGGCGCTGGGACCCGGCGGGTGGACGGTCCAGTGCCCCCCACATCGCGACCACCCCGCCGGTGGCGTCTATCGCCGGCAGACCACGCTCATCGACGACGCCGGCCTCGAGGAGGCCGCGGGGATCACCGAGGACCTCGGTCTCTACGACGACCTGCCGCGGTGTCTGGTCGTCGGCGAGCCGTGGAAGCAGAGCCTCGACGGCTGTTCCCTGCTCGTGCGGATCGGAGCCTCCTGATGCGTCTGATCACGTGGAACCTGAACCGTGCGACATGGCAGCAGCGCGGTCATTGCAAGTCCGCCGACGAACATCAGCGGCGGGCATGGGAAGAACTCGGGGCCCTTGGCGTTGACGTGGCCTTCCTCCAGGAAGCCATGCCGCCGCCGCTCGAACTCAGTCGTCCTCCCCTGGCAACGCTCCCCGCTGGCGTGGAACGCGAGGACTGGCGGAGCCTCCCGGGGCCGAGTCGCTGGTGGTGCTCCGCCCTAGCTACTTGGACCCGGGATCTTGCGCCGTTCCCAACCGAGGCCGATGCTCTTGAGCCTCTCGACGAGACCCACAAGGGGGCCTACCGGCTCGGCCAAGTGCCCTTCGGTGACGGGCGGTTGATCGTCGCCTCGATCTATGCGCTGTGGGACTACGCGGGATTGCGGAAGGGCGAAAAGCCGCGCTATTCCGAGACCTCGCTCCACCGCACGCTCTCCGACCTCACGCCGATCATCGACGTGCACCGCACCGCGTTCTCGGTGGTCGTCGCCGGAGACTTCAACGCCAGCACGCAGTTCGGCCGTCCCGATCGAGAGCCGTACGGATTGATCCATGCCCGCCTGCGGAGCCTCGGTCTCGTGAATGTCACCGTGTCCACGAGCGACGACCGGCTCGAGAACTGCATCTGTGCCGACGATCCGTGCGAACACGTCCGCAGCCTCGAAGGCCCGACGCCGTACCAGGACGACTACATCTACGCCTCTCCGGACATCGCAGAGCGCACGACGCGCGTGACGGTGGAACGTTCGCCGGGCATCGAGGCCGTGAGCGACCACTTCCCCCTCGTAGTGGAGGTCGAACCGACGTGACCGACTCGATACGCCCGATGGGCCGTGCACGACGATGAGGGTCGTGACGTGGAACATGTCGCACTGGTCGGCCAGGGGCCATGCCGACAGGGCATGGGCGTATCTGGCCGATCTCGACCCAGACATCACCCTCCTGCAAGAAGCGCAGCCGCTCGCAACCCAGGCCTCTCGCTGGACCTTCGTACCCGAACCCCCGTGGGAAATCGATACGGGGCGGAAGTGGGGCTCTGGCGTCGCCACCCGCGCATGGGCGATGGAACCCATCGACCATGCCGTCACGCCGTTTGGCGCGCACGAGTTCGTGGTGGTGGCGGACGGCTACTACCGCGGCGCCCTGGCGGTCGCAGGCGTCGACGTATCGGGGTTCGGAAACGTCGTCGCGATCAGCGTCTATGCCCTGATGAAGCCGATCTTCGCCCAGACCACGCTGCTCAGGATGATCGCCGATCTCATTCCCCTCTTCGACGCCTCCGCGCACCAGCACTACCTGTTGGGCGGCGATCTCAACATCCACACGCAGACGACGGCCAGATCCGACCGGGCTCGGTACGCCGCCATCCTTCACGCAGTCGAGTCACTCGGCCTCGTCAACTGTTTCAAGACGGCCGTGGGGAAGCGTTCCCCGCTCGTCGGGTGCACGTGCAACGAGGAGACCTGCTATCACGCCCGCACGCACCTGCATGCGAGACAGGTTGGCAAGGCGACAGAGGCCGTCGGCGGCCACAACGATTACCTCTTCGCAAGTCCGGCGCTCGCGGAACGGCTCACGAGCCTGCGCGTCATGGGCGACCCAGACGAAGACCCTGACGTGTGGCAGTTCAGCGACCACTGCCCCGTGGTGGCGGAATTCGACGTCGCCGATTGATCGTCGCACACGCGAGGTTGCAGCCGGACGGCCCGGGATCGGTGGCCCGTCCGGGCTAGTTCCTACTCCGGGCCCTCGTGGACTCTCGTGACCAGATGGCGTGGTCAAGCGTCGTTGCGTCAACGCCGAGGCGCTTGGCCACCTCCGTGACCAGTCGCTCAGCCTCCGCCTGCGACACGTTCCGAGAAAGCGCCGACCTCACGAATCGCATCACCATCGTGTCCGCCTTCACACCGGGTACATGGAGCAACACGAGGAAGTAACGGAACTGAGCCAGACCGATGCCGCAATTCGTGAAGAGCGCCGCTCGTCGACCGCCGAGTCACTGTCACACCCACGTGCGACGCTCATGGCATGGCATCGCCTTTCCGCCGCCTGGTCCGGCGGCTCAATCCGGTCGCAATGCTCCGAAGGTGGCGTCGGTCGTCACCGCGGCCTCGCTGGCACTCCGTGTCGTCGTGCCAGCAATACGTGGAATGCCCTCGCCGGTATCGCTACCAGTACGTCGATCGGCTGGCGGGCGACCGGCTCGTGCCGGCGCACTGGCGCTACGGAACCGTGGTGCATCACGGCCTCGAGACCGCCTACCGGCGCGTGCAGGACGGCGCGGTGCTCAGCGACACCCTCGACGACGCCGTTCGTGCCGTGCGCGAGGCGTGGGAGGCCGAGGACATGCCCGACGACCAGGCGTGGCTCGAGCGGGCGATCTTCGTGGTCACCGAGACGCTTCGGTTAGATCCGATCGGGCCGTGCCGGGTGCTCGGGGTCGAGCATGGATTTCGCGCAGTGATCGAGGACGACCTGAACTTCACCGGCTTCGCCGACTTGGTGGTCGAGCGAGGCGACGGCGTCCTCGAGATCATCGACCACAAGGTCACCCGATCGGTCGCCACCCCCGAGCGACTCGCTGACGACTCCCAACTCAATCTCTACGGGTGGTTCGCCCTGCGCGAGTGGCCACTGGCGCAACGCGTCCGGGCCAGCCATCACTACCCACTCACCGGCGAGACCGCGAGCGTCGAACTGAGCGCCGACTCGATGCAGCGGACAGTGGATCGCCTGGCCCTGATCGCCCGTGCCGCGCAGAATGACGCGCAGTTCGCGCCCAACCCCGGCGCGCGGTGTGGCGACTGCCAATGGACCCACGTCTGCGAAGCGGCAGCGTGATCGTTCCGGGGGCCTCCGAGAAGCCGGAGCCAGCAGGCAGGCCTCCACAAGTTACCTTGCTCGCCAGGCAATGGCAAGGTAACTTGTGATCTCTATGCCACGAAGCATTCAAGAGATTCTGGACTCGGCGGAGACACTCGCCGCGAAGTTCGCCGCCCACGAGGTCGACCCCACCGCCGTCAAGGATGCGCGAGCGCTTCGCGTCCTGCGACGGGCGTTCCAGGCTCGAGCGAACGCGGAACGTGCCCTTGCGACAGCCGTTGCTCAGGCGCGAGACGACGGGCACTCGTGGTCGGCCA
>DATDOY010000120.1:0-11457 GCA_035293045.1 Acidimicrobiia bacterium
TGACCTGCGAGTTCTGCACGAAGCCGCCGGCCTCCTCGACGAGGTTGAGGACGTCGTCGTGCGCGGCGTCGAAGCCCTTCTTGCTCACCTCGAGTTCGACGCTGGCCGTCTTCACCACCCGCCCCGCGTCGACGGGCGGCAATGAGGGCGCGGAATATGGCGCCACGCCCGAGCCCGAGGCCGACGAACCCGCGGCGCCCGCGGCGTCCACCACCGCCCCGCCGCTCTGCGCCCTCATCCCTCCGGGGCTCGCCTGAGGCTGAGCCACGGCCACGGGCCCTGCGGACACGCCGAGGTCTTTGGACGCGGTGAAGCCGCCGGCGTGATCGTCGGCCGCGACGAAGGCATCACCTGCGGGCGAGTCGACGCCGACGCGCGAACGCAGGCTGCTCTTGTCCTCGAACGTCTCGCTGCCCACGACCGCTCCGACCACGAGGAGGCCGGCGATCGATCCCAGCGCGATTCGGCTCGTGCGACCCTTCGGAATCCGGCGCATCGGCGGACCTCCCTTTCGGCGGGACGCCCACGCGTCCTCTGCAGATCCGACGCCCGGAGCCGAGACGAAGTTCCCGAAACACGGCCCGTGGAGCTTGGAGGGCCGTTGCTACGCTGACCCACTCATCGTTGCTCGGGCGAGTGGCGGAATTGGCAGACGCGCAGGCTTCAGGTGCCTGTGTCCGAAAGGATGTGGGGGTTCAAGTCCCCCCTCGCCCACCACTCCCGGGGCAGATGCCCCCGGAAAGAGTGTTTCAAGTGCCCACTTTGCGTTTCGGGTCCGACACCCTACCTGAGCAGCGTCGACGAGCGGATGCGGGTGGGGAGCGGACACGTGAACAAGTCCCTCCGCGCTCAGGTCGCGCTCGCCGAGCTGGAAGCCATGGGCCTGACCGTCGACGACCTCGTCGTCGCGGCAGGGCGGGACCGGTCTGCGCCACCGCCCAAGCGGACAGTGGTCGAGTACCTGCCCGTCGTTGCAGCCGGGTACAAGCCGCGGACGAGACGTACCTACAACTCGTACTGGATCCTCATGGTCAAGCTGATCGGCGACCGGCCGCTCGACCAAGTGACGGTCGAGGATCTGCTCGCCGTCGCCGACGAAGCCGAGCGCCGAGCCAAGCAACGTCTCCGGATTCCGCGTACACCCGGAGACGACCTGTATCTCAAGGATGGAACCTGTGGACGTACCGTCGGCGACTAGAACCTCCAGGACCGTCAGGAGCGGCGGCCGACTACCTCGGTCACGACGCCGGCCGCGCGTCGCGTCTGGTGGCCTCGGCCGCCAACTCCGAGCGGGTGGCCACGCCGAGCTTGGTGAAGACGTGTGAGAGGTGGGTCTTCACCGTGTTTCTGGACATGAACAGGCGCTCGGCGATCTCCGGGTTCGTGCGGCCCTCGGCGACGAGACGCACGACATCGAGCTCTGTCGGGGTGAGCGAGGCCCACCCGATGATCGGTCGCTTGCGTTCGCCGCGACCGCGGCGTGCGTACGCGACGGCGTCCTCGGCCGAAAGGGCCAGTCCCTCGGTCCATGCGCGGTCGAAGGCGTCGCCGAGTCCCTGGCGGACGGTCGCGAGGTCCGCGTCGTAAGCGGGTTGCTCGACGGGATAGCGAACGTGGCCGAGCTCGCGACGCAAGCGGTCGGCTGCGCCAAACAGGCGGGCAGCGGCGTCGAACGCGTGGAGATCGGCGAGTGCACCGGAAAGGGTCTCGAGGGCCTCGACGACACCGGGCCAGATCCCCGCGCTGGCGAGGACATCCAGCGCTTCGAGGGCGAGGGTCTCCGCCCGGCCCGGGTCCGCTTCGACCCTCGCGATCCGAGCCTCGACGGTCACCGATCGGCCGAACGGCTGTGGGAGCCGGTAGTGGTCCTGGTGCTCGCGAGCGTGGGTGCAGGCCGCCTTCGCGCCGGCGAGGTCGCCGAGGGCGAGGGCGACGAGGGCTAGCCGCCAGCTGACGCGTACCGAGCCGCTCACCGCGCCGATCTGGGTCACTGCTGACCAGGCCTTGGTCAGCCGCTCACGGGCTCTCTTGAGGTCGCCGGCGGCGTAGTCGAGATCGCCGGAGTAGAAGCGCGCGGCGAACTCGAACACGGCGAGGCCATGGCGGGTCGCAATCTCGAGTGACTCGTCCAGGTGCGCCCTCGCAGCGGGAAGATCGCCGGTCCGGGTGGCGATGGAACCGAGCACGCTCAGGCTGAACGACTCGAAGGCGGGCACCCCAAAGGTCCGCGCCAAGCCCAGGCTCGTCTGGGCGTGGTTCCGGGCTTGGGCATAGTCCCCGGCGAGGCAGTAGGGCTCTGCCATGAAGAGGTGGCAGTACACGGCTTCGATCGTCTGGAGGTCGGTGGCGAGCGCCAATGCCTCGTCGAAATAGGAGATGCCTGCCGATGGGCCGACGTGCCACGTCTCGAACGACCCCCGGTCATAGAGAGCGCGGAGGAGCCCGTACTGGTTCCCGGTCGAGCGCGCCAGCCGCTCGGCCTCGACCACGTGCGCCCGCACCGTGCCTATGCCGATGCCGTTGTGGTGCTCGGTCCACGCGAGCCATCCGAGCGCTCTGACCAGGGTCGCCTCGTCGCCGACCTCGCGGGCACCTTCCACGGCGGGCCGCGCGTGGAGCAGGGCCGCGCGGTCGTCGCCGCCCATGAGGCGCGCGGTCGAGAGCGTGAGGTGTGCCTTGGCGCGCAGCCGCGGGTCGGCACAGGTTGGCAGAGCCGCCTCCACGCGCTCGGCCGTCTCCACGAAGAGGCCCCGAGCTATCCAGAGCCCAATCGGAAGGGCCGCGATCCTGAGGCTGTCGTCGTGTCGGTCTGAAGCCATCGCCCAGTCGGACGCGGCACGAAGGTTGTCGAGGTCGGCGTCGAAGCCGGCAAGGGCGACGAGGAGCGCCTCCCCGGACACATGGTCTGCGACGCCCCTGGCCGCGTCGACGTAGTGGTCGAGGTGGCGGTGACGAACGGCATCAGCATCGTCGTGCTCGACGAGCCGCTGACGCATGTAGGCCCTGATCGTCTCGAGCAGCCGGTAGCGGGCCCCGCCGGATCGCTCTTCGACCTGCACCAACGATCGGTCGACGAGCCCTCCGACCACATCGAGGATGCACGCGCGGTCGATGCCGTCGCCGGCGCAGACCCCTTCGGCCGCCGCGAGATCGAAGCTCCCCGCGAAGACCGACATGCGTCCCAGCACCGCGCGCTCCTCGTCTGTGAGCAGGGTGTAGCTCCAGTCGACGGAGGCCTCGAGTGTGCGCTGACGCGGCAGCGCATTGCGGACGCCGCCGGTGAGAAGGCGGAACCGGTCCGAGAGCGCCGCGGCGATCTGGGCCGGAGACATCATCCGGACCCGGCTGGCAGCCAGCTCGATGGCGAGGGGGATCCCGTCGAGTCGCCGACAGATCTCCCCGACCGCTCCCTCCTCACCGGCAAGGGAGAAGTCGGCCCGTGCGCTCGTTGCCCGCTCGACGAAGAGCCGGACCGCGGGCGCCTTCGCGATGTTGTGCACCTTGTCGTCGCTTGCAGGGACGGGCAGTGATGGCACCCGATAGGTGGCCTCACCGTCAACGGCCAGTGCCTCGCGACTGGTCGCGAGCAAGCCGAGACCGCGGCAGCGCCCTAGGAGGGCCTCGGCGAGGATCGCGCACGCGCCGACGAGGTGCTCGCAGTTGTCGAGCACGATGAGCATGCTGCGGTCGCCGATGGCACGCGCCAGGCCCTCGGCGCTGGTGTCGAGTTGGCTCTGCTGCACCGAAATGGCCGTCGCGACGACGGCCACGACGAGGCTGGGATCGCTCAAGGGCGCCAGGTCGATCCACCACACGCCATCGCCGTGGTCGTCGAGGCTTTCTGCCGCGACCTCGACCGCGAGTCGCGTCTTGCCGCACCCGCCTGCCCCGGTGAGGGTCACCAGGCGCTGCCTCTCGAGGAGGCGCAAGACCGCCGCGGTCTCCTCCTCTCGCCCGATGACCTCGGTGAGATGGGCCGGTAGGTTGTGGGGTCGGGAGGCGGGCGAGGCCAGGGGCGGTAGGCCGTCGACGAGCCCCGGGTGGCAGAGCTGCAAGAGACGCTCCGGGCGGGCGAGGTCGCGCAGGCGGTGCTCTCCGAGATCGCGCAGTGTCGCCCCGGGCGGAAGGTGACCGTCCACGATGACGGCGGTTGTCTGCGACACGAGCACCTGTCCGCCGTGGCCGAGCGCGCGCAGTCGGGCGCACCGGTTGATCGTTGGCCCGGCGTAGTTGCCTTCGTCGCGTAGGTCGATGTCGCCGGTGTGCAGCCCCATACGCACGGCCACGCCGATTCCACCGTGCCACGGCTCGTTGAGAATGGCGAGCTGCAGCTCGAGCGCGCAGGCCACGGCGTCTTGGGCCCGCGCGAACGCGAGCACGAAGCTGTCGCCCTCGCCCTGTTCGACCGGACGGGCGCCGCGGTGTCGGATCGCCACGTCGGACACAACTTCGACGAGCCGCCGGGCCACGCCGAGCATCTCAGACTCGCGGTCCTCCCAGGCGCGCACCGACAGCTCCATGTCACCCAGCAGCAGGGTCACGGTGCCAGTGGGCAAGCCCACGGGTGCGCTTGACAATCCGTCCGCCTCCCCGCTGCGTTCAGATCCGACGGCCTCATCCTCGCTCACAAGGGTCAACCGTGCCGGATCTGGACCAAGGCGACATCGCCCACCTGGGTGATGCCCGGCACCGATCACGACTCGCCGGCGAATCACCCACCTGGGCGAAGTTGTCGAGCGACCTCTCTTGGATGCTTCGCGGTGTCACCAACGAACTGGAGAGGCCCCATGACCGAACAGACCACCACGATGCCCGCCGTCGACGAGGCCAAAGTCGAGGAGTTCCTCGGCCAACTCGTCGTCGACCTCGGCGCCACAGCGTCCACGCTGCTCACCTACGTCGGTGACCGTCTCGGCCTCTACGCGGCCATGGCCGGTCGCCCTCCGATGCGTCCCGAGGAGCTGGCCGAGGCGACAGGCACCAACGAGCGCATGATCCGCGAGTGGCTCAGCGCCCAGGCGGCGTCGGGCTATGTGACCTACGACGCCGACTCCGGCACGTTCTCGTTCCCGCTCGAGCACGCGGCCGCGCTGGCCTTCGACGACAGCCCCGCCTCGGTGGCCGGGTTCGTGCAGGCACTCGCGGCCGGCTACCGCAACGCCGATCTGCTCGTCGAGGCCGTCCGCACCGGCAAGGGCCTCGGGTGGGGCGATCATCACCACGAGCTGTTCGACGGCATCGCCCGGGTCACCGAGCCAGCGATGCGCGCGTTTCTCGTCGACGTGTGGGTCGCCGCGCTTGACGGCGTCACTGCCCGGCTGGAGACCGGTGCCCGCGTCGCCGATGTCGGGTGCGGCTACGGCGCGTCGTTGTGCGTGCTGGCCGACGCCTTCCCGGCGTCGACGTTCATCGGCTTCGACACCCACGAGGCCTCGATCGACCGGGCCCGGCAGGCCGCCGCAGCCCACGATGTGACCGATCGGGTCAGCTTCGAGGTCGCCACCGCCGTCGCCTACCCCACCGAGAGCTTCGACCTGATCTGCTTCTTCGACAGCCTCCACGACATGGGCGACCCGCTCGGCGCGGCGCGCCACGCCCGCGAGGCCGTCGCCGCTGACGGCACTTTGGTGGTCGTCGAACCAATCGCCGGCGACCGCCTCGAGCACAACCTCAACCCGCTCGGCCGGTTGCTCTACTCGGGCTCGACGATCATCTGCACTCCCTGCTCGCTCGACCAGGACGGCCCCGCGCTCGGCGCCCAGGCCGGTCCGGCGCGCATACGGGCGCTGCTCGCGCAGGCGGGCTTCAGCCGCGTCTCCCAAGTCGCGCAGACCCCGTTCAACTACGTGCTCGAGGCCCGGCCATGACACGCGAAGCCGCGGTGCTCGGCGCCGGCGATGTTGACCATCGTGTGGCCGCCGTTGCTGACGTCGCCGTGGACGATGTGGAGGCGGGAGCCGTTGTCGAGCTGCGCGTCCTGGAGCGCTCGGCAGGATCGAGCTTGCGGTGCGATCCCGACGCGTCGTCGAGGCCCTCGTATGCACCCCCGTGTCGCTCGCGCAGGAAGGTGCAGCCGCCCTCGGTGCGCAGGCAGGCGAGAAGCGGCTTGCCGCCGTCCTCGCCGACGCCGGCTTCAGCTCCGTACGGCGCGCAACCGACACGACGTTCAACTTCGTTCTGGAGGCCCGCCCATGAGCAGATCCAGTCAGACGGTGTCAGACGAGCGCCTCGTGGTCGCGCCACCCGGCAGGATCTTCGAGCTCCTCGCCACGGCGGCCTGCCACCTCGACCTCGATGGCTCCGGCATGGTCCGACGGGTTCGCGATGGCCAGTCCCAACGCCTCACCTTGGGCTCGCGTTTCGAGGTCGAGATGAGCCAGTCCGGCATCCCCTACGCCGTGGTCAACGACGTCGTCGAGTACGAGGACGGCCGGCTCATCGCCTGGGAGGTCCGGCCGTCGGGCCGGTTCGTACGAACGCGTGACCGGCTCGTCGGCGGTCACCGCTGGCGCTACGAACTCGTCCCCGGCGACGGCGGCACCCGGGTCATCGAGACCTTCGACTACACGCACGCCCGATCCGCCGTGGCGATCCGGATCCTCCTGTTCCCTCGACGCAACGCACGAGCGATCAAGGCCGGGCTCGAACGCATCGAGGCGCTGGCAAACCACGCGTGCTACACCACCGACACCCCGGTCTGAGTACTCGGGCGAGACGAAAGCGAGCCGGTGATGGACCTAGCAGAAACAACAAGCAGCAGGTTGACGACAGCGGCCCTCGCCGCGGGGGTGTTGGGCGTCGTGACGGCTTTTGTCATGTATTGGCTGGTCGTGCCCGGCGTGCTCCTCGGCCTGGCCGCAGTCTTGCTCGGCGTGCTGGGCCGCCGACGGGTCCGCTCGGAGGCCGGGACGGTCGCGATCACGCTCGGCGTGGTCGCAATCCTTGCCGTTCCCGCCTTCCTCTCTACCGCGGACAGCGCGGAGGAGTGGGGCCGCGACTGCGCTCTCGACCCCTCCCATGACTCGAACTGCTGACGCCCCAGACGGTGGAAGACCCGCCTCTGACCCCGGATGTCCTCGCCCGCAAGCCCGGCAGCCGTCGTCGCCGACACTCGAAAACCCCGAGACCGCCAGACTGCCGGCGTTGGAGGGCGCCTCGAGACGGGCGGCGGAGCTGAGCGCTACGGGGCGCACGATCGGTACGGCCGGCGCCCAGCCGCACGGCACGAACGCGCTGGCTCACAGACACCATCCGGTTCATCGCCGAGCACCAAACCTGAACTGCCATCTGGGCAGGACGCATCCTGACGGCCACCGAAATCCGGCTAGGGGGGATGGGGTCCTCATGCCGCCGTCGGAGTCGACCCGTGGCTCAGCCCGGGGGTCAAGGGCGTCGGCGTGGCGGTCTGTCCACTCTGCGGTTGCGAATGCGATCCTCGTTCGACATGCTTGGGGTGGCTCAGGAGGCTGCCCCGATGACTTCGTTGTCGTCGGGGCAGTTACCCCTTGAGCGGTTGGTGAGTCCCCCCTCGCCCACGCAGTTTGTGCATGCCCGCGTGTCTCGCTCGTTGCAACAACCATCTGTTGCCCGAACGCCTTGCACTTGCTCGCTCGTCGAATGAACGGGCTGTCGGAGCGAAGGAACAGCTTGTCGCCAGCTCCTGCCTCGAGGTGCGCCTCGACCATCTCTCCGAACAGGTCCAAGGTCTCCACGTCGAGCCGGTCCCGCACGTGGCTGAACGAAACGCCCATGACGATGGTGTACCTCACGGCTGTGACGATCGGGCCCGGCGGACCCATCCAGAGCCCTCTTCACGGGGGGAGTTCGGAAGGTGCTGGAGGGGCATGCGATCTCTGCCGCTACGAGTGCCGCCTAGAGCAGGATCCCGGCCCGAACAGTATTTCGCACGTGGTGCGTTATACTGCACACCGTGTGATCTGTCGCACGTACATCAGGGAGAAGGTCATGGATGTCTCGATGCCGATCACGACTGTCGTCCCGAGCCTGGACGGTGCCGTCCTTGCTGCTCTCGCGGCGACGGCGTCGCCACTCGGGCTCGCCGCCGTTCACACACGCGCCGGTCGAGGGTCGAAGTCCGGGGTTCGGTCGGTGCTGCTGCGAATGGTCGAGGAGGGCGTCGTGCTCAAGGTTCCCGGTGGATACGTGCTCAACCGGGATCACATCGCGGCGCCGGCGGTGGAGCTGCTCGCCACCCTCCACGGCGAGCTGACCAGCCGCATCCGAGCTGCGGTGGAGGCGTGGCCGACGCGCCCAGCGCTGGTCGGCATGTTCGGTTCGGCAGCCCGACGCGACGGTGACGCCAGCAGCGACATCGACGTGCTCGTCGTGTCTGACGACCCCGTCCTCGATGACCGCGTCGACGAGCTCGCAGACCAGATCCGTCGGTGGACGGGGAACCGGGCCCAGGTCATCGGTCGGACGCCCAAGGAGGTCGCACGACTGCGGCGCGCCAAGGAGCCGATCCTCTCCGAGTGGGCTCGGGATCTCGTCGTGATCCTCGGCGAACGCACCGCGCTCGGGAAGGTGGCGTGATTGCTCGGCCGAGGACGCGGACCCAGTCGTGTGACCGCAACGATGCGCTGAACCGCCTCGCTCAGGCCGAGTCGTTCCTCCTCGCTGCCAACCTGATCATCGACGACGACAGCGACGACGCGACTCCCAGCGTCGCCGCATCGCTCGCGGTGCTCGCCGGCATCGCCGCGTCGGATGCAGCTTGTTGTGCACGCCTTGGTGTCCGCGCTCGAGGCCAGTCCCATCCCGAGGCCGTCGAACTCCTCGGCACGGTCGAGCCTCGCGGCGGGGACATGGCCAAGGATCTGCGGCGGCTCCTGAACCGAAAGGACGACTCGCAGTACGGCGTGGCGTTCGTCTCCGCAGGCGAAGCGAGCCGGATGGTTGGCTGGGCGGAGCGCCTGGTGGGGCGCGCCCGGCGAGCCGTCGAGGCGTAGATCGAAGTCGGGGATCGGCCGCCGCACCCGCCGACTCGGATCTGGCTCATCCAGGTTTGGCGTCTCTACCGGATCTCTCCGGGAGGGGTAGACATCCGGTAGATACGGGCAACATCGTTCAGCACGCTCAACACGCGATACCGCAAGTCAGACCCACTTTTCACGGTCAATCAGCACTGATCGGGAGCGCGCTGTTCACAGTTCAAGTCCCCCCTCGCCCCCGCTGTTCGTGCTGATGAGCGGCGGTGCCGCCGGCCGCTGACAGGGGGATCCCCTACTCGCGAGCGGGTGGCGGCGTGGGAATGGGCAGGGAGACCGGCCCTCGCGGCGGGCAAACCCGACAAATATCTCCCCGAAGGAAGGGACGACGCGCTGCTCGGGCGAACCCTCCTTCGTGACTCCGTCGTTGTCGCGCCGCGACTTCCTCAAGACAGCGGCCGTGCTCGCCGCGGCCGCCGGCGTCACCATCGAAGTGGCCGAGGCCGTCCTTGCCGCCGACCCCACGGATACGACCCTCGATCGGGTGATCGTGCGCGGTGGTGGCGGATATTCGCCGCTGAGCCTGGGCCCCGGCGAGCCCCACGAGCCCCACCCCGAAAACCCCGTCGCCCTGCCGACGGGCGCCGCGTCGGCGGGCACCACGCTCTGCGCCTTCGTGCAGTTCACGGACGTGCACATCGTCGACGCGCAGTCGCCGCTGCGAGTCGAGTTTTTCGACCGCTTCGCGTCTCAGGCCTGCGGACCGTTCCCCAACCCCGGCAGTGCCGTCCAGGGTGCCTACCGCTCGCAGGAGACCATGACGACCCAGGTCACGTCGGCCATGGTCCGCGCCGTCAACGACGTGCAGGCCCGTCGCGTGGCCTCGGGCCAGCGGCGGCTCGACTTCGCCATCTCGACGGGTGACAACACCGACAACCAGCAGCGCAACGAGCTTTCGTGGTTCATCGCCGCCCTCGACGGGTCACCCACGCTCACCGCGAACTCCGGCGGGGCCGAGTACGAGGGCGTCCAATCGCCGACCTGGGGCGACCTCACGTACTGGATTCCCCGCGGCGGCGTGCCGGACGTCTACAAGACCAAACACGGGTTCCCGGGCGAGGACGCGTGGGGATTCGGACAGGACGGGTTGCTCGCCGCGGCGCTCCGTCCGTTCTCGGCCCCGCCGCTGGCCATGCCGTGGTATTCGACGTACGGGAACCACGACGGCCTCATCCAGGGCAACATGCCGAGCAACGAGTTCTTCCGCCAGATCGGTGCGGGTCCGTTGAAGGTGGCAGGACCCCCCGTGGGGTTCGATCCGTGCAACGCCTTCGCCGACCCCGCGACCTTGTTCACCGGTCCCGCGAAGCCGGTGACCGCCGACCCCAACCGTGTGCCTCTCACCCGACGCCAATACATCGAGAGCCACCTGGCATCGGGAGGAGGCCACGGATTCACCGAGGCCCACGCGGCAGCGGGCACGGCGTATTACACGATCGACACCGTCCCCGGATTCCGCTTCATCTCCCTCGACACGGTGAACCCGGGCGGCTTCGCCGAAGGATCGATCGGCCAGACCCAATTCGACTGGTTGAAGGCGAAGATCAGCGAGGCGGCCGACCGATACGTCATCTTGTTCTCACACCACGGCCTGCACGCGCTCGACAACCCGCTGCAAAACCCGGGCTTCGAGGACCAAGAGCCGGAGCGGCGGCTGCTCGCCGGTGACATCGAGCCCATGCTGCATCAGCACCCGAACGTCATCGCGTGGGTGGCGGGCCACACCCACCAGAACCGGGTCACCAAACGCGTGGGCGCCAACGGTCACGTGTTCTGGGACATCGAGACGGCGGCCCACATCGACTGGCCGTGCCAGAACCGGATCATCGAGGTCATCGACGGCGGCGACGTGCTGACGATCCGCCTCACCCTGCTCGACCACGCCGCCCCGGTGGAGCGTGCGAGCATCAACGCGGAGTCGGACCCCGTGCTGAAGCTCGCTGGCATCCACCGCGAACTCGCGGCGAACGACGTGCAGTTCAACGCCGACACCGGGTACGGCCCACGGGAGGCCCGCAACGTCCAGCTCACCCTCGCCAAGCCGGCGCTCGCTGCCGGGGCGGGTGGTGCCGGGGCCGCCGGACACCAAGGAGCCTCGGATGCCGGCGTCCTCGGCGCGCAGTCCGGCAAGGTAACCCCCGCAACGGGCGGGCCGTCGTTCCCCCTCGCGTCTGCGCTCGCGCTCGCCGCCGGCGGCGCGCTGCACCACCTTCGCACCCGAGTAGAGCGAGTGGAGCAAGTGGAGCGGGCGGAACGGGGATTCTCGAGCAAGGAATCCACCTGACAGGTGGGAAACTTGCTCGAGAAGGGCGGCCGCCGCCGCCCGGGCGTACCCTGAAACCCCAAATCTGGCCCTGAGACCGATTTGGCCTGAGGGCGAATGGGGCGCGACGGGAGGTAGGGACCATGGCCGTGTACTTGGTCACGGGCGCGACAGGATTTCTCGGCG
>DATDOY010000121.1:0-17394 GCA_035293045.1 Acidimicrobiia bacterium
TGAGTGCCGTCCGACTTCTGACTTGCGCGGATGATCGCCCCCGTCGTGCGGTCCTTGCGGAACACATCGACAAAGCCTCCGGCGTCGGGTGTCACGAGGGTCGTGTCGCCCGATTCGAAGACGACGAACCGACCGTCTGCACTGACGTCGACGCGCGAAGTCGTCGCCGCTCCGGCCGGTGCTTCGGCTCCTGCGGCAGTGGTGCTTACACGCTCGGTTCGGTTGTTCACACGATCGCGCACGAACACGTCGACGGCGCCGTTCCCGTCGCCGGACACGAGCACGCCGCTCGACTCGAACGCCACAAAGTTGCCGTCCGCCGAGATTGCCGAGCCCTTGACGCCACTCGGGGAGGCGGCCGACTGCGCGCCGCTGCTGTCCACGCTCACGATCGTCGTGGTCCCCGCCGAGCGGTTCCGCACGAACACGTCGCTGATGTTGACGTTCGTGTCGGTTCCCGAGGTGGGGAGGTTGCTGGCTGTAGAGGAAAACGCGACGAGGTTGCCGTCTTCCGACACGCTGGCGAATGTGCTGCCGCTATTCGCTGCGCCTCCCGCCACGACGCTAATCAGCTCTGTGGTTCCGTTGGTACGGTCCCGAAGGAACACGTCCGTCGTCGCGCCGTTGCCATCTGCCACACCCGCGTTGAGGTTGGTCGCTGCCGATTCGAACACGACGAACCGACCGCCCGCGCTGATGCGTGGATTGTCGCTGTTGCCGAGCCCCTGAACTTCGTTGGAATCGACGCTCACGAGTTCTGTTGTCCCGAGGACGCGATCGCGGACGTAGACGTGCTGGGTTGCGGCCACCGTTGCCGGAGACACAAGGTTCGTCGCGACAGATCGGAAGGCCACGAACCGTCCGTCGGCACTAAAGGACGCGCTGACGCTCGCGCCGTCCGCCTCCGCCTCCGTGTCGGAGACGCTGAGCCGCGTGGTCACCGGAGCAGCAGCCTTGGCGCCGTCGGGCATCAGGCCGCCGAGCAGCAGAGCCGAGAGTGGAAGAACAAGCGCCGCACGGATTCGTCGCGGTCCCGTCATCGCGTACCTCCAAGAGGTTTGGTTGGGAGATGGGGGACCCTACGCAGCTGCTCGTTACCTCTCAACCACTCGCGCGCGCAGCGTGGGGTCGGCTCGCCCCACCCTCCGCGCTCATGCCTACGTCGGGTGGTCGGTGGCTATGCCACGTCAGGGTTACCCACGACTCAGGAGTTGTACTCGCGAGACCTCAGCGCGCTGTCGACGCTGCACGCGCCGCGGTGCCCTTGGTGAGCACGACACCGCCGTCGGGTGCGGCGTCCACCACCACGGTGTCGCCGTCGCCGAATTCACCCTCGAGCAGCTTGAGCGCGAGCGCGTCGCCGATCTCGCGCTGGATCACCCGCTTCAACGGCCGGGCCCCGAAATCCGGGTCGTACCCGGTGCGAGCAATGTAGGCCCGCGCCGCGTCGGTCAACTCCAGTCCAAGCCCGCGCTCGCTGAGGCGGGCGGCGAGCACGCGCACTTGGATGTCGACGATCCGAGCGATGTGCTCCTCGGTGAGGCGGTGGAACACGACCATCTCATCGATGCGATTCAGGAACTCGGGCTTGAAGTGGTTGCGCACGCTCGCCATCACGGTGTTGGCGTCGGCTCCCCCGCCGAGGTTGCTGGTCATGATGACGACCGCGTTGGAGAAGTCGACGGTGCGGCCCTGCCCGTCGGTCAACCGGCCGTCGTCCATCAGCTGGAGCAGGATGTTGAACACGTCGGGATGAGCCTTTTCGATCTCGTCGAGGAGCACCACGGCATACGGCCGCCGCCGCACGGCCTCGGTGAGCTGGCCGCCCTCGTCGTATCCCACGTAGCCAGGAGGCGCGCCGACGAGACGGGACACGGCGTGCTTCTCCATGTACTCCGACATATCGATGCGGATCATGGCGTGGGGGTCGTCGAAGAGGAACTCCGCGAGGGTTCGGGCGAGTTCGGTCTTGCCCACGCCGGTCGGGCCGAGGAACAGGAAGGATCCGATGGGACGGCCGGCCTCCGACAGACCCGCCCGCGAGCGCCGGATGGCGTTGGCGACAGCGCCGACGGCCTCTTCCTGGCCGACGACCCGCTCGTGCAGCACGTCCTCCATCCGGATGAGCTTTTGCACCTCGCCTTCCAGGAGACGCGAGACGGGAATGCCCGTCCATCGGGCCACCACTTCGGCCACGTCCTCCGCGTCGACCTCTTCTTTGAGGAGCGACGTCTCGCCGTGCAACGCGTCGAGGCGCTCGGTACGGGCGTCGATCTCGCGCTCGAGTTCGGGGATGCGGCCATATCGCAGCTCGGCGGCGCGCTGGAGGTCGCCGTCGCGCTCGGCTCGCTCCGCCTCGGTGCGGGCGTCCTCGAGCGACTCCTTGAGGGTGCGGATCTCGCCGATCGCGGCCTTCTCCGCCTCCCATTGGGCGGCCATGCCGTTGCGCTGTTCCTCGAGCTCGGCGATCTCCCGCTTCAGCGCGTCGAGGCGCTGCTTGCTGGCGTCGTCGGTCTCCAAGTCGAGCGCGGCCCGCTCGATCTCGAGCTGGCGCAGCCGCCGCTCGACGACGTCGAGCTCGACGGGCATCGAGTCGATCTCGATTCGCAGGCGCGCCGCCGCCTCATCGATCAGGTCGATGGCCTTGTCGGGAAGGAATCGGCCCGAGACGTAGCGTTGCGAAAGCGTCGCCGCCGCGACGAGGGCCGAATCCTGGATCCGCACGCCGTGGTGGACCTCGTAGCGCTCCTTTAAGCCTCGGAGGATGGCGACGCTCTCGTCGACCGACGGCTCACCGACATACACCTGCTGGAAGCGGCGTTCGAGGGCGGGGTCCTTC
Organism: Acidimicrobiia bacterium; assembly: GCA_035293045.1. GTDB lineage: Bacteria > Actinomycetota > Acidimicrobiia > IMCC26256 > JACPCJ01 > DATDOY01. The sequence goes on from DATDOY010000121.1 coordinate 2,840, forward strand.
TCGACGTACTTGCGAAACTCGTCGAGCGTCGTGGCGCCGATCATGCGCAACTCGCCGCGAGCGAGCATCGGCTTGATCATGTTGCTGGCGTCCATCGCGCCTTCGGCTGCGCCCGCGCCCACGATCGTGTGCATCTCGTCGAGGAACGTGATGATCTCGCCCTCGCTCTCGCGGATCTCGTCGAGGACCGCCTTGAGGCGCTCCTCGAACTCACCCCGATACTTCGAGCCCGCGAGCATCGAGCCGATGTCGAGGGAGATCACGCGCTTGTTGCGGAGACTCTCGGGGACGTCGCCCTCGATGACGCGGCGGGCGAGGCCCTCGACGATGGCCGTCTTGCCAACCCCGGGTTCGCCGATGAGCACTGGGTTGTTCTTGGTGCGGCGGGACAGCACGTGGATGACGCGCCGGATCTCCTCGTCGCGCCCGATCACAGGGTCGAGCTTTCCTGAGCGGGCGTCTTCGGTGAGGTCGCGCCCGAAACGCTTGAGCGCTTCGTAGGTTGCTTCGGGATCCTCACTCGTGACGCGCCTGGAACCCCGCACTTTCCCAAGGGCCTCGAGGATGGCGTCGCGCGTCACGCCGAGACCGCGAAGGAGGTCGCCGACGCCGCCGGCGACCTCGGCCATGGCGAGGAGCAGATGCTCGGTGGAAAGGTAGTCGTCGGCGAAGGGCTCGCGCTCGCGGTCGGCCTGCTCGAGGAGATCGAGGGTCTTGCGGTCCATCTCGACGTCCTGCGTGGATCCGTAAACGTGGGGAACGCGGTCGAGGGCGTCGTCGGCAGCGTCGCGCACGGCCTTGGGCGCCACGCCGATGTGGCCGAGCACCGGGAGCACGACGCCTTCGGGCTGGCCGACCAGCGCGGCGAGGAGATGCTCGGGAAGCACCTTGGTGTGGTGCGACGCGCGAGCCAGCGACGTCGCCGCTTGCAACGCCTCGGTGGTCTTGCGCGTGAAGCGATTTGGATCCAGCGCCATTCCGGGTCTCCCGTGGGTCAAGGCCTCGTTCTTGGCTGGGAATTGGCTCTCCCAGAGCCAATTCCCAGCCAAGAACACGGGCTGGTCGGCACACGTTCGATAACGCGGGACGCCCCCGGGATGTTCCCCCGGGGGCGTCCCACGCAGTCCTGATGGAGCGGTTCCTAGAGGACCAGGAACGTGCTCTTGATCGTGTCCAGCGCCTCGAGGTCGGCGGTGGTGATGGCGTTCACGGCGACGATGATCACGAAATCGCTCCCAGGCTCGAATGCCGCGAGCACGAAGAAGGCGCTACCGGAGGTTCCGCAGCCGGTGTACACGTCGAACTTTCCGACGTACAGGCCGTCGTCGTAATCGCTGCGGCCCTCGCTCGTGGCGCACTGGGCGGCGAAGTCCACCGCACCCGCATCGAGGCCGGCGTCGATGCCTCCCTCGGGGTTGGGCACGTCCTGGATCAGGAGGAGGTTCACACCAGGAGCGTCGTACACGCCGAAGCTGGCAATGGACGTCGACGCCGTGATGCTCGGCCCGAGTTCGCCCGGGGCGCCACTGAAATCGCTCCATTCCACGGGAATCTCGACGCTGATGCTGCCCGTGTCGTCTTCGACTTGGGTGAAGCCTGAGTAGCTCTCGCCCGTGGCGACCTCTCCGGCTTCTTGCTGTGCGAACGAGAACGACAGTTCGAGCTCGTCGCCGTTGATCTGGCCCTTGAGCACTTCCTCGGTGGCGTACCGGAGCACCTCGACCGTGAGGGTGTCGTCGGCGTCGTGGCTGCGGAGGATCTTGCAGTAGTCGTTGAGCGTTCCGTCCTCGGCCAGCGTCGTGTTCTCGAGGCGAGTGATGATGTCGCCGCCTTCGATCCCGGCCTTGTCGGCCACCGATCCCGACTTCACGCTGAGCACCCAGATGCCGGAGATGCCGGCGTTCTCGTCGAAGACGGCCTGGCCGTTGATGCCCAACGAGTTGACGTCCTTGCCCTTGGCGAGTTGGTCGACGATCTCCTTCGCCTTGGGAAGACCCAGCGCGAAGTTCTGATCGGTCTCGTCGCTGCCGGCGTAGTTCACGGCGAGGACGGAGCCGTCTTCGAGCACGAGCGGGCCGCCCGAGTTTCCGGGGTTGATGCGGGCGTCGTGCTCGATCGAGTTCGTCGTCGCGAAGAAGGCGTTGGCCGAACTCGACTTGGTCTTGGTGATGATCCCGCTCGTCTGCGTCAACTCGGGATCGCCGAGGGGGTACCCGAGCGAGAACACCTCGAGACCCTGGTCGATCTGCGGCTTGGCCCATTCCGTCGCGGTGTAACCGCCGCCTTCGAGGTCGATGACGGCGAGGTCGTCGCATTCGGACGCGCCGAGCACTCTGGCGGTGACCGGATCGTCCTGGCCCGGGACGATCACCTCGAGCGAGGCAGCACCGGTGACGACGTGGTTGTTGGTGACGGCGAGGCCGTCCTCGCTGATGATGAAGCCCGAACCAGACCCACCCACCTCGGTGAGGCCGATCTCGGGGTCGACGATGCCACCCTCGGCGATGATCTGGATGGTCGCCGCCTTGGCGTCGGCCAGCGACGTCGTTCCGCCGCCGCCATCCGCGCTGACCTTCTCTTCGTCGTCACCGCCGCTCGTGGCGAGGACCGCACCGATGATGGCCACGATCAGCACCGGAACCCCAAAGAGCAGCCACTTGGGAATGCCGCCGCCGCCACCGCCGGGTGCGCCGCCTGCGGGTTGGGTCGGGGGCGCCGGAGGGACGCTCGGAGGCATCGGCGGGGTCGTGGCCTGAGGCACGGTGGCCGGAGGCATCGGGGGTGGTGTCGGTGGTGTTGGTGGTGTCGGAACGGGTGGTGCCGTCGGATCTCCGGGCGGCGCCGGGGTCGGGGTCGGGGGGGTAGGCGGTGTCGGGGGCGGTGTGGGTGGAGTCGGTGGAGTCGGAGGAGTCGGAGGCACCCCTTCACCCGGCGCGCCCGTGCCCCCTGAGGTCTGATCCTGGTCGCTCATCGCCTCACCAACTCCTGATCCCGAGGGCCGGTCGGCCCGAGAACGTGCGGTCCCGCCACACGCGTACCGACGAGCGCGAAATCTAACCGTTGGGGAACACCTTCGCGACGGAGGTCACGCGCCGCGGTCAACCGGGGGTCAGCCGAGCCCCGGACTGCGCACGAGAAGACGACTGACGATGGAGCCTGGCGATCTCGAGGCGCGCCCTTTCGAGACGGTCCTCGAGGTCGAGGATCCGCTGGACGCCGGCCAAGCTCACGCCTTCCGCGGTCAGGCGCTGGATGCGGCGGAGGCGTTCGATGTCGCGGTCGGAGAACCGGCGGTCGCCTCCGGGCGTGCGCCGAGGGCGGATCAGGCCGCGACGCTCGTAGAACCGGAGCGTCTGCGGGTGGACCCCGGCAAGCTCCGCCGCGGCCGAGATCACGTAAACCGCTCCGCGGATTGTGGCCGCATCTCGCTCCGAGGCCATCCCGCTCACACCTCGAAATGCCGGCGCGGGTTTTCGGTCTGGAGGGCCGCGAGCTGTTCGAGGAGATCGCGCTCTTCCTTGCTCACCTTCTGCGGCACCACGACGTCGACCGTCGCCATCAGATCGCCCCGGCCGCCCTTGGGCTTGTGCGCGCCGCGGCCCTTCACGCGAAGGGTTCGCCCGCTGGGCGTCCCGGGAGGAATCCGCACGGTCACCGGATCCTCGAGCGTCGGCACCTTGACGTCGGCGCCGAGGGTCGCTTCGGTATGGGTGACGGGGACCCGGATCCCGAGGTCGTAACGGCCACGCCGCTCGAACAGCGGGTGGCCTGGCACGTGGACCCGAACCCACAAGTCGCCCCGTGGGCCGCCGCGCATTCCGTGGGCGCCGCGGGCCGGAACCTTGATGCGTTCGCCATCGACGGCGCCGGCGGGAATCCGCACCTTGACGTCTTGGCGGGCGCGCTCGACGCCCCGACCACCGCACCGCTGGCACGGCCGCTCGATGATCTGGCCCGCGCCGCGACACGTCGGGCAGGGCTGCGAGAACGAGAACGGCCCCTGGTCGACGGCGACCGTGCCGGATCCCCGACAGTCGGTGCACGGGCGCGGCGCGCTGCCCGGCTCGGCGCCGGTGCCGTGGCAGACGGAACACGAACGGTCGGCGTCGACGGCGACCGACGTCGTGGTGCCGCGCATGGCGTCGTCGAAACTCAGTGAGAGTTCGGCCTCGAGATCCGCGCCGCGAGCCGCCCGTGGCTGGCGCGCTCCCGGGCGACCCCCTCGACCGCCTCGACCGCCGCCGAGGAACGTCCCCAGGATGTCGTCGAGGTCCCCGAAATCGCCACCGAAGTCGGTGAAGTTGAAGCGGCCAGCGCCGCCGCCAAAGCCCGAGGCGGCCATGCGCCGCACCTCGTCGTACTCCTTGCGCTTCTCGGCGTCGCCAATCACGTCGTAGGCCGCCGAGATCTCCTTGAACTTCTCCTCGGCGTCGGCGTTGCCCGGGTTGGCGTCGGGGTGGTGCTCGCGCGCCAGCTTCCGATACGCCTTCGCGATGGTCTTCTGGTCGGCGCCCTGCGGGACGCCGAGCGTCGCGTAGTAGTCCTTCTCGAACCACTCCCGTTGGGGAGCCACGGCTGTCCTCAGGCCCGCTCGCCGGCCGGGCCGACCCGCACCATGGCCGGGCGCAACACACGGCCCTTCAGGCGGTAGCCGGTCCGGAGAACCTCCCGCACGACGGGCTCACCCTCGCCCTCGTCGCGCATCACGGCCTCGTGTTCCTCGGGATCGAACGGCTTGCCGAACGGATCGAGTCGCTCGAGCCCGGCCTTCTCGAGCACGCCGAGCAGCTCGGCGTAGACCAACTCGATCCCCTTCTTGAGCTTCTGGGCGGTTTCCCCCACGTCGCCGGCCGGGACATTGAGGACGGCGAGCTCGAAGCTGTCGAGGACGGGAAGAAGCTGCTCGACGAGGGACTCGTGGGCGCGATCCACCTGGGTCGCCTGGTCGCGCATGACCCGCTTGCGGAAGTTCTCGAAGTCGGCCTGGACGCGCTGGAGCACGCCGGTGAGCTCGTCGCGTTCGCGCTCGAGCACGACGATCGGGTCCGCGTCGGCCTGGTCCTCGTCTTCGGATGGCGTCACAGCATCCGCTGGGGACTCGTCCGGTTCCTCCCGACGCGGCTCGCCGTCGTCCGACTCGCCGTCATGTGCCTTGTGGCCGAGTCCGTCACCCACCATCAGCTCGCCGCCTCACCGGGGGTCTCCTCGATGATCTCGGCGTCGGCGACGTCGTCGTCGGCGGGCGCCGCCGCGTCGTCCGGCCCGTCGCCGGCCGCGGCCGCGTCGGCCGAGGCCTGCTCGTAGAGGCGCTGCGCAAAGGTCTGGCTCGCCGTCAGGAGTTCTTCTTGCGCGGCGGTGACCGCAGCGACGTCGTCGCCCTCGAGGGCGGTCTTGAGGGCGGCGAGCTTCTCTTCGATGTCCTTTCTCTCGTCGTCGCTCACCTTCTCGCCCTGCTCCTTGAGCAGCTTCTCGGTCTGGTAGGCGAGGTTGTCGGCGTTGTTGCGAACGTCGATCTCCTCGCGGCGCTTGCGGTCTTCGTCCGCGTGCGCCTCGGCCTCCTTGACCATCTTGTCGATCTCTTCTTTGGGCAGCGCGGTACCCCCGGTGATGGTCATCGCCTGTTCCTTGCCGGTGCCGAGGTCCTTGGCCGACACGTGCACGATGCCGTTGGCGTCGATATCGAAGGTGACCTCGATCTGGGGGACGCCGCGGGGAGCCGGGGGCAGCCCGACCAGCTGGAACTTTCCGAGCGACTTGTTGCGGATGGCGAGGTCGCCCTCACCCTGAAGAACGTGCACCTCGACGCTCGGCTGGTTGTCGTCGGCGGTGGTGAAGGTTTCCGAGCGCTTGGTCGGGATCGTCGTGTTGCGCTCGATGAGCTTGGTCATCACGCCGCCCTTGGTCTCGATGCCGAGCGACAGGGGCGTGACGTCGAGGAGGAGGACGTCCTTGACGTCTCCCTTGAGCACGCCGGCCTGGATCGCCGCGCCGATGGCGACGACTTCGTCGGGGTTGACGCCCTTGTGCGGCTCCTTCCCGGTGATGCTGGGGACGAGATCCTGGATGGCGGGCATGCGCGTCGACCCGCCGACGAGGATGACGTGGTCGAGGTCGGACGCCTTGAGTCCCGCGTCCTTGATCGCCTGCTCGAATGGTCCGCGGCACCGCTCGACAAGGTCGGCGGTGAGCTCCTGGAACTTGGCGCGGGTGAGCTTGGTCTCGAGGTGGAGCGGCCCGGCGTCGGTGGCGGTGATGAACGGCAGGTTGATGGTGGTCTCGCCGGCCGACGACAACTCGATCTTGGCCTTCTCGGCCGCTTCCTTGAGGCGCTGCTTGGCCATCTTGTCGGCCGACAGGTCGACGCCGTGCGCGTTCTTGAACTCGGCGACGAGCCACTCCATGACGCGGTCGTCCCAGTCGTCGCCGCCGAGGTGGGTGTCGCCGTGCGTCGACTTGACCTCGAAGACGCCGTCGCCGATCTCGAGGATCGACACGTCGAAGGTGCCGCCGCCGAGGTCGAACACGAGGATCGTCTGGTCGTGCTCCTCCTTGTCGAGGCCGTACGCGAGGGCGGCGGCGGTCGGCTCGTTGATGATGCGGAGCACCTCGAGGCCGGCGATCTGGCCTGCCTCTTTCGTGGCCTGGCGCTGGGCGTCGTCGAAGTACGCCGGGACGGTGATGACGGCCTCGGTGACGTCGTCGCCGAGGTAGGCCTCGGCGTCGCGCTTGAGCTTCTGGAGGGTTCGGGCCGAGATCTCCTGCGGCGAGTAGTTCTTGGCGTCGATCTCGACGTGCCAGTCCTCGCCCATGTGGCGCTTGACCGACCGGATGGTGCGGTCGGGGTTGGTGATGGCCTGGCGCTTGGCCACCTCGCCGACGAGCACCTCACCCTTTTCGGTGAAGGCGACGACCGACGGCGTCGTGCGCTGGCCTTCGGCATTCGTGATGACGGTGGGCTCGCCCGCCTCGAGGACAGCCACCACCGAGTTGGTGGTCCCGAGGTCGATGCCGACGGCCTTTCCCATGAGTGTTCCTCCCGAACGTGCGGAAACGTGGCGGTTCACGCGGTGGGGACCGGATTGGTCCTGCGAGAACTTGAGTCACCCAGTATCAAGGTTTCGTGGCCGGGCATGTATTCCCGGACACCTGGGGTTTCCGACGCGGCGCCGCCCCGAGACGAATGTGTGAGTGTCTGCCCGGCTGACGCCGGGCAGACACTCACACACCCCGAAGCGACGAGGCGGCCTGCCTATAGGGCTTCCCTATAGGGCTTCGGGGCCCACCTCACCGGTGCGGATCCGGGTCACCGACTCGACCTCGCTCACCCACACCTTGCCGTCCCCGATCTGGCCGGTGCGCACCGCGCCGACGAGGGCGTCGACCAACGGCTTGACCGCGGCGTGATGCACCAGGATGTCGACGCGCACCTTCGGGACGAACTCGATGTCGTATTCCGCCCCCCGGTATGTGGCCTGGTGGCCGCCTTGGCGGCCGAATCCCTGCACATCGGTCACGGTGACGCCGGGGACGCCCTGGTCAAGCGCTGCGTCATGCACGGCGTCGAGCCGGTGCGGCGGCACCACCGCCGTCACGAGCATGACGGACGCGCGACCACCACCACTCGCATCCGCCGGCGGCGGGATCTCCTCCAATGGAGGACGGATGGGAGTGATGGTGGCCACGGCGCCCGTTCGTCAGGTTCTACAAGGCCTCGTTGCCCTGTTCCCCCGTGCGGATCCGGGTGATCTGGTCGACCGACGTGACCCAGATCTTGCCGTCCCCGATCTTGCCGCTGTTGGCGGCGTCGCTGATGGCCCCCACGACCTGATCGGCCTGGGCGTCGCCGACGACGACCTCCACCATGACCTTCGGGAGGAAGTCGACCGTGTATTCCGCCCCACGGTAGGTCTCGGTGTGCCCTCGCTGGCGGCCGAAGCCGCGCACGTCGCTGACCGTGAGGCCCTGCACCCCCGCGGCCGTCAGGGCCTCCTTCACCTCGTCGAGCTTGTGGGGCTTGATCACTGCCGTGATCATCTTCATGGCATTCCTCTCGCGTCTCAGACCGACGTCGTTGCCGGCACGGGGGCGGCAGCGGTGTGGGTCGCGGCACCAAAGACCATCTCGCCGTAGCCCGGAGCGCCGTGCTCAGCGACGTCGAGTCCAGCGAGTTGCTCCTCGTCCGTCACCCGCAGCCCCATGACCTTCTTGATCACGGAAAAGAGGATGAACGCCGTCGCCATCACCCAGACGAGGTTGGCGCCGGAGCCCAGCGCCTGTCGCCCGAGCTGGGTGAAGCCTTCGCCGTACCACAGCCCGCCGGAACCCCCGAGGGCGGCACGTTCGACGAGCGCAGGCGCCGCGAACACACCCACTAGGAGCGTCCCGAGCAGGCCGCACACACCATGCACGGAGATGGCGCCGACCGGGTCATCGATCTTGAGGCGGTCGAAGAACCGCACGGCGCCGACCACCACGGCCCCGGCGATCGCCCCGATGAAGAGCGCCGCCCACGGGTACACGAACACGCAGCCCGCCGTGATCGCAACGAGTCCCGCGAGCGCCCCGTTCATCGTCATGGAGATGTCGGGCTTACCCGATGTCATCCACATGAGCGCCATCGTCACGATCGCGCCGGCGCCGGCCGCCAACGTGGTCGTCAAGGCGACGTCCGCCACGATGGGAAAGTCAGCCCCGAGCTGGCTTCCCGGGTTGAACCCGTACCAGCCAACCCAAAGGATGAACACGCCGAGCATTGCCATCGGAATCGAGTGGCCAGGGAGCGCACGCGGCTTGCCGTCGGCGCCGTAGCGACCGAGTCGCGGGCCGACCAGGAGCGCTCCCATGAGCGCCGCCCACCCGCCGGTGGCGTGGACCACCGTGGACCCGGCGAAGTCCAGGAACTGCTTTTGGAACAGCCAGCCGCCGCCCCACATCCAGTGCCCGAAGATCGGGTAGATCACCGCGCTGATCACCACCGAGTAGACGACATAGGCCTTGAACTTGGTCCGGCCGGCCATGGCGCCCGAAACGATCGTGGCCGCGGTGGCCGCGAACGCCACCTGGAAGATGAAGAACGTGGCGGGCGAGAGATTGAAAACGAACGGGTCGGAGAGGCCGCCGAGGCCGAAACCCTTCCAGCCGATCCAGTCATTGCCGGTTCCGAACATGAATGCGAACCCGACCAAGAAGAACATGACCACGCCGATGGCGAAGTCCATCAGGTTCTTCATCACGATGTTCCCGGCGTCGCGGGCGCGGGTCAATCCTGCTTCGACCATCGCGAAACCCGCCTGCATGAAGATGACGAGAACCGCGGCGACGAGGACGAACGTGTTATCGAGAAGAGCCTTGACCTCATCTCCGCTCATCCCTCACACCTCCCATACTGCGTTGTAGCCAAATGGACCACCGCAGTCTGCGAGGCCAACGTTGCCCGGCCGGGTCGAGACCGTGACGGCTTGGCGTCGAATTTCTGACCTGTTTCTTGCGGTCGCCGGTCGCCCGGGTCAGGCCGCGGCGACGTCCAACTCCGACTCGCACCCGCGGCGCAACGCGGACGAGCCAGAGCGAACCGAGCGTCGCCGACAGAATCGATGTAGCGAAGATCCCCACCGTGCCGCCGAGCAGCACGATGCCGCCCGACGCCTCGAGAGCGAGGAACTCCTGCAGCGGCGCCGAAATCCGAGCCGCCGCCTTCTTGATCATGTCGCGGTCATGGCCTGATCACCCGCGGGTCACGAACTCCTTGCCATCTGGCTCCTTGCCATCTGGCTCCTTGCCATCTGGCCGTTCCCCATTTGGAGGACGTAACCCCTCGACCGCACCGTGCGGATCTCCAACCCGAGGTTCTCGATGCGACGCCGCAGTCGCAGGACGTGCACGTCGAGGGCGTTGCGGGATGGCGGGGCGTCGGGCCACGCGGCGCGCATCAGCGCCTCCCGTCCGACGACGGCGCCGAAGCGCTCCGTCAGGGCGCCGGCCAGGCGCTCCTCCAACGGTGAGAGCGGGACCCAGGTTCCGTGGTGCGCCAGCGTGCCGTCGACCACGCGGGGCAAGACGTCGGTCGACGCCCGGGCTTCGAGGGTGCGGATCCGCGCTCGCAGGTCGTCGTCGGGCGCCGGGAGGCGCATCCAATCCTCGAGGGGATCGGCCACCGCGGGCGCCTCCGTTCCCGGGCCGAGCAAGAGCAGGCGGGGGGCGCCACGCCGGCGAGTCCGCTCGAGGCGCTCCGCCTCGTCGGGCCAGTGGATCAGGGCGACTTCCCCGAGCATGGCATCCATGGCTTGCGACGGTAAGAGCCGGATGTTGCGACCGTGTTTCGTCGTCGTGAACGTCCCGGTTGAACCGGGCGGTGGAGCGATTAGGCTCCGGCGCGCACAGCCAGGCCGGGGCAGGGTCCCGGCAGCAAGACGAGGCGACGGATGTCGCCGGGGAGAGACGATGAGCAAGGGCGACTATCTCAACCATCTGGCCGAAGTCCCGCTGTTCGCCGCGTGTGGGAAGAACGATCTCAAGTTGATCGCCCGGCGCGCGGAGAACGTGCAGGTCAAGGAAGGCAAGGAACTCGTGGCCGAGGGCAAGCCCGGGCACGAGTTCTTCGTGATCGCCGAGGGCGTGGCCACCGTGAAGCGCAAGGGAAAGAAGGTGGCGTCGCTGAAGCGAGGCGACTACTTCGGGGAGCTCGCGCTCCTCGACCGGGCGCCCCGCAACGCCACCATCGTGGCGGCGACCGACATGGAGCTGTTCATCCTCGGGCAGCGGGAGTTCTCCGGTCTCCTCGACGAGGTGCCTGGGCTCGCCCACAAGCTCCTGACGGGGATGGCGCGGCGTCTGCGCGATCACGACTCGCGTTCGGTCCACTAGGAGCAGGGGCATCGATGGCAGGAATGAAAAAGGGCGCCTACCAGGATCGCCTGGCGAAGGTCTCGCTGTTCTCGTCGCTCTCGAAGCGCGACCTGCAGCGGATCTCGTCGCACGCAACGTCGCACCGTGCCTTCGCCGGTGAAGAGCTGACCCGCGAGGGCCGACCGGGCTACGAGTTCTTCGTGATCGGCGAGGGTCGCGCGGTCGTGCGGCGCAAGGGTCGAAAGGTCGCCTCCCTCAAAAAGGGCGACTTCTTCGGCGAGCTGGCCCTGCTCGATCGGGTGCCCCGCAACGCCACCGTCGTCGCCGAGACCGACATGGAATTGTGGGTACTCGACGGTCGGGAGTTCGGCGCCGTCTTGCGCGAGGTACCCGAAATCGCGGTCAAGATCCTCGCCATCCTCGCGCGACGCTTGTCGGCGGCAGACGCCAAGGCGCTTCACTAGCCGCTCGGCGTTCGACCTCGAGGCCGCACCCCTTTTCCATTGCCTGCGCTCGTGAGCCGGTAGATTCCGCCGCGTGCGCAGGCCGAAGCTGAAGCCCCATCACCTCGCCCTCGGGATGGGCATCGCCACCGGAGCGGCGGTGCTGCTCATCGGAGGCGGCCTGCCCCAGATCACCGAGTGGCACGACGACTCGCACACGCGACGCGAGACGTTCGGCAACGTTCCGAGCGCGCTGAAGGGCCTCTTCTACGTCACGCTCTCGTCAGTGTTCGTCGTCGTGGGCTGGCTCGTGGCGAACCGGGTTCGCAACTACGAGCGCGGACGTCCCGACAACCGCCGCACCACCCGGGCCAACGCCCACCGGAGGATGCGCGACTTCCGCCGGGGCGTCTGGATGCAAACGCTGATGCGCGACCCGGCGGCCGGCGTCATGCACTCGATGATCTACTTCGGCTTCATCGTGCTGTTCGTGGCCACGCTCGTGCTCGAGCTCGACCACCAGGCTCCCGAGTCGCTGAAGTTCCTGCACGGCGGCGTCTACAAGGCCTACTCCGCAACCGCCGACCTCTTCGGCGTGATCTTCGTGGTCGGCATCCTCTGGGCGATGGTCCGGCGCTACATCACCCGGCCGTATCGGATCCGGATCAAGACCAAGCCCGAAGACGCTCTCATCCTCGCGATGTTCCTCTTCATCGGGCTGTCGGGATTCGCCCTCGAGGCGGTGCGGATCGCGCTGGCGGGCCGGCCGTCGTTCGAGGAATGGTCGTTCGTCGCCTTCCCCATCGCCGACCTGTTCGACGGCGCCACCCCGGCGGCACTCCAGGACGCCCACCGCTGGCTGTGGGTCGCCCACTTCGTCGGCTTCCTGTTGTTCCTCGTGCTGCTGCCGACCACGAAGCTCCGCCACATGTTCACGTCGCCGATGAACATGTATCTGCGCGACCGTGATCGCCCAAAGGGCGCCATGAAGCCGCTGCCCAACCTGATGGAGACGGAGCTCGAGAGCTTCGGCGCGGCGACCATCGAGGACTTCACGTGGAAGCAGTTGTTCGACACCGACGCGTGCACGGTGTGCGGGCGCTGCACGTCGGTGTGCCCGGCCCACGCCACGGGCAAGCCCCTCGACCCGCGCGAGATCGTCCTCAAGGTCGGCGAGGTGATGGCCGCCACGGGTGACCCGTTGGTGTCGCCCCCCGTCGGAGTGGTGTCCGACATCGAGGTGTCGGCCAACTCGGTCTTCGAGCGCATCTCGGCCGAGGAGATCTGGGCGTGCACGTCATGCAAGGCGTGCGACGAGATCTGTCCGGTGAACATCGAGATACTCGACAAGATCCTCGACATGCGGCGCTACCTGTCGCTCATGGAGTCCAACTTCCCCACCGAGCTGGGCAACGCCTATCGGTCGATGGAGAACTCGTCGAACCCGTGGGGGATGAACCAGGGAGAGCGGGCCGACTGGGCCAAGGCGCTCCCCGAGGAGGTCGCGGTGGTCGACGCCTCGTCGTCGCTCGACCACGAGTACCTCTACTGGGTCGGGTGTGCGGGGAGCTTCGACGACCGGGCGAAGAAGACGAGCGTCACCATCGCCAAGCTGCTGCAACGGGCCGAGATCGACTTCGCCATCCTCGGCCCGTCCGAGCTGTGCACCGGCGACCCGGCACGGCGATCGGGCAACGAGTACCTCTTCCAGATGCTCGCCATGCAGAACGTCGAGGCGCTGAACGGCATGGGCGTCAAGAAGATCGTCACGCAGTGCCCGCACTGCTTCAACACGCTGAAGAACGAATATCCCCAGCTCGGGGGCAACTACGAGGTCGTGCACCACAGCCAGTTCCTCATGGAGTTGGTGGAGGACGGCAAGCTCGACATCCGCGGGGCGTCGCTGCCGGAGCGCATCACGTATCACGACTCCTGCTACCTCGGACGCCACAACGACGTCTACCTCGCCCCGAGGAAGGTGATCGGTCAACTCGCCGGCGTGGAGATCCTCGAGATGCCGCGCAGCGGGACGCGGGGGATGTGCTGTGGTGCCGGCGGCGCCCGGATGTTCATGGAGGAACACACGGGGAAGAAGGTGAACATCGAACGCACAGAAGAGGCGCTCGCCACGGGCGCCGACCGCATCGCCGTCGCGTGTCCCTTCTGCCACATCATGATGGACGACGGGGTAAGGGAGAAGGGCAAGGAGGAAGAGGTGCGCGTCACCGACATCTCCGAAGTGCTGCTCGACGCGCTCGAACGTCGCGACCGCGACGCCACCGAGGTGGCCGTCCGCTCCACCCGCGACGCCCGCCCCACCCCCGCCTCCTGATTTCTTCGTGTGTGAGTGTCTGCCCGGCGTGAGCCGGGCAGACACTCACACACGCCCGGCACGACAACGCCGAGCTGTAGCGGCGACTCGGAGGTGGTTCCAAGCCGAGAGGTGGTTCCAAGCCGAGGAGGTGGTTCCAAGCCGAGGAGGTGGTTACAGGCCGAGGAGGTCGCGGACGGGATCGAGGCCCTCGATCTCCACCGGTTCCCACTTGGCGTAGTGGCCGCTAGCGCGGAGTTCCTCGAACCGGTCTCGTCGCACCCGCCATCGGATGACCTCGACGGCCTCGCCGCGCGGGGCCATCCGATCGAAGCCGTCCTCGTCGTAACCCATCGCGCGCGACACCCCGATCGACGAGTGGTTGTCGGTTCGCGACCCCGACGTCGCCACCTCGGCACCGAGGCCGTCGAAGGCGAGCGTCAAGATCGCCGTCCGCATCTCCTTGCCGAGGCCTTCGCCCTGCCGGTCGGCGCGAAGCCACGACCCCGACAACACCGTCCGCAGGGTCGGGAAGGCGTCGGCGCCGACGTCCTGAATTCCGATCGGCTCGTCGTCGACGTACACCGCGAACATCAGCGCCCATTTCTCGGGAGACGTCGTGGCGAGCACCTGCCAATAGTGGCGGTACCAGTTGCGTTCGAACTCGGGTGAGGGGGCGTCGGTCCACGCGACCCCAAACGGCATGTAGCCGGGGTCGTGAATTCCGCTACGCGCCGCCTCGATCAGCGCCGGAATGTCGGCCTCTCGATATGGGCGCAGCTCGAGCCGCGGCGTGCGGAGGCGCAGATCGAACGTCGGCCAGCGTGCGGCGTCCCCCATGGCCCGATGGTGCCGCCCTCCGAGATCGGCGGCAACCGATTTCGGTCAATCCTGGGGGAAGTTCAGGTAGTAGCGCGACGGCGTCGGTCCGCGCTGGCCCTGGTACTTCGACCCCC
>DATDOY010000122.1:0-19985 GCA_035293045.1 Acidimicrobiia bacterium
TTGCCACGGCTCGAGCTTGATGGGCCGCGTGTGCTTCATGCCCGGACCGTGCTGAGGAAACACACACGGCCAGTGCTTCGACAGCCCCGACACGATCACAACTCCGTCTCGTGGGGGTCGTTCGGCGGCGATGCGGCCGAGCACGTAGCTCATCGCTTCGCACGTCTCATGGGTAATGCCTGGATACGCCGCGGTGGTGAAGACGTCGAACCGCTTCACTCCGCGCCGCATGGAGGCGATGGATCCATCTCCGAGGTATTGCCCGAGGAGGTAACTGTACTGATCGCTAAACAGCGTCGCCCGGCTCCATAGCTCGCAACGTGGGCACGCGGAAAGAGGTGGCGCCGAGGTCCACGCCGGCGGCGCTCCGCTCAGCCACTTTCGCACCGTCGCATGGCTGATTCCCGTCTCCCGGGCGATGCGTTTCTTGGCGACACCTTGCGCGAAGAGGGTTCTCACCCGCTCGAGATCTTCGGCGCCGTACATCCAGCGAGTATAGCGAACAGGTGTTCGTAGCGGTGTGATCTGTGCCCGGAGTGGGAGTTGAACCCACACGCCCTTTCGGGCAATGGATTTTGAATCCATCATGTCTGCCGTGTTCCATCATCCGGGCGTGGCGCTCAGGCTAGTTGTCGAGATACACCAACTCGTCGCCTTCGACCGGCGCGAGCGAGCGCGCGACGCGCAGCAGCGTTTCGCGATCCACCGTGCCGTACACGCGCACATAGCGACCTTCACCAAGATCGGCTCGCACTTCCGACCAGCGAACCCCGGCAACGAACTCCGCGCCGTCAAAGCCAGCGACGGTCACCGCCTCGGCACGCGGGCTGTCGGAGAAGGGCGGCGTTCGCCCGCGCGTCCCGCCTTGATCGACGGCGAAGAAGACGGGCCCGTTGACCCAGACGTCGACCACGCTGGTGGTGTTCTCCGGCCAATCCGCCGTCGCGACGGTGTTGTCGGGAGGAATCACTTCGTAGCGTCCGCGATGCGTGAAGCCAGCGGGAACGGTCGACAGCTCGTACCACGTCTCGACGGGTGGTCGAGTGGTGGCGTCGACCGCGAGCGTCGATCCGCCGCCCTCGTGAGCGGGCGCGCCCTCCGTCCCGGGAAGGTCGAAGGTGTCGGCGGTGATCGCAGGACTGACGTCGAGCTCGATGGCGACCCTGTGGGCGGGCGGCTTGTCGTCGATCACTTCGTAGGTTTCGAGGACCAGCCGACTTGCGTCGACGCAGACGTCCACCGAACTGCTCCCTGACCGAACTCGGTAGACGTCGCATTCGCGATCGATCGCGGTCATGCGTCGACGTTCGGAGCGTTCGCTCGCCGCGGCGGCGAACCCGTTGTCACCAATCGCCGGTACCGGTGGGATCGCCACGCGGGTGCCGTCTGACCCGAGACTCCCGAAGACCGACACGACGGTTCCGCTCGCGGTCTCGAGCCGTCCGCTGAATGGTCGGCGCACGACCACGGTCTCGGTGCCATCGGCAACGGCGTAGACGATCCGGTACTCGGTCGGAGGGTCGACCGGCGCGAGCGGTTCCGTCGGATGTTCGTCGACCACAACCGACCCTTCGCGATCGCCATCCCCGCTTGGCCCGTCGTCTCGTGAGACCGAGGCCAGGGAAAGGGCCACCGCGCCGGCAACGAGCACCACCACGAATCCGACCATCCGGGCCCGAACCAAGCCGCGCCACAGCCGTCCCGGGAGATTGCCGAGCCCGTCGAGGGCGTCGCGGACGAAATTCACAAGCGGGAGCGTAAATAAGGTTGACTCGCCCCCGAGAAGCGTGGTGTCCTATCCCGACCGGGCCACCAGGCTCGGGCGGCCAGAAACGCAAGAACCATCGAGGGGAACGGATTTCCGATGCAGACCAGCACGATTGCCTACATGAACGGCAACGGCGGGTTTGCGCGCGCCGCCCATGCAATGGGCGCGTTCCGCTCGCCGGCCGGTCTCGTCTCGCCCGGATCGTGGCTCGTCAACGCCCACGTTCCGTGCACGGACCACAAGACCGGTACCGCCGCCCGAGCGCTCGGGGAGGCTTCGCCATAACAGCGAAACCCTCCTTCCCTCCCAAGGGAAAACTCCGAGGCCGCCGGGCATCTGCCCTGGCGGCCTTTTTGTTTGTCCGAAAACCGACCACCACACAACGAACCAACGAGCGACCGAGCAAGACCATCGACAGAGAGGGGAAGGAATCATGTTCGCCCTAGGGATCCTCGAAGTTGAAGAGGACCTGAACTGGCGCAAGCTCGCGCGGTGCCGCGACGGCCAGGGCACACTCACCGAGCTGTTCTTCTCGGAGCAGCTCGACGACATCGCCCAGGCCAAGCAGTTCTGCGCCGAGTGCCCGGTGAGGACGCCGTGCCTCAACGGGGCGCTCGCTCGCCGCGAGCCGTGGGGAGTGTGGGGTGGTCAGCTGGTGTGGAAGGGCCGGGTGCTGGCCCAGAAGCGCCGGCGGGGACGCCCACCGCTGCCTCGGGATCCGGTGACGGGCGAGGTCATCCGTGATCCCGTCCGCGTCGCGGAGCTCCGCGCCCAGGCCCAGCGAGAAGCCGACCTCGAAGTCGAGCTGATCGCCAAGAGCGCGTAACCCATGGGCTCGAATGGCCCCGTGGGGTCCACGAGATCGACCTCGGCGACGAGGTCACCGGAACCGATCCCGCACGCGGGATCGTAGGGACCGATCCCGCACGCGGGATCGCAGGGACCGATCCCGCACGCGGGATCGCAGAGAGAGGAGCAGAGGTGTCTTCGCAAGAGGCTGTGTCCGCGGAGCGGGCACAGCAGATCGCCCACCAGGGGGCGGACCGGGGTGACGGGAACGGCTGGCCGCATGGTCGCTGCCACCGCACGCCCCGCCCCGCGCCGGCCGGCTCGCCGAGCCCCGGTCTGCCCCTGGGTCCAACGCGCTGGCTGGGGCCGCTCGGGCCCACCCAGGCCGCGGTCCTTCGGTGGGGCCTGAACCGATACCGGGACTAGTGGGCGACGACGCTCGGTCGTCGCCGTCCCCCGAACCACACGGGCACGTCCTCGCCCCGAGGGCGTGCCCGTGTCGCGTCCGCCCGCCACCGCCGCGGCTCCGACCCCATCCGCCGGATGCCGTCGCTCCGCACCTGACCCTCCGGTCGGGTTGATGTCAGACTGGGCGCATGGCCATCGACTTCACCTTGCCGCCCGAAGTGGAAGACGTGCGTCGCCGCACGCGTGAGTTCATGGAGAGCGAGGTGGGCGCCACCGAGGCCAAGCTGATCGAGGAGAAGGCCGGACCCGACCAATGGCGCGCCGAGATCAAGCGGCTCCGCGACGTCGCCAAGGAGTGGGCGCTCTGGCTGCCGCACATGCCACCGGAGTGGGGCGGCCAGGGGTTTGGCGCCACGGCCATGGCGTTCGTCTCGGCCGAGGCCGGCCGCACCACCTTCGGCCCCTACATCCTCAATGCGTACGCCCCCGACGAGGGCAACCACCACACCCTCTTGCACTTTGCCACCGACGCCCAAAAGGAGAAGTACCTCAAGCCCCTCCTCGAAGGGGAGCAGCGATCGTGCTTTGCCATGACCGAACCGGAGGTGGCGGGTTCCGACCCCACCGGGATCCAGACGATGGCCGTCCAAGAGGGCGGACCCGACGGCGACTGGGTCATCAACGGCCACAAGTGGTTCATCAGCGGGGCACGCGGCGCGGAGTTCGCCATCGTCATTGCCCGCACCGATCCCGACGCCGATCCGCCCCAGGCTCGCAACAGCGCCTTTTTGGTCGAGACCGACACGCCCGGCTTCGAAATCGTCCGCGACATCGAGACCCTCGCCGGCCGCGGCAACCACTGCGAGCTGCGCTTCACCGACATGCGCGTGTCCGCCGACCAGATGCTCGGCGAGCGCGGCGGCGGCCACAAGCTCGGCCAGGCCCGCCTCGGCCCGGCCCGGCTCGCCCATTGCATGCGCTGGCTCGGTCAGATCGAAAAGGCCCTCGAGATGCTCGTCGACCGCGCCCTCCACCGCGAGCTCCACGGAGGCGTGCTCGCCGACAAGCAGGCGATCCAGTGGATGATGGCCGACTCCACCATGGAGCTCTACGCCTCCAAGCTCATGGTCCTCCACGCGGCCTGGAAGATCGAACAGGGCATCGAGTTCCGCCAGGAAGTCTCGATGGCGAAGCACCAGACCGCCAACACGCTCTGGCGCGTTGTCGACCGCGCCATCCAGGTGCACGGCGCGCTCGGCTACTCGAGCGACAGTCCGCTCGGCGAAATGATGAAGCACGCCCGTTCAGCTCGGCTCGTGGATGGCGCCGACGAGGTGCACCAGCAGCGCATCGCCGAAAACGTCATCAAGGCGTTCGAGAACGAAGGGTCGATCCGCACCGCAACGGGCGACCTGGGATTCTGACCCGCGGCCGACCGATCAGTCGCGCGGGCTGGTCGACACGGACGCCGACGGCACGCGTACGCCGGGGCCTCCTTCGAGGCGAAGTCGGTACTGGGCGATGGCCCGTTCGGCGATCACCGCCGCGGGCTCGCCCGTGAGCTGTTCTCGCGCCTTGAGCCATCGCCAGAGATCAACCCGAACGTCGACTCGCTGCGGACGTCGCGCGGCGATGGCGAGGTACACAACGAAAACCTCCGCCATGAGAAAGAGGATGCCGACGAGGAGGACGCGAGAGAAATTGTCGCCGTGATACAGCCCGACATATTCGAGGGGCCGTGGCCGGTCGATCTGGAACGACCGGGTCATGTACACGTAGAGGTACGCGCCCATGTATGCCATGAACACGGCGAGTGTGATTGATCCGACGAGCCGCCTCATCCGCATGTGCCGTCCTCCTTGGTTGGCCGCCGACGGGCGGGTGGACTGGTCTCTGGCGCCGCGGGACTCGGCGGGGACGAGACCGACAACGGATCGGGAAGCGCGCCAAGGGGCGGGATGGCGGCGATCCGTCGCAACCACCGGGGCGCGCGTTCGCCGGCGACGGCCCAGCTGACCAAGCCAACGCCGCCGAGGGACAAGAACGCCGCGGTTCCCCACCCGATGCCGAGCCCCCACTCGCCCCGCTTCGCGAGGTGCAGGTCGGCGTTGAAATACGCTTCGGCCCCCGAGAGAGCCCCGACCGCGGCAGCGCCACAGAGGAAGCCGAGAACGAGGGCGACGGGACGGCTTCGAGGCGCGGTCGTGATCACGGCCGCGTGCGGTGGTTCCCCGTGGGCGATCGATCGAAGGTCGTTGGCGCGACCGATGGCAACCGCCCGGAGTCGCACAGCGCGCGCTCGATGCCCGCGCGTTGGAAACGCTTTGCGAGCCCCGTCTGTCACGAGCATCGCCATCGATACGAGGATCCCTGCGCCCATCAAACCCGGAACGAAGACGCCGCGCTCGTCGGCCATGCGTGATCGCAGACGAGCGGTCACGTCAGGACCTCGTGCGTCGGTTCGGCGAACTCCGGGGCTGCTCGGAGGATGGTGACGGTCCCGTCGTTGCCGTCGACCTCGACCTCGTCGCCATCCGCGAGCTCGTGCGTCGCTCCGACTGCATTGAGAACCGCGGGGACCCCCAGCTCGCGAGCGACGATGGCCGCGTGGCTGAGCGGTCCGCCCCGCTCGACAACGACCGCCCCGGCGACGAGGAACAGCGGCGTCCACGACGGGTCGGTACTCGGGGCCACGAGTACTTCGCCGCTCCGGAGGCCGGCGGAGTCCGCCAGGGTGCGCACGATCCGGACCCGGCCGCGATGCACGCCAGGGCTGGCTGCCCATCCCGAAATGGCTCCTGATGTGGTGCTCGTGAGCGCGGCGTGTCCGCGATGATCGACGAGGGGGGCCAGAGGCGCGGCCAGTTCGAGTTGATGGAACGCCTCCGCCCTCTGTCGGATGTCTTCGGGTAGCACAGGCTCGTCGCCGTGCACGAGCGCGTCGACCTCCCAATCAGCGAGCAGGGCCAGTTCGTCCGACGAAGCGAGCGCGCCCCGACGAACGAGGCGATCGGCGAGGACGAGCATGGCTCGGCGTTCCTCACCGCCGAGCGCGAGCAGCGCGGCCTTCACGGACTCGCGGCGAGCAAGGAGGCGTCGGGCGTTCTCCATGAGATTGCGCAGAACGCGCATGCGCACGTCGATGACCTGGCCGGTGAGGACGCGCGTGATCTTCCACCGTCGTGTCGACGTCAGATCGTGCTCGAGCTCCGAAAACGAGGCCGCGACGTCCTCGTCAGCGCTCGGATGCGGGGCCGAGTCAGCGAGGTCGACCCGAGACCGCAGGCCTTGGATCAAGATCTGCCACAGGTAGTCGGGCTGTTCCCTCCAAAGCGGGCCGGCGTACACCGCGGCCGAACCGAGTCGGTCGAACTCGCTCAGGAGACGATCGGCGAGGGCGGCGCCGCTCGCCCCCGTCGCCCGAAGTCGCAGCTCGGCGTCGTGCGGTCGTGAGGTCAGGATGATGTCGCGGAGTACCCCGCCATCCGACGCCTCCTCCAACCACGTCCACAAGGCGTCCGCACATCCGCCGGCATCGCGTGACCCCGTGGCGGTACCTCGCGTCAGCTTCTGTGCCCACCGTGGCGCGTCATTGCCGACCCAACGAGAAAGGGCCACCTCGAGGGCGCGGTAGCTCGCCACGGCGGCCACGGCGACGGCGACCTCCGCGGCCACGCCCGCGGCGGCGAGGTCGCGAACGCGGGCGCGATACGCGAGCAGCTCCGACGATCGAAGTTCGTGGTGATCGGTCGCGAGTTGCAGAACTTCGTGGACCGCGTGTTCGAACTCCTCGGCCTCCCGCTCCGCGGCGCGCCGCAACCGGAGTGCGCGCACGGCCGCCGTCCCGTTCCTGATCCGATGCGCGACCGGGACCTGAACGTCGTCGTCGTTCGGGCTGAGCACCTGGCCGAGATACTGCCGTTCGATTTCGTCGCCGGTGCTCGCCCCCAACCTCCGTGCGACCGCTTTGACGAGCGTGAGGTCGAGGGCCGCTTGTCCCTGGATCCGGGCGAGGACCGCGAAGGGGTCTTCGGCGAGGTCCTCTGGAATCACGCCGAGTCGCGCGAAGAGGTGCCGGAAGGCCTCCTCGATCATCGGGCCGTTGATGGTCCAGAGCAGCGGCGAGAGGACTCCCGGCAACATCTCGGCCACACCACTCGGTGCGTACTGATGACCGGCTCGGTTCGACGTGTCGAATCCGTCGGCCGCGGCCCTCGGCGCCGTGGTCGTGATGGGGCGCGACTGCAACAACCACACGCGCTGACCGGTGACGCTCCACTCGATGTCTTGCGCCCGCCCGCCCATTTCCTCTTCGACGAGCAAGGCCATCCTGGCCACCTCGCGAATCACAGGATCCTCGGGCGTCCCGTCGACGGGTCGAAGAGACGGCCGGACGAGTTGGTGGACCTCGGGGGTCGCTCGCCCTGAGACGAGCTCATCACCGAGTCCCGGCACGGCTTCGACGCGCAAGACCTCGGGTCGGGTCGGGTCGGCCGTAAAACACACGCCGCTTTGGTCGGCGGGGACCATGCGCTGGACGATCGCACCCATGGCGAGGTTGGTTTCCGGAGTGGCCATCCGCTGGCGATAGGCACGGGGACCCGGGTGCCACAGGGACGCCCAGACCAGGCGCAACGCGTCCGCCACGCCGTCGACGTCGGCGACATTCAGCACGGTCACGTGTTGGCCGGCGAACGAAGTGTCCTCGAGGTCCTCCGCCGTCGCGGACGAGCGCACGGCGACGAGTTCACCGTCCGGTGCGATGAGGAAGAGATGGGAGGCCAGCAGCGCCTGGAGCCCCGGAGGAAGCGGCGCAGCCAGGAACCGCTCGTCGGTTTCGGCGCGCACCCGATCTGCGTGGGCGGGCGTCGGGAGCGCGGTGCGCTGCAGAGCCGTGAGCCATTGCCGCAGCTCACTCGACTCGGCGATGAACGTTCGGTACGCCGCAGTGGTGACGGCGATCGCGGCGGGAACGGCGAATCTGCGCCGTATCAGGGCGTCGAGCGAAGCGGCTTTCCCTCCGACCGCGTCGGACCGATGGCCGGATCCGTCGAGCGGGACGACGAGCGCCGCGGCGTCACCCGTGCTCACGGGTCCATCTCGGTGTTCCGCGCCGTGCCGTGTCATGCCCACTGCGCCTCCCGGTCGGGAGTGAAACTCGGGTGCCGGGGCGGATATTTCCGCCGCCGCCGTTTGAGCCTCGTGGTTCGGTTTTCTGCTCAGCTTCTCGCCGGCGAAAGGAGATCGCGTTCGGCCTCGTCGAGCGGATGACACCCCTTCCGATCGTGGTGCCACTCGAGGAGCCATTCGACGGCCAGGAGATAGAGCGAGCCGAGGATCAGTGCCCCCACCACGTCGGAGAAGTAGTGGACGCCGAGGTAGATGCGGCTGAAGCCCACGCCGAGCACCACCACGCCACTGAAGATGGTTGCCGTCCACCACAGCCAGCGTCGATGCGTGACCAGGGCGACGACGGGGGGCACAAGCCCCCAGAGCGCGATCGCGGCCATGACATGGCCCGATGGAAACGACGGTCCGACCCCGGGAACGAGTCGCTCGACGACCTCGGGGCGATCACGTCCGACCAGTTCTTTGAGGAGGAATTCGAGGGGTGGGCGAGCGAGCACGGCGGCGAAGACGACGATGCCAAGCGCGTGGCAGCGGCGATAGACGGCGTACAGCAACAGGATTAATCCGGCGACCACGACTTTGAGTCCACCAAGCCCGCTGACGGAGCGGACAAAGGTGTTTGCGTCATCCCCGCGTAAGGACATCGCCCATCGCCGAATCGGCTCATCCCACGTGAGGAGCACGCTCCCGTCGTCCCAGATCGCGAGCGCGGCGAGGATCACAAAGGCGACCCCGAGAATCTGTACGACTGCGGGGAAGCGAAGCAGCACGGCCGCGGGAGTGAGCGGCGGGTGCCCATGCAGACCACCCGGTAGCGGAAGCGGACGATAGCCAACGCGTGTCATGGCCCAAACGAGGGTAGACCCTTCGGCGTGCCCTTGCCGCGTCCACGGGATGGCGCAAGGCGCGTTGTGTGACAACTCCGTCGACCGTTGGTACCGCGGTGGCCTCCGTTAGCCTCGCCCTGTGCAGGTCGTCCTCTGGATCGTGTTCTCGCTGATCGCCGTAGCGGGTGTGGCCGCGTCGGTTTTCGTCGTTCGCGAGATGCGACGGTCCGGCTGGCACGTCTTTCGCACCCGCATGGGGCGTTCTTCGCGGATCTGGCGTCTCGCCGCCCGGCGCGGGATGCGGTTCTTCCGCATCAGGCGGCGAGCGAGCGACGACGACCTCGACGCCTTCCACCTCGAGACCGCCGAGCAGGTCTTCGAGTTGATGGGCGGCATGAAGGGCGCGGTGATGAAGCTCGGGCAGATGGCGTCGATTCTCGGCGACAGCCTCCCCGACCAGTATGGGGAAGCCCTGCGCGGCCTCCAGCAGTCGGCGCCCCCCATGGCCTATGACCTCATGGCCGGCGTCGTGGAGGAGGACCTCGGCGACGCGCCGGACCGCCTGTTCAAGCAGTTCTCGAGGGAACCCGTAGCGGCGGCCTCGATCGGGCAGGTGCACCGCGCCCGCCTCCACGACGGCACCGACGTCGCCGTGAAAGTCCAGTATCCGGGCGTCGATACCGCGATCCGCGCCGACCTCGACAACATGTTCCTCCTTACCAGCGTGGCGCGGATGATGGCGCCGGGGATCGACCCCGAGGCGCTCGTCACCGAGATCAAGTCCGTCATGTTCGACGAGCTCGACTACACCAAGGAAGCGGCCAACCAACGTGAGTTCGCGCGGGCGTACGAGGGCCATCCCTGGGTCCGCGTTCCCCGCGTCTTCCCCGACCGGTCGGGCCGCCGCGTCCTCACCACCGAGTGGGTGAGCGGTCGGTCGTTCTACGACATCCTCAAGAGCGACCAGGCCGAGCGCGACCGCGTGGCGGAGCAACTCTTCCGGTTCTTTGTCGGCTCCGTCGGTCACTTGCGTTTCTTCAACGCCGACCCCCATCCCGGCAACTACTTCTTCGCCGATCCGGCGGGTCCCGACGCCAGCGCCATCTGGTTCCTCGACTTCGGCATGGTGAAGCGGTTCACCCCCGACGTCATCGACCGGCTCGGCGAACAGGTGCGCGCTCTCCGTGCCGGCGACACCAATGCCCTCAACGAGGCCATGATCCGCCACGGATGGCTGAAGCCCGACCACGACCTCGACATGAGCCGCGTTGCCGAGGTGGCGAGCCTGCTCAACCGCTCTCTCATGGGCCCCGACCCCTTTACGTTCACGCGCGACCACGTCAAGACGGTCGTCGAAGGGACCATGTCGATCCAGGGCCCGTACGGCGAGATCATCAAGCACATCACGCTGCCGTCCGACCACGTCATGCTCAACCGGATTCAGCTCGGCGTGATGGCGCTCCTCGGCCGCCTCAACGCCACCGGGCGGTGGGCGGCCATCTTCGACGAGTACATCCTCGGTGGCGCACCCGCCACGCCGCTCGGCGAGGCGGCCGCGGGATGGCCCAAGGCTCCCGTGCCGGGAGGGGCCCGCTGAGCCGGATCGGCGCTCTCCTGGTCGCGGTGGTTCTGGGATCGGCGACCCTCGGCGCGTGTTCCGACGGCGGTGTTGGGGGAGGCGGCGGAGGAGACCGGGTGCTCGTCCTGGCGGCCGCGTCGCTGACCGACGCCTTCACTGCCCTTGACGGCGTCGCCGGCCAGCACGGACTCGACGTCGAGTTCTCATTCGGGGGATCGCAAGTGCTCGTCGAGCAAGCCGACCAGGGAGCGCCGGCGGACGTCATCGCCGTCGCCGACCCGAGGCTGCTCAACAAGGACGCCGACGCGCTCGTGTTCGCGCGGAATCGGCTTGTCGTGGTGGCGGCGAAGGGCTCGGAGGTCGATGGCCCCGTCGACTTGGCGTCGCCGGGCGTTCGGGTCGTGCTCGCCGGCGAAGGCGTCCCCGTGGGCGGGTACGCGCGCGCCGCCCTCGCAGACCTCGGGCTGCTCGATGCTGTGCTCGCCAACGTGGTGTCCGAGGAACCCGACGCGCGCGCCGTCCTCGCGAAGGTCGCGCTCGGCGAAGCCGATGCGGGGATCGTCTACGGCACGGATGCCGAATCGGCGGCGGCGAACGGCCGGATCACGGTCGTGGGCGATGCCCTGGCCGGCGAGGCGTCCTACGCCGCCGCCGTCGGGCCCGACGCCCCGAATCCCGGAGCGGCCCGGCGGTTCCTTGCCCTGTTGGCGTCGCAGGACGCGCAGCGGATCTTCGAGCGGTTCGGGTTCCTCCCTGCCTGACGCGGCCACCGCCGGCGCTCAACGTCCGACCGCGTCCCGGACGTGGCCCGCCACACCGCGTGTCATCCAGCACGAGGGCATCGGGTGCGGGGCGCGGCACTCGGAGTGCCGTCGGCGGTCGGTCCTCGGCGGTAGCGTGCGCCATTCCTGATCCTCCTCAGGTGCGAACTCGCGTGGTCGGCCGGAAGGCACCCGGTGGTCGAATTCCGCGCGCGCTTCTCATCCCCGCCCTCGTGGGGCTGGCGTTCATCGCGCTGCCGGTGCTCGCCCTCGTCGTGCGGGCGCCCTGGTCGGATCTGGGCACGGTGGCGGACGACGCGTCGCTGACCACCGTGTTGCGGCTGTCGCTCGTCAGTGGCGCGCTCGCCACCGCGCTGGCGCTGGCGACCGGCGTCCCGTTGGGGTGGCTGCTGGCGAGAGGGTCCTTCCGGGGACGTTCGGTCGTGCGTGCGCTGGCGCTGGTGCCGCTCGCGCTCCCGCCTGTCGTCGGCGGCCTCGCGCTCCTCTTGGCCTTCGGGCGACGGGGACTCCTCGGCGCGCCGCTCGAAGACGCCGGCATCATCCTCCCGTTCACACTGACGGCGGCCGTGCTCGCCCAGGCCTTCGTCGCGCTGCCCTTCGTCGTGCTCGCCGTCGAGGCCGCGGTGGCCTCGGTCGACCGCGACCTCGAGGACGTCGCCGCCAGCCTCGGCGCGGGGCCGGTGCGCGTCTTCGTGCGGGTCACGCTGCCGCTCGCCCGTCCCGGCCTCGCCGCCGGCGCCGCGCTGGCGTTCGCTCGCGCGCTCGGCGAGTTCGGCGCAACGGTCACGTTCGCGGGCAGCGTGCGCGGCAAAACCCAGACGTTGCCGCTCGCCGTCTACGACGTCTTGCAGCGCGACCGCGATCAGGCCGTCCTCCTCGCGCTCGTTCTCCTCGCTCTGTCGGCGCTGGTCATCGTGGCCCTGCGCGGGTCGTTTCTGGGGGGCGGTCGATCGCGTGACTGAGCGTCGGGACAGCCGCCCATGACGCTCGACGCGCGCCTCGTGGCGCGGCGCGGTCGCTTCCGCCTCGACGTCGGTCTGACGATCGAGCGGGGGGAGACGGTCGCGTTGCTCGGTCCGAGCGGGGCGGGGAAGACCACCGTCGTGCGACTCTTGGCCGGCGTGGCGAGCATCGACGACGGCCACATCCGCCTCGATGGCACGGTGGTCGACGACCCGGCGACCGGTGCCTTTGTGGCGCCGCACCGCCGGAGGGTCGGATGGGTGCCGCAAGGCGGAGGGCTGTTCCCGCACCTCTCCGCGGTCCACAACGTCGCGTTCGCACTCCGGGCACGAGGGACGCGTCGGGCGACCGCGCTCGCCTCGGCGCGCGACTGGCTGACGCGGGTCCACCTGGCAGACCGATCCAACGACTCGGTCGAGCACCTCTCAGGAGGGGAAGGGCGACGCGTGGCGATCGCGCGCGCGCTCGCTTCTGACCCAGCGTTGCTGTTGTTCGACGAGCCGTTCACCGGTCTCGACGTCGCGGCCCGCGTCGAGGTCAGGCAGGCGGTGCGCGACGCGTGGGATGCCTCCGATGCGCCGCGCCTGCTGGTCGCACACGAGCCGGTCGACGCGCTGTCAATGGCGGACCGCGTGATCGTCATCGAGGAAGGCGCCGTCGTCCAGGTCGGTACGCCGGGCGACTTGTGCGAGCGGCCCCGCACGGCCTACGTGGCGGAACTGGCGGGCCTCAACCTCGTGCGGGGCTCCGGCGGTACAGAGGCCGGTCATCCCGTGGTGCGAGCCGGGCACGGGGAAGTGCTCCAGGTGGCGGAGTCCGTCGAGGGATCGGTGGTGGCGACGTTCCGGCCGTCGGCGGTGGCGGTCTTTCGCGAGGCGCCCGGCGGGTCGCCCCGCAACGTGCTCGAAGGGACGGTGAGCGAGATCGTCCCCACCGGTGAACGGGTGCGCGTGCGAATCGACTCGCATCCGGTGGTCGTGGCCGAACTCACGACGAGCGCTGCCGCTGCGCTTGAACTGCGGCCCGGCGATCGGGTCTACGCGGTGGTCAAAGCGACCGAGATCGAGGTGAGGCCGGCCCCGTGAGGCCCGCCGTCTGGTGCTCCTGACAGAACCGGTCGAGCAGGCTCGGGATCTGGGGGATGAAGCGTTCTTTTTGGAAGCACGCGCGTGCGCCGAGTCGGCGGCCGGCGGAGAACGCCTCGATGGCGCTGTAGGCCGTCACGATGATCACGCACGCGTGGGGCGCGACGGCGAGGATGCGGGGGAGGGCCGCCATCCCGTCGCAGCGGGGCATGGCGAGGTCGAGCACGACGAGGTTGGGCTGAACTTCTCGGGCCTTCTCGATGCCGTCGAGGCCGTCGACGGCGACGGCGACAGAGAAGCCCTCGGTCTCGAAGGCGAAGCGGTAGAGATCGCGGATCTCCGGCTCGTCGTCGCAGATGAGGACCCGCTTGGTGAGGGTCTGGGGGTCCCCTGTCATCGTGGCAGCCACGTATCTCGCTTCGGCGGGGCGTAATGGGATCTGTAGCGAGGGTATGGCGGATCGACCCAAGGTCCCCGTTGAGAATTACCGCGAAAGGGGACAAGGCTCGAACGGGTGCCGCCCGCCGGGTGCCCCGTAGACTACGGGTCCCATGTCCCAGTCGATGCTCCAGCGCCGGCTTCTCGACGTTTCCGAGCGGCTCAACAAGGTTCGCGCCGAGTTGAAGGTGAGCGAGGAACAGCTTGCCTATATGCAAGAGGAAGCGGACGATGCGCGGCTACGGTCCATCGTTTCGGAGACACCTCTTGCATCCCGGGAGGAGCGGGAAGCCCAACGCCACGCCGACACGCTGGCCCGCCATCGTGACGACCTGCGCCGGGCCGTCGGAGAACTCGAGGCGGAGCGAGATGCTCTGCTCGACCGGATGTCGGCGGAACTCGCCGAGCGCCAGTAAGGACCGCCCCGCACGCGGGGAAGAGCCAGGGAGACACCCCCTACGTTGAGCGAAGAACCTACGCGCGTCGTCATCGCCGAGGATGAGGCCATCATCCGGCTCGATCTCAAAGAGCTCCTTCAAGAGGAGGGCTACGAGGTCGTGGCCGAGACCGGTCGCGGCGACGAGGCGGTCGAACTGGTCCGCGAGCACAAGCCCGACCTCGCCATCCTCGACATCAAGATGCCCGGCCTCGACGGCCTCGAGGCCGCCGCCCGCATCTCGATCGAGCGCATCTGCGCCGTGCTGATCCTCACCGCCTTCAGCCAGCGCGACCTCATCGACCAGGCACGCGACGCCGGCGCCCTCGCCTATCTCGTCAAGCCGTTCCAGCGCGAAGACCTGATCCCTGCCATCGAGGTGGCCCGGGGACGCTTCGCCGAGATCCAGGCGCTCGAGAGCGAGGTCGAGGATCTCAACGAGCGACTCGAGGCCCGCAAACTCGTCGACCGGGCCAAGGGTGCGTTGATGGACCACCACGGCCTCGACGAGCAAGGCGCCTGGCGCTTCCTCCAGACGACGGCGATGGATCGCCGGGTGAAGATCCACGACGTCGCCCGCCTCGTGCTCCACGAGGGCCTCGCCCCCGACAAGACCGCGCCGGCGTAGTCCCCTCGCCCGCCGCACGCCGTCGGGCCGGGTCCGGCCGCGTAGTCTCGGGGCGATGGCGAAGAAGGGGACGGACAAGGCCGAGGAGCCACCGAAGAAGCTGCTGCTCCTCGACGGCCACTCCCTGGCCTACCGGGCGTTCTACGCGCTGCCCACCGACCTCGCCACGCCCGAGGGAACCGTCACCAACGCCGTGTTCGGGTTCACCTCGATGCTGGTGAAGCTCCTCGGCGACGAACACCCCGATCACATCGTGGTGGCCTTCGACGCGCCGGGGGGGACGTTCCGCGATTCGATCGGGCTCGACCAGGGCGTGGAATACAAGGCCAACCGCAAGGAGACGCCCGACCTCTTCCGGCCCCAGTTGCCGCTGATCCGCGAGGTGCTCGAGGCCCTCGAGATCCCGACCCTCGAGGTCGAGGGGGTCGAGGCCGACGACGTCATCGCCACCCTGGCGACGCACGCCGCCGACGCGGGGATCGACACCATCATCGTCACCGGCGACCGCGACACTTACCAGCTCGTGCAGGACCCTCACGTCCGCGTGCTCTACAACCGCCGCGGCGTCTCCGACTA
The DNA here is from genome assembly GCA_035293045.1 of Acidimicrobiia bacterium. Classification (GTDB taxonomy): domain Bacteria; phylum Actinomycetota; class Acidimicrobiia; order IMCC26256; family JACPCJ01; genus DATDOY01. The sequence goes on from DATDOY010000122.1 coordinate 15,410, forward strand.
CGTCCTCTACGACGAGGCCGGCATCCACGACCGCTGCGGGGTCCGTCCCGATCAATACGTCGAGCTGGCGGCGTTGCGGGGCGACACCAGCGACAACCTCCCCGGCGTTCCGGGGGTCGGCGAGAAGACGGCGGCGAAGCTCGTCAACCAGTACGGGTCGCTCGACGCCATTTTCGATCACCTCGACGACATGACGCCGAAGCTCCGCGAGAACCTCACCGAGTGGCAAGACCGCGCCATGACCAACCGCGAGATGATGATCCTGCGCCGCAACGTCGACCTCCCGATCGGGCCCGACGAGCTGACGCAGGGCGCGTGGGATCGCGAGAAGGTGCGCACGCTCTTCAACCAGCTCGCCTTTCGCACGCTGTGGGATCGCTTGCTCGAAGCGGTTGGCTCGGGCGACGACGGCGGCGCTGCCGATGAGGCGGGCGGCTTCGACATCGAAGTGTCGGTCTCGCCGGCCGACGCTGTCGAGCGGCTCGCGGCGATGGCCACGGCGGGCGATCGCTATGCCGTGGCCCACCACCCGCGTGGTATCGCGGTGTCGTCGGGCGACTCGCACCTGTTCTTGTCCATCGGCGATCTGGCCAAGGCCAAGACGCGCAAGGCCGTGCACGCGTTGCTGGCGTCATCCGCCCCGCTCGTCACTCACGGTGCCAAGGAGCTGATCCACACCCTCGACGACGAGGTGACGCTCTCCGGCCTCGTCGTCGACACCGAGTTGGCGGCGTACCTGGTTGACCCGGGCGGTGGGCGCTACGACATCGAGGAGCTCGCCGAGCGCCATCTCGGCGTCACCCTCCGACCCGGCGACAGCCCCGGCGGCGCCAAGCAGGGCACGCTCGACCTCGGTGGCGCCGACGACGAGGCGCAGGCCGCCGAGGCCACGGCGCGGCGGGCGGCGGTGGCGTTGCGACTTGCCGTTCACCTCGAAGAGGTGATGGAGAACCGCGAGCTGACGGCGCTGTACGAGGAGATCGAGCGGCCACTCGTGCCCGTGCTGGCGGCGATGGAGACGGCCGGGATCGCCGTCGACCTTGATTTCCTCGAGGAGCTGAGCAAGGACCTCACCAAGGAATGCGACCGGCTGGTGTCGCGCATCCACGCCGCGGCGGGGGAGCCGTTCAACGTCAACTCCACCAAGCAGTTGCGGGAGATCCTTTTCGATCGCCTCGGCCTCACGCCGGTGAAGAAGACGCCCAAGGGCGAGCCGTCGACCGACGCCGACTCGCTGGAGAAGATGCGCGACGGCCATCCGATGGTCGAAGACCTCCTCCGCTACCGGGAGGTGGAGAAGCTCCGCTCGACGTACGCCGACGCGCTGCCGCCGCTCGTCGCTGACGACGGCCGCGTCCACACGACCTTCAAACAGACCGCCACCACCACCGGGCGCATCTCCAGCGAGGCGCCCAACCTCCAGAACATCCCCCTGCGCACGGCCGAGGGCCGGCAGATGCGTAAGGCCTTCATCGCCGAGGCGGGCAACGTGCTGTTGTCGGCCGATTACTCACAGATCGAGCTGCGCGTGCTGGCGCACCTCGCCGACGATCCCGGGCTCATCGACGCGTTCGAGCGAGACGCCGACGTCCACACCGCGACCGCCGCCGCCGTGTTCGGGGTGAAAGAGGCCAAGGTCGACGACCACCAGCGACGCTTCGCCAAGGTCGTGAACTACGGACTCGCGTACGGGATGGAGGCCTACGGCCTTGCCCAGCGTCTCGACATCGACACCGAGGAGGCCCGCGAGATCCTCGACGCCTACTTCGATTCGTTCCCCAACGTCGCCGCGTTCATGGACGACACCATCGCCCGCGCCCGCAAGCTCGGCTACACGACAACGCTGTTTGGTCGGCGCCGGATGCTGCCGGAGCTGTCGTCCGACAACTTCCGTATCCGCCAGATGGGGGAGCGCATGGCGCAGAACGCGCCGGTGCAGGGGACGGCCGCGGACATCTTCAAGATCGCCATGATCCGTCTCGCCGACGAGCTACGTGCCCGCGAGCTCGCGACGCAGATGATCCTCACGGTGCACGACGAGTTGGTGTTCGAGGTGCCCGAGGCCGAGCTCGATGCGGTCGAATCCCTCGTGCGCGAGGTCATGGAAGGCGCGGCGGAGCTGCGGGTCCCCCTCAAGGTCGACGCGCACAGCGGGCCCACCTGGGCCGACGCCAAGGGGTGAGTGGCGTCGATCGTCAGAGCGCGCGGACGCCCTCGATGAAGTAGGTGCTTGAGCGCCGGACGGGGACGAGGGCGAGGGCGCCGACTGAGGTCACGACGGTGCACGACAGCGCCGTTCCCACGCGGTCGCACGGTCTGAGCGCCGCACCCGAGGAGGGATGGGCCGCGAGGACCTCGACGACACTGCGGGTCGCCGCGTCGAGTTGGCCGAGGCGGTCACCAGCCACCCACGCGTTGACGAGCGCTTGCGCCGCGGCATCGGGGGTCCACAGCGTGCTGAGTTCCCCGATTCCTCCCGGGAAGCTGATCACGCGCCCGGTGTCGAGGAGCACCCAGTAGCCCGTGCCGTGCGGGCTCGCGGCGAGGCTGACGGCGGGGATCCGTCGCGTGCCCCCGAGGGCGTCGCCGAGGAAGGGGGCCGATCCGAAGGCGCCGACCCCGCCGTCCTCGGTCAGGATCCAGTACCCAATGCCGTCGGGGGTGGGCGCCATTGCCGTGGCCGGAGCCCGGACTCGCCGCTCCGTCGCGGATCCGTGGAACCCGGCCGCGCCGAAGGCGAACACACCGCCGTTGCGGTCGAGCATCCAATACCCTCCGCCCTGCGGGAGGGGAACGACGGCGACCATCTCCGCCATTCCGATGCTCTCGCCCTGCTGTCGTAGTTGCGGCACCGATCCGTAGAAGGCGGCGTCGCCGAACGCAAACACGCCGCCGTGCTCATCGAGGAGGTAGTACCCGCGGTTGGTCGCGGTCGGAGCGAGATCGACGACGCGACCGGGCCCGATGGGGATTCCCGCCTCCCGCAACCCGGGCACCGATCCGAAGAACTGCGCTCCACCGAACGTGAAGATGCCCCCGGCGCTATCGAGGATCCAGTAGCCGTCGCCTCCGGTCGTGGTCGATAGATCGACGACGCCGGCCGCGCCGATCCGGACCCCTTGCTCGACCAGCTGTGGCACCGAGCCCGCAAACCCGGCGTCTCCGTGGGTGGAGATCCCGCCCGCCGCGTCGAGCAGGAAATAGCCGCTCCCGGAGGGGGTCGCACTGATGCGCGAGGCCGCGGCGACACTGGGGGAATGCCCATGATGCGCGGGCGGGTGGGACGCGCTCGCGGGCAGAGCCGGGGCGAGGCAGGCCGCGACGATCAGCAAGGGTGCGCGCATTCGCACACTGGGCGGATCGCCCGAGGACCCCGCCAATGTGCGCCCGAGCCGACAGGTTCACCGCGATTGTTCGCTTGTGTCCGGTCACCGCACCGTGACACTTCCGTCCGCTCGCTCCCACGGCCGACGACCCGGCCCGACCCCCCACTCAGACGTGGGCCACGACCTCGATCGTCGTGACGGGCGATCGCGTCACCGGTTCGTCGTCGCCTCCGGGCGGGACCATGGCCGCAGCCGCGAGGGCGTTCTCCTTGGTGTCGAACAGCGCGAGGGCGTGGCCTTGGCCGGTCTCCCGATCCGCCGTCCAGGTTCCGCCCTGGAATCCGGGCTGGCTCTTCAGCATGGGCAGGATCGTCTCGGTCAGGGTGGCGACGGCGGCGTCGTAGTCGTGGATCGTCACGGAGACGTAGTTGGCGTACATCACGTGTCCCTCCTGTTGATGGGTCGTGGCAGCCTCCCAGGGGAGCGGGTTGCGGGCAACCGGGCGCGCGAAACGGGCGGCCCGAAGGCCGCCCGTTTCCTCACGTGCTGATTGCATTGTCTGGTTGACGCCTCGCGGCGTCAGGACTGGCTTGAACTAGGCGACCTTGGTGTCCGCGGGCTCTTCGTCGCCGTCGTCGTCACAGTCCCCAGGGTGACCCTGGAAGCCGTCGCAGCCGTTGTCGTCGTTGTAGACGCCCGTGTGGCCGTCGCCGACGACGATGATCGTGTCGCCGAGGTCCTTCTCGATGCCGTGAGCGTCCGCCGGGGCGAACGCAGCGCCAGCGCCGACGGCCATGATGGCCATGGCCGCAATTGCCAGGAGCTTCTTCATGATGGTGTCTCCAATTGTCTCTGGTTGGTCGTGGTTGCACAGACAGCCGCCGTATGTGTGGGCCCGCACACATCTGTCCGCTGTCTGCACGTCTTACGGGAGTTCCCCACGGGCTGCGCGAGGAAAAATCAACGGGGCGTTGTTGCAGATCCCGGATTCGTGCCTGAGCGGGGCCAAAAGCCCACCCTTCGGGGGCAAATGGTCCGGTTCGGGCCCGGGCGAGACCCCACGACATCGCGCTCGGTGGCGGCCGGGGCTGGGTCAGCGGGCGCGGGACCGATCCCGGGCTGATGCACGCAATCCTCGGGGCCAGGCCGACGTAGTTTGATCGAGTGAACGAGTCGAGCGAGCTGCCCCGGCATTGGTTTCAGCCCCTGGCTGCCTTTCTCGGCAAGACCTACTGGGCGCCTGATACCGG
>DATDOY010000123.1:0-26705 GCA_035293045.1 Acidimicrobiia bacterium
CTCGCGCACGTCGAGCCACACGGCGGTGCCGAGCTTGCCCGAGAGTTCCTCAGGCGTGCCTTCGGTGATGCGGGCTTTGGCCTCGGCGAGGAGGTCGCGGTAGGTGGGCATGGCGAGATCCTTCGTTGACGGTGCTCCCGAGGTGAAATCCTACCAACAAGGTCGGGTATTCCCAAGACCGGGGCGTCGGAGCCGCGGCGGGGGTTGGCTCAGGCCAAGCGCGCCGCGGCGGCAACGATGGTTGAGGAGATCCCGACGACAGCAAACATCCAGGCAACGAACCGAGTGGTCTGCTCCCGAAGCCCTCGCTCGAGCCGTTCCCCAAATTCGCCCCGTAGCTGTGCGATCTCGGCGCGCAAATCGGCGCTCAAGAGCGCGACGTCTGCCTTGGTCGCCAGTTCGGGGACTCCGGCCGGGGGAAGCATCTCCATGAATGCGTTGGCCACCTTCTCGCCGTGCGCTGTTTTCAGCGCCTCGTACACCTCAACGCGTGTTCCTTGATCGATCGGCATCGCAACTCCCTGCATCGTCGTATCAACAGGGAGTCATGAGCCCGACTCCGCGGCGTGCCCCAGGGTACCGCCGGCGAACAGGCGGGTCGAAGGGTCATCGCGGGGCTCGCAGGGACCCGCCTACCCTCGTTGGATCGTGACTGACGAACCCCCCGCGCCGCCGCCGTTCATGGCGCCGCCGGCGCCCTTTCCGCCTCCTCCCGCACCGGCGCCATCGAGACGCCGCCGTTCCGTGATCATCCTCGCCGCCATCGTCGTGGGGCTCGTGGGCGTGGCGTCGATCGCCATCGTCGTGGCCGACGACGGCGACGATCCCCCGAGCCGGTGGGATCCACGCGTCGCTCGCTTCGTCCCGTTCGTCGAGAGCCACCGCGGCCTCAAGTTCAAGCACCCTGTCCCTGTCGTGTTCATGTCTGAAACCGAGTTTCGCGAGGAGGTCTCGGGCTCGAACAATGACCTCACTGACGACGAGCGCGAGGACATCGAGTCCTACGAGAAGTTGTTCCGGGCGCTCGGGCTCCTAGAACCGGGACTCGACCTCTTCGAGGAGTACGACGAGCTCGACCAGGCGGGGACGCTCGCGTTCTTCGACCAGTACGACGAGCGAATCGTGATCCGCGGCACAGAGATCACGCTTGGGCTCGAAGTCACCATCGTCCATGAACTCACCCACGCGCTCCAGCATCAGCACTTCGACCTGACGCGGTTCGACGACGACGAGTCGACGTCGGGTCAGTACACGGGGTTCACCACGCTCATCGAGGGCGACGCGCAGCGCATCGAGTACGAATACATCAACTCCTTCGATGACGCCGAGCTCGCGGCATTCGAGGAGGAATACGCGGCGACCTTCGACGCGGCGTCGATCGACGACGCCCCGCCGATCCTCACCGCCTTCTTCGGCCTGCCGTATGAGTTCGGTGACGCGCTGACCGCGGTGCTCGCATTCGAAGGTGGAAACAGCGCGGTGAACAAGGCGTTTCGCCGGCCTCCTTCCAGCGAAGAGCACCTCCTCGACCCGTGGTCCTTCCTTCAGACCGACGAACCGATCGAGGTGAAGACGCCCAAGCTTCGCGACGGCGAAGAGGAGATCGACCACGACGACTTCGGCGCTCTCACGTGGTACCTGATGCTCGCTGAGCGCATCGATCCGCGGCAGGCGCTCGAGGCGGCAGACGGCTGGGGCGGCGACGCGTACGTCCTTTTCGAAGACGGCGCCGTGACGTGCACGCGCGTGGCGTTTCGGGGCGACCGCGACCAGGACGGCAACGAGATGGCGGCGGCGGCTCGGGCGTGGGCGAAGGAAATGCCGGACGGGATCGCCAGCGTCAGCAGGAACGGGAAGCTGGTGCTCGTGGAGTCGTGCGATCCCGGCGCCGAATCCGACCTCGAGGTCCCGGGGCTTTCGGGTGACCTGTTGGGTCTTCCCCTGACGCGCATCTTCATCGCCCTGGGGCAGATCGGAGAGGGCGCGTCCGTCGAGGAAGGCAAGTGCACCGGCGCAGAGTTCGTCGATCGTTTGAGCGACGAACAAGTCCTCACGATCTCGGAGTTCCTGTACGCGGCGGAGCCAGACCCCGAGTTCGAGGACATCCTCGGCGAGGCCGCTCAAGCATGCGGCCGCGCGTGAATCGACCTCAGACGCGGTCGACGAGTTCCGGGAGCACCTCGCGAATCTCGTCGTGGAAGACCGCATGGGCGTGCGGATCGAAGGGCGTGGCCTGTGCGTTCACGATGACGAGCCGGGCACCGGCACCGAGCGCGTATTCGGGGAGATACGCCACGGGCGTGACCGTGAGCGACGTGCCCACGGCGAGCAACACGTCGGCGCGCCTCGCCGCCGCCTCGGCGCGGGCGATGACGTCGGGGTCGAGCATCTGGCCGAAGCTGATGGTGGCCGACTTGAGGATGCCCCCGCATCGGACGCACTGAGGATCCTCTTCGCCATCACGAACCCGCTGCAGGGCCGTCTCCATCGGATCGCGGTCGCCGCACGTCATGCACATCACTTCGCGAACGTTCCCGTGCACTTCGACGATGGTGTTCGGGTTGGACCCGGCTTTGTGATGCAGGCCGTCGACATTTTGGGTGACGAGCGTGTCGAGCTTCCCCTTACGTTCGAGTTGGGCGAGCGCAACGTGACCGGGGCCGGGGGCGGCGTCCCAGATCGGGCTGGTCAGCCGGTTGGCCCACGCGCCGATGCGGACCTCGCGACTCCCCATGTAGTGCTGGAGCGTGGCCTGCTTCTCCGCCGCGGGGTTCTTGGTCCAGACGCCCTGGGGTCCCCGGAAATCGGGGATCCCGGAGTCGGTAGAGATGCCGGCGCCGGTGAGGGCGACGACGCGTTCCGATCCGCGGATCCACGCGGCGACCTCATCGAGCAGGTGGTCGTCGGGCACGGCCGCTCAGCGTACCGACGCCTCGTCGAGGCGCAGATCGATCACGCTGGCGATGCGGGAGAAGTCAACGTCGTGGGCCAACACAGCGGCCCCCTGACGCGAGGCGACGCTGGCAATCATGCAGTCGACGAAATTTCGGGGCGTGATGCCCTTGGCGCGGCAATGGCGAAAGATCCGAAGGGCACCTTCGAAGTCGATCGTTGCGTGGAACGGCAGCAGGTGGGCGCGCCACAAGAGCCGTCGGAGCGAGAGAGCGCGCGCGTCATCACGAGCGCCGGCGACGACTTCCATGATGACGGGCTCAGTGCAGGCCAACTCCTGATCGTCGTCGAGGAGTTGGCGGAGCCGCCGGTGGACCGGACTCCCCGTCGCTCGGTCGTATTCCACCCATGCCGAACTGTCGGCCAGGATCACGTGGGTTCGTCGTCCGCGAGGAAGTCCGGGAGCCGGTCCGTTGGGAGTTCCTCGATGGCGAAGGCGCCTTCCATGGCCAGCGCTTCCTCTTTGGTCAAGGGCGTCTCTGCGAGTCGCCGAAGCGCCAGATCGACCGCTTCGGTCTTGGTGCGGAGCCGATACCGGCGCATCACCTCGTCCACGTACGTCTCCTCGATCTCGATGTTGGTGCGCCGGCGGGCCATACACCTATCGTACACGCCACGTGTAGAAAGCGTGTATAACCCTTCCATCGCCCCTCCTGGGCCGGGGTGACGGGCGGTCGGGATTCAGGCGGCGTCGAGATCCTCGGCGACCGGGGGCAGGCTCGAGGGGTGGCGCGATTCGGCGGCGTGCACCCGGTCGAGTTCGCGATGGCGCGTCCAGGCCCACGTGGCGGCGCCTCGACATACCCCGGGCTGGAACCCCATGTGGAGCAGCGACCGTTCGACAATGTCGGCATCGACGCCCAACTCGGCGAGCACGAAGGCGGCGCGCTTGGCCCGCCGTTCAGAGACCTGACGAGGGCCGTCGCTCCGTCGCATCCACTCCTCGTGCTCGGCTTGCAGGTGCGGTGGGAGGCGGCGCGCGTGCCGACGCGTGACCGGAGGGAGATTCCGCCGCACCGCGAAGACGCCGTTGGCGTGCTCGAACGCGAGGTCGAACTGCACCAGTCGCTCCAGGCTCCGAAAGAGCGGCGAGTTGCGGCCTTCGCGTGGGCCGAGTCCGAGCGCGTGGGACGTGGCGGCCGCCGGTAGCTCGAATGGCGCCTCATCCGCGCGGGCTTCGAACCGGGTGGCGAGGTTGCGGAGGAGCAAGAACGTCGTCGGCCCCAGCGTGGGCAGCCAGAAGGTCTCGGCGTACAGCGACCGAGGGTCATGTCCAAGCGTGTCGATGACGGGATCAGGCCACGGCCGGACCCGGAGGACGAAGGGGATCGTTGGCGTCGCGTTCTCGCTCTCGGGCATCAGATCGGCTCCTTGGGAAGCGGTTGGGGTCGATGCCTCTATGCGCGTTCGCGACACAAAACGCGACACGATTTTTCACCCACCGTTCGGTCGGGGGTCTCGGGGCGTAGGGATGCGCGCACCGCACCCCGCAGCTGGGGTGATTCGCATGCGCTCGGCTGGGCCGCCGTACGATCCGTTCGATGGTTCGAAGCCTCCGACGGGACAACGGCCTGGACGACCGGGGCGAGTCCTCATCGGAGGGTTTCCGCGGAACGGGCCTCATGGACCGACTCCGGGTCTGGCATGACCATCTGCCGATTTGGCTGAGTGGCTCGCTCGCCGCCGCTGGAATCTTCGCCGGATCCCGACTCGTCATGTGGGCTGCCGCCTACATAGTTACGGTCATCGATCCGACCAAGGACACGTTCAGCCTCACCATGGGGTGGGACGCGGGGTGGTATCTCGCCGTCGCCGAGAACGGTTATGAGCGAGCGGTTCCGGCCGGCATTGGCAACGTTGCGCAGACGAACCTCGTGTTCTTCCCTGCGTACCCGCTGTCATTCCGCCTGTTCAGTGGCCTCTTCGACACGTCCGTGCGGCAGGCGGCGCTCATTGTCAGTCTGTGTTCTGGTCTCGTCGGATCCGTCCTTATGTGGCACCTCGCCCACCGCTTCACGGATCGAGACGGCGCCTCGCGCGCAGTTGCACTCATGGTGTTCTTTCCCGCCGCGTACGTGCTTTCCATGGGCTACGCGGAGGCGATGTTCATCATGCTGGTGGCCGCCAGCATGCTGGCGTTGTTTCATGAGCGGTGGCTCATCGCGGGGACGTGCGCACTCGTCGCAGGCGCCACTCGCCTTCCTGGCATCGCCCTCACGCTCGCGTGCATGTGGGCCGCGTACGAGGCCATCCGTGCGCGTGGCGAATGGAAGGCCCTGATCGCGCCCGCCCTCGCTCCCCTCGGAACGGTCGCCTTCATGGTGTACCAGTGGGTCGACGTCGGCAGTCCCGTCGCCTGGCTCGATTCCCAGCGGCGGGGTTGGAACAACGAAGCATCGGCGGGACAGTTCTTCCGCGAGCTCGGACGGATCTTCTCGCCGGATCGCTTTGAGAACTTCACGGTGTGGCAAGGCGGCATCGGCCTCGTCTTTCTCGTGCTTGGCGTCGCCCTGCTGATCGCCTGGAAGCCTCCCGCGATCATGACCATCTATACCGTCGGCGTTCTTGCGCCGACGGTCTTGGCCGGCCTGTTCACACCGCGCTATTCGATCGTTGCGTTGCCACTCTTCATTGCGATCGGCCGCGCCGTGAAGGGGCCGGCGTATTACGTGTTGCTCGGCATGTCGGCGACGATGATGGCTCTCCTATGGGTTGTGATTTCACTCACCCAGGCGAGTGTTCCATGACCGTCGTGAGCCGTGTGGAGCGCGTGTCCGAGTGACGAGCCCGGCCGTCTGGCTCGACCGCCAGTCCTCGATGGTCCGCGGATCGATGATCGCGGTCGCGGTGTTCCTGGCGTCGCGGTTTGCCGTCCTCGTCGCCATCTTCGTGATCCATACCTTCGACGGGTCGAAGCAGTTGATGTCGATCCTCACCAACTGGGACGGTGCCTGGTATCTGCGCGTCGCCGAACACGGTTACCCCACATCCGTGCCAGAAGGCGTGGGCAACGCTGCGCAGTCGACCCTCCCGTTCTTCCCGGGGTACCCACTGCTGGTGAAAGGCGTCGCCGTCATCCCTGGCCTGTCGCTCGAGCACGCGGCGGTGCTCGCCGCCCTTGCGTCGGGCACTGCGGCAGCGATCCTGGTATGGCATCTGGCCGCGCGGTATTACGACGAGGCAACTGCGACGCGCACCGTCGCTCTCCTGTCGTTCTTTCCTTCGGCTTACGTGCTCTCGATGACCTACGCTGAGGGGCTCTTCATCGCGCTGGCGGCAGGCTGCCTGCTCGCGCTTCGTTCCGAGCGATGGGTCGTGGCTGGGCTGTGCGCCGCCTGGGCAGGCGCCACTCGCCTTCCCGGGGTCGCGCTTGCGCTCGCCTGTGTGTGGGTCGCCGCCATGGCCGTGCGCCAGCGAGGGGACCGGAAAGCATTGGTGGCGGCCGTCATCGCACCACTCGGCACGGTGAGTTGGCTCGCGTACCTGCGGGTGCACACGGGCAGCTGGTCGGCGTTCACCGACGCCCAGCGTCGCGGCTGGGCGAACGAAGGAGTCACCGGCCTGGCTCGCCAGCTCGAGGCGATCTTCAGCGGGGACCTGTTCCGGAATCTTTCCGTGTGGCAAGGAGGAGTGGGGCTGGCGATCCTGGTCGTGGCAACGGTCGTGTTTCTGCGTCAGCGCCCCGATCCGGTCCTCATCGTGTACGTCGCTGGAGCGGTTGTCCCTACCGCGGCGGCCGGCCTATTCGCCCCCCGCTACATCATGGTTGCGATCCCTCTGTTGATGGCTATAGCCAGCCGCGTGAAGGGTGGTGCCTTCGACGCCTTGATAGGAGTCTCGGCAGTCGTGATGACGATGCTCTTCGTCACGGTGTCCATCACGTCGGCAACTGTTCCCTAGGCCGCCCGAACCACTTCACGCGCGCATGCGGATGCGAAACAGGGCCCGCCGGGCCGCCGCGAGCACCGTGGCTCGCGTCAGTCCGAGGCGGAGGTCGAAGTCTCCGACGAAGCCAGCACGATGAAGTCGGCGAAAGAAGGTTCGGGCCTGGTGGGCCTGGTCCCTGATCAGGTCCGCGCTCCAGGATCCTTCCGAAACCCGGAACGTCGCGAGCGTCTCGTTGACGCCATAGAACGCGCCCTGCTGGAGCAACCGGCACCACATGTCGAGATCGATCATGTAGGCCTCCGCGGAGCTCCAAGGTCCGACCGACAGGAGATCGGCGCGCCGGATGAGCGCGGCCGACGGCTCTCCAATCAGGTTGGTTCCGCTGCGCACGACGGCCCTGATGGCCGCATCACCCGAATGCCATCCAGCGAGGTGTCGGATTCCCCGATCGCGCACGATTGTTTCGCCTCGGGCGTCGACGATGTTCCGCCGAGCTGACGTGAGGATCACGTCGGGGTGCGCCTCGAGAACAGCAACCTCGGCCTCTAGACATCGTGGGGCAATGGTGTCGTCGCTGCACAGGAGCTTGACGTATCGCCCCGAGCAGAGGGCGGTAGCCCGATTCCAGTTTGCGGCGGCCCCGATGTTCGCCTGCGAGGGGTGGACTTGTACTCGACGATCGACAAAACCCTGCGCGACGGCCACAGTCCGATCGGGCGACGCGTCATCAACGACGATCACTTCGATGTCGTCGATCGTCTGCGCAAGAGCGGACCTGATGGTGTCGCCGATGAACGCCTCTGCGCGGTACGCGGGAATACAGACGGAGACGAGGGGGGGCACCGCGCGTTAGGTCGGGTCGCCGCAGTTGATTCGCTCGCCCACGACGTAGAGCGGCCGCCCCTTGGTCTCGCGGTACACGCGACCCAGGTACTCACCCAGGATCCCGATGGTCAGAAGCTGCACGCCGCCAATGAAGAGGATGGTCGCCATGAGAGAGGGCCAACCTTGAATGGCCGCGTCGGGGTGGATCGCCACGTCGATCAGGATCCATGCCATCCACGCCATAGCGACGACCGTCACTAGGAAACCGAGTTGGGCGGCGAGACGCAGCGGGCGCTCAGTGAAACTGGTGATCCCGTCCAGCGCGAACCGCACCATTTTCCCGAGCGTGTACTTCGAGGCCCCCGCGAGGCGCGGGCCACGCTCGTATGCCACCGAGGTCTGTGGGAAGCCGACCCAGGACACCATGCCGCGCAAGTAGCGGTTCTCCTCACGCATCTCGCCGAGGACTGCGACGACCGTCCGGTCCAGGAGTCGAAAATCACCCGCGTCGTGCGGGAGCGGCGTGTCGCTCAGACGGCCAAGGAGCCGATAGAACCACTTCGCCGTCATGAGTTTGAAGCGGTTCTCACCGGAGCGGCGCGAGCGGACGCCGTAGACCACCTTGAACCCCTTCCGCCACTGGTCGACGAGATCGGCGATGACCTCGGGCGGATCCTGGAGATCCGAATCAATGATGACGACCGCGTCCCCGACGGCGTGATCAACGCCCGCCGTGATGGCCAATTGATGACCGAAGTTCCGCGACAGATCCACGATCTTGATGCGGGGTTCGGACAGTCCGAGTTCTCGAAGGATCTCGATCGATCGATCGGTGCTGCCGTCGTTGACGAACACAACTTCCCACGCCAAGTCGGAATCGAGCTGGTCGAGAACGTGCACGAGACGTTCGGCGAAGGTCGCGAGGCCAGCTTCCTCGTTGTACACGGGGGCGACGACAGATAGGAGGCTTGTCGCGGTACTCATAGGTCGTCCGAGCAAGGCTACCGGCGGGCGACCCCAGAAACGGAGCGACTAGGGGCTGACCGTGATCGAAACGGGCGCCGCGGTTACGTCGACGCCGAGGTTGATGCCGGCGCGGGCGTCGTAGGTTCCCGGCGCCACCGAGCGACTGCGAATCCTGATCGGCCAGGTGCGGGTCTCGCCGGGGCCGATCTGGTCGGCACGAACGGCCATGGCGCACGCCGAGGGCTCGGACACGAGGGTCCCGGCGGCGTCGTAGAGGCCCTGTTCCGTTTCACACTGATTCGGATGGGTCAGATCGACGACCGAGGCCGTCGGGTTGTGAGCCACCAGCGTCCCGGTGACGTCGGTGCCGGCCGGGATCGTCGTGGCGTCGACGCGAAACTCCAGCGTCAGCGAGGTCGCGTCCGCACTCGCCACTGATTCAGGAGGCGCGCTCGGTGTTTCGGGAACCGCGGAACCCTCGTCGTTCTCGGTCGCGCCGTGGGACGACTCCGCAGGGGCAGCCGTCGACGCCGCTCCCTCGGTCTCGAGCGAGGCGGAGGCCTCGACGCGAGGGGCGATGGCGACGGGCTCGTCGCGGGCAATGCGGGCACCGCGTACTTCGGCGTCGGGCTTCTCTGAGCCGCACGCGCCGAGGGTCGCGCCGAGGGCGAGCGCCGCAACACACGCCAGACGGGTCGACCAGCGATCCATGACAGCACCTTCGCCGCTCGTGCGGGAGAGTCCTCCCGACCCTACGCGCGGAAGGAGCCGTCGTTGGACGGCTCCTCCCAAAAGTCCGAATTGGAGGCGGGATCGCTACCCGCAGTGCTCCGATGTGTCTCCGGCTCCAGGGTGCGTGGCGTCGAGCGATCCTGCCGGGTCGCCACAGCGAACGCCGCTTTGGTCGACCCGCACCCAGCCTTGGGCCTCGGTCGCGTTGTCGGCATCGCCGTCGGCCGCGATGTACCCCCCGTCGTCACTCGTCGCGATCGCTCGACCCTGAATCGGGAGGTCGGCGTCGTCGTTGCACACCTCAACCCCGTTGGGTCCGGCGTAGACCGTCGCGCCGCCGACGTCGGTGCCTGCCCCGCAGCTGACCTGGTTGTCCCACACCTCGCTGCACACCCCCGTCACGGGGTCACAGACCGTGTCCTCCTCGTGGGATCCGCTCGGGCCGTCCGCGAGCGCGGGACCGGCGATCCCGAACACCGCAGCGGCCGCGAGCAACACCAGTGGCTTCCTCACCCGTGGTTTCACGTGGCGCCTCCTGTTCTCAGGCGTTGTCGACGACGCGTGATTCCCCGGTGCTCGATCACGCAAACACCGCGTGCTCGGCTCCGGCTGCTCCGGGGTGCCCCGGTACGCTTCGGTCATGGCGGACCGCCGAACCGACTCGGGCATCGAGATCGATCCCGTCTACACGCAAGCGCACCTCGACGGGTTCGAACCTGACGCCAAGCTGGGTCTCCCGGGCGCCGCCCCCTACACGCGGGGCGTCTACGCCAGCATGTACCGCGAACGTCCGTGGACGATGCGCCAGTACGCCGGGTTCGGAACTGCGGAGGAGACCAACCAGCGGTTCCACTACCTCCTTGGGGTGGGCCAGACCGGCCTGTCGTGCGCCTTCGACCTGCCGACGCAAATGGGGTACGACTCCGATCACCCGCGGGCCCAGGGCGAAGTGGGCAAGGTCGGCGTCGCCATCGACTCGCTCGAAGACATGGAGCTGCTCCTCCACGGCTTGCCCCTCGACAAGGTCACGACCTCGATGACCATCAACTCGACGGCGAGCGTGTTGCTGTTGCTCTACGAGCTCGTCGCCGAGGGGCAGGGCGTGCCGTCGACGGAGATCGGCGGCACCGTGCAGAACGACCTGCTGAAGGAGTACGTCGCGCGGGGCACCTACATCTATCCGCCGCGGCCTTCGATGCGGATCATCACGGATCTCTTCGCCTACTGCCAAGAGAACGTTCCGAAGTGGAACACGATTTCGATCTCCGGATACCACATTCGTGAAGCGGGTTCGACGGCGGTGCAGGAGTTGGCGTTCACCCTGTCCAACGCCATCGCCTACGTGCAGGCTGCGATCGACGCCGGGCTCGACGTCGACGAGTTTGCACCGCGGCTCGCCTTCTTCTGGAACGGCCACAACAACTTCCTCGAGGAGGTGGCGAAGTTCCGGGCGTCTCGCCGAATGTGGCATCGCATCATGACCGAACGGTTCGGCGCGAAGGATCCTCGCTCGGCGCTCTTGCGGTTCCACACCCAGACCGGCGGGTCGACCCTGACCGCTCAGCAGCCCGAGAACAACATCGTCCGCGTGGCGCTGCAAGGGATGGCGGCGGTCCTCGGCGGCACGCAGTCGCTCCACACCAACGGTTTTGACGAGGCGCTCGGGCTTCCGACCGAACGGGCGGCCAAGATCGCACTCCGTACGCAGCAGATCATCGCCTACGAATCGGGGATCACCGACACCGTCGACCCGTTGGCCGGCTCGTACTTCGTGGAGTGGCTCACCGATGAGGTCGAGGCGAAGGCATGGGAATACATCGAGCGCATCGACGAGATGGGCGGAGCGCTCGCGGCCATCGAGGCGGGCTACATGCAAGAAGAGATCGAGAAGGCGGCCTTCGCGTGGGCGAAGGCCGTCGACGACGGCGACAAGGTGATCGTCGGCGTGAACCGCTTCGTCGACGAGCAGATCGAGCCCACGGACGTGTTTCCCATCGATCCCGAACTCGAACGACGCCAGTGTGATCGCTTGCGAGCCCTACGGGAGCGACGCGACAACGCGGCCGTCAAGACGAAGCTCGAAGATCTCCGAGCGGCCGCTCGGGGCACCGCCAACATCTTGTATCCGATGAAGGACGCGCTCCGGGCCTACGCGACCCTCGGCGAGGTGAGCGACGTCCTCCGTGAAGAGTTCGGCGTATACCAGCCCACTCGCTAGCGGCCCGCGCTCAGGCGGGCGAGAGGACTGGGAGGCCGAGCTCGCGGGCGGCGTCGAGGAGCCGACCGTCGTAGGCGATGAAAGCGCCCAGGTCGCTGCCGAGCGACAGCGCCGACGCCAGATGGATGGCGTCGAGCGAACGCAGGGTGGTGGGGACGTCGCGGACCGCCCCATCGATGATTTCTCCGGTGATGGCGATCGAGGCCGTCATCCTCAACGCATCGTCGGCGCGGCGGACGTAGCCATCGTCGAAGCCGGCCTTCCGGACCGTCCGCCGAAGCTCAATCGCCCCGATCACGCTCGTCGCACGGGCAGGCCACTGCCGGATCTCCTTATGGATGGCGTCTGACTCCGCCTCGGGGAGCACCAACTTCACGAGTGCAGACGCATCCAGGTAGGCGAGGATCACGGGAGGCGCTCCTCTCGCTCTTCCTGAAGGGCCCGAGAACCGCGATCGGAGATGGGGCCGGTGGGCGGCGGCAGATCGGCGAGATCACCCTCGGCGGGGCGGGCCTTGCCTTCTGCGATGAGCCGATCGAGCACGCTCATTTCCGTCCGCAGCGGCGCCAGCGACGCCACCGGTCGGCCATGCTCGGTGACGGTGAGGGTTTCCCCTCGCTTCACTCGTCGCAGGTAGACACTCAGGTTTTGCCGCAACTCACGAACGCCCACTTCGTCGGCCTTCATGTAGCACAGAGTAGCACTTTTTGACGGGGAAGAGACGGCCGCCTACGACGCCTCGGACCAATGCTCGTCGGGGATGCCCTCGAGGGCCCGCCGGGCCGCCGCGACGCCCTCGAGTCCGCGGGATCGCGTGGCCGAATCGAGCGTCCATTCGTTGGCGGGGCTGGCGGGGGTGGGCTCGGTGAGGATGAGCCGCATCTGGCGACTCCGGCGGGGGCGGGGCGCCTGAGTTCGGGATTCGTGTTTGCGCTTCATGTCTCCATGATGCCCACGGGGTGAGACATCTAAGGCCGTGGCCCTGACCAGCGCTTTTGGCCGATGTCAAGGCGTGGTGTCGGGCGTGGATTGGTAGCGTGGCGCCCATGCCCGATCATCCCGACGTGGCGGTGATCGGTGGCGGCGTTGCCGGCCTCGGCGTGGCCTGGCGGTGCGCCCAGCGCGGTCTCCGGGTGACCGTGATCGACCCCAACCCCGGGCAGGGCGCCTCGCACGTCGCGGCGGGCATGATCGCGCCGATCTCCGAGGCCACCTACGGCGAAGAGCCGCTCCTCGCGCTGGCGATCGAATCCGCCGGGCGCTGGCCGACGTTCGCGGCCGACCTCGAGGAATCCGCCGGCCTCGATATCGGATACCTCCGCGAAGGCTCGCTGGCCGTCGCGCTCACGGCCGACGACAACCGGAGCCTTGAGACCCTCTTCGATTTCCAACGATCACTGGGTCTTCACGCCGAGCGCCTCCGGGGCGAAGAGTGCCGTCGCCTCGAACCGGCGCTCGCCCCCGGCGTTCGAGGCGGAATCTGGGTCCCCGGAGAACAGCAGGTCGACAACCGCGCCACCACCGCGGCGTTGATCAGGGCGTGCGACCGGGCCGGCGTCGCGTTTCTTCGCGAGCGAGCGTCGGGCGCCGTTGTCGCCGATGAGAGGTTCGACGGAGTCCTCGTCGGCGACGAGGTCGTCCGCGCCGCCACGACGGTGCTGGCGGCAGGGGCGTGGTCGGGGTCGCTTCCGGGTTTGCCTCCCGAGATCGCGCCTCCCGTGCGCCCCGTGAAGGGTCAGATCCTTCGACTACGCCACCGCACGGCCGATCGCGTGCTGTCCCGCGAGGTCTGGGGACGCGTCGACGGGCGCGAGAGTTATCTCGTCCCACGCGCGAATGGCGAGATGGTCATCGGGGGCACCGTCGAGGAACAGGGCTTCGACACGACGGTGACCGGCGACGCGGTCAGGGTGCTGCTCGACTCGGCCTTTGCCCTCGTCCCGGCCGTCGACGATCTCGAGTTCATCGAGGCATCCGCGGGTCTGCGTCCCGGCACCCCCGACAACGCCCCGATCCTCGGATCGTCGCCGCTCGACGGCCTGGTCTTCGCCACGGGGCATTACCGCCACGGCTTTCTCCTTCTTCCGGTGACGGCCGACGCGATCGCGACCCTCATCGTCGACGGAGACGCACCCGCCGAAATTCAGCCGTTTTCCTCAGCCCGCTTCGCGCTCGGCGGCGTCGTGGGATGAGGATCACCGTCAACGGCGAAGATCGAACGGTTCCGCCGGGCACGACGGTGGGGTCCGTCGTGGATTCCCTACGATCGGAGCGCCGGGGACTGGCGGCGGCCCTCAATGAAGAGGTGGTGCCAAGGAGTCGGTGGGACGATGTGACCGTGAGTGAGGGCGACCGCATCGAGGTTCTGACCGCAGCGCAGGGAGGATGACCACGTGACGACCAATCTGGTCATCGGCGGGGAGGAGTTCTCATCGCGGCTCATCCTCGGCACGGGCGGCGCGCCCAGTCTCGACGTGATCGAGCGGACGATCGTCGCGTCGGGTGCCGCCTTGGTGACCGTCGCGTTGCGTCGGGTGGACCCGCTCTCTCGCGGATCGCTGTTCGATGTCCTCGAGCGAGCGAAGGTCGCCGTGCTGCCCAACACGGCGGGGTGCTACACGGCGCGAGAGGCGGTCCTCACCGCGCGCCTGGCGCGTGACGCGCTCGGAACGGATCGGGTCAAGCTCGAAGTGATCGGAGACGAGCGCACGCTCATGCCCGACCCGGTGGAGTTGCTGATGGCGGCGGAGACCCTGGTCGACGAAGGATTCGTCGTGTACGCGTACACGAACGACGATCCCGTGATCGCTCGCCGCCTCGAGGCGCTCGGTTGTGCCGCGGTCATGCCGCTCGGTTCCCCGATCGGGAGCGGGATGGGGATCCGAAACCCCTACAACCTCGCCATCATCCGAGAGCAGGCGAGCGTGCCGGTGATCCTCGACGCGGGGATCGGCGCGCCCTCCGATGCCGCGCTGGCGATGGAGTTGGGGTGCGACGCCGTGCTGTTGGCATCGTCGGTGACGAGAGCGCGGGATGCCGAGGCGATGGCCGAGGCCATGCGCAAAGCCGTCGAGGCCGGACGCCTGGGGTATCTCGCCGGTCGGATCCCGAAACGGTTGTATGCGCAGGCGTCCTCGCCGTCCGACGGGGCCCCCGATCTGCTTGGCCCCGACCTCGGCGGCACCGGTCCCGAGACCGGCGACCTCGATCCCGGCCGGTAAGTTCGCGTCTCCATGCAATGGGACGCCGAGGATCCGACGCATCGCGCTCGTCATCGGGACGCTGAGCTGCGCGGTTATCTCAGAGGGGACCTCGGCCGGTTCAGTCCCTTCTACCGGCGGCACTTCAAAGAATGCGGCGTCGACCCGATTCGCATACGCGGACTCTCCGACCTCGGACGCGTCCGGCCCGTCGCGTGGGATCAGATCGCCGAAGCCCCCGAGGCGCTCGTCGTCACCCCGACGCGACGCGACCTGGCCCGGCACGGCGAGAAGCGCCTGGTTCTGGCGATGCTTTCGGCGTGGGTGACGCGACGACTCGACCGGGTCAATCGGACGATGGTCGAGCCGCGCTACAAGCCGCTGCTCTGGACCACCCACGACGGGGTGCCGATCGGCAACACGAGCACCGATCTCGAGCTGGTGGCGAGGGCGGGGAGCCGAGCCCTGGCCGTCGCCGGACTCGATCGAACCGATCTCGTGGTCGGACTCACCGAGAGCGCGTCCGGCTTGCCACATTGGCAGCTCGTCCTCGGCGGTCGGGAGGGTGGGGTCGCAGCGGTGCACCTCGGCGCCGCCGCCGACCCCGAGTCGGTCGTGCGGGCCGGCCCAACCGCGCTCGCCGGCCCCCCGGACGTTCTCTTGCGCGTGCTCGCCGGAGCGAGCGAACGGGGCCTCCGTCTCGACGGCGTTCGCACCCTCCTCGTCACCGGCGTCGATCCCGACGCCGCGTTGCGTGACGCGCTGATGCTGGCGTCGTTGGCCGTCCTCGACGCTCCGCCCGCGGTCGTCGCCTCCTGGGCTCCGCCGGGCGTCCGGGCGCAGTGGGCGGAGTGTCGCGAGGGTGCCGGGTTCCACACGTTCCCCGACCTCGAGATCGTCGAGGTGGGCCGGGGCGGTGGCCTCCACTCGTCGGGTCCGGGCCTCCTGGTCTGGTCGGGTCTCGGCTGGCGGGGGTCGGCGTTCTTCCGGCTCCTGACGGGCAAGCGCGCCGAGGTGGTCGACGGGACGTGCGAGGCATGCGGGCGGCGAGGGCCGATGGTGATCACCGGCTCCCGCTCCGGGCTCGGCGCGCTCGAGATCCTCGGCGGCCGCGATGATGTGAGCGCCTTCCAGATCGAGCTGTCGGAACGCGACGGCCGCGAGGAGCTCGTGGTATTCCTCGCGCTGGCGAGGGGAGCCGACCTCATCGACGTCCTCGACGACATCGACGTATCCCTTGACGCGACGCAGTACGTCGTGCTCAGTCGGCCCCAAGTGGAGTCCCGGATCCGGCGCGACGGCGCCCGCGCGGTCGTCCGATCGTGAGGCGCGAAGTGGTCGGTACACTGACGGGCTTCGCTCGGAGGGCAGCGATGTCGGCCCACAAGCCCCAAGGATCCCGATGAAGACCGTCCGTGAGCCGAGCGAGGCACGGGTGATCAGCGCCCGCCTCACCATTCGCGAGCAGCTATCTCAGATCTGGGTGTACCGAAGCCTCCTCGTGCGGATGGTGCGCAAGGAGTTGAAGGTCAAGTACAAGAGCAGCGTCCTCGGATTCATGTGGTCGATGCTCAACCCGGCGCTCTATCTCGTCGTCTTCTGGTTGGTATTCCAGGTCATTTTGCAGGCCGGAATCCCGGATTTTGCGATCTACTTGCTGTCGGGCCTTCTCGTCTGGAACCTCTTCTCGACCGCGCTCGCGTCGGCGACGGTTTCGATCACCGGGAACGGCTCTCTCGTCGGCAAAGTGTCATTCCCTCGCGAGGTGTTGCCGTTGGCGTCGGTCGGCGCCTCCTTGGTGCATTTCTTTCTCCAGACGATCGTGTTGCTCGGCGCACTCGTTCTGTTCCGGTACGAGGTGGCTTGGGCACACCTTCCCGCCGTTCCCGTCGCGCTCGTAGTCCTGGTGCTGCTGACCGCTGCCTTGTCGATCTTTCTCGCGGCGGCCAACGTGTATCTCCGCGACACACAACACTTGGTAGAGCTCAGCCTCTTGGCCTGGTTCTGGATCACGCCCATCGTCTACGAACAGCAGCGGATCGCCTCTCGCCTCGCTGAAAAGTCGTGGGGATGGGTGCACTGGCTGAATCCGATCTCGTCGATCGTGCTGACATTCCAGCGAGCGATCTACAACGTCACCACCGCCCCCGCTCCTGCGAACCCGGGGCCTCGGGGTCTCGGGGGCGGGTCGGAGGGGGTATTGCGGATCCTTCCGACCAACATGGACGCGGGGTGGTACTTCGCGCATCTCGGCGGTGTCGCGGTCGCCTCGGTGGTCTGTCTCGTGGGGGCCCTGTGGTTCTTCGGCCGCGTCTCCGCCAATTTCGCCGAGGAACTGTGACGTGAGCGCCATTCAGGTCGTCGGCGTCGCGAAGCGATTTCGCCTCTATCACGAGAAGTACCAGTCGCTCAAGGAGCGTGTGATCCACTTGGGACGGATCCCCTTCGAGGATTTCTGGGCGCTGCGCGATGTCGATCTCGAGATTCCCGAAGGCTCCACCTTCGCCTTGCTCGGCCATAACGGTTCGGGCAAGTCGACGTTGCTCAAATGCATCGCCGGCATCCTCAGACCGACCGAGGGTGCGATCCACGTCCGCGGGCGGCTCGCCGCGATGCTCGAGCTCGGAGCCGGCTTCCACCCAGACCTGACCGGCCGCGAGAACGTCTACATGAACGCCGCCATTCTTGGGTTTTCGGAGAAGGAAATCGACGCCAAATTCGACGACATCGTCGCTTTTTCGGAGCTCTCACAGTTCATCGATCAGCAGGTCAAGCACTACTCCTCGGGTATGTATGTCCGCCTCGGGTTCGCGGTGGCCGTGCACATGGATCCGGAGATCCTCTTGGTCGACGAGGTTCTCGCCGTGGGCGACGAAGCGTTCCAACAGAAGTGCATCGCCCGCGTTCGTCAATTCCAAAATGAGGGGCGAACCATCATCATCGTGACGCACAACGTCGACCTGGTGCCCAAGGTGTGCGATCGGGCCGGTGTCCTCGCGCACGGTCGCCTCATCGGAATCGACGAACCCGAGGGCGCTATCCGCACCCTCCGCGAAAGCATGTTCGACGGCGCCGCGGATCCCGGTGCGACCTCCGCCGGCCCTTCCCGTGCCTTCCTGGCCGTGGATCTCGAGATCACGTCGGTGTCCGTCGATGCGCCCAACACGTCCGAGGGGTCAATCACCACGACGAGCGGCGCCGCGGTCCGCGTCGCGTACCGGACGCGGGCGCGGGTGGCCTCGGTCGGCGTCCGGTTGTCCATCGTTGACGGCGCTGGCGTCGAGGTGGTGGCGATCGATTCCCGGACTCTCGGGCACGAGATGGCGAGCATCGACGGATCGGGCACCGTGACGTTCGAGATCGACCGCCTACCGCTCGCCGCCGGCGACTACCACGCCACGGTGGGTTTTCTCGACGCCGTCGGGAACGTCAAGGTTGACGTGGTGCACAAGCCTTTACCGTTCTCGGTTGCGCACGACGGACCCGACACCGGGCGCGTCTCCGTGCCTGCTCGCATCGTCTTCGAGCGCGTCGCGACGTCCGTCGAAACGGGCTAGGGACGTCGCGATCGCACCACTCGGCCCCGCCAATTGCGGTTGGCAGTGGGAACGCGTCACGGGTACGCCGGTACACTCGGTCGATGCTTCGCGATTCCATTCGGAATCCGACGTGCCTCGATTACGCCGCGACAACCCCTCTGCGCCCGGAAGCACTGGCGGACATGCAGCCGGTGTGGGCGGACGTCTTCGGCAACCCGTCGGGCACCCATGAGCTGGCTCGCCGGGCCAAGACGCTCATCGAGGTTGCGCGTGAGGGCACCGCGGTCGGGCTCGGCTGCGAGCCCCGTGAGGTGGTGTTCACGGGCGGCGGCACCGAGGCCGACAACATGGCGGTCAAGGGCGCGGCGCGTGCGGGCATCGGACAAGGTCTCGACGGGGTCGTGGTCAGCGCGTTCGAGCACCACGCCGTGCTTGAGGCGGCCGAGCGGCTCGAGAACGAGGGGTTCCGCGTCAGCACCGTCCCGGTGACGGCCCAAGGCATCATCGATCTGGACCGGCTGGCCGACGTGCTCGACGAGCGGACGGCCGTGGTTTCGCTGATGCTCGTGAACAACGAGGTCGGCACGATCCAGCCGCTCGAGGATGCAGCAGGCGTCGTGCGCGAGCGGGCGCCGCGGGCCCTGTTTCACACGGACGCCATTCAGGCTCCGCAGTGGCTCGATGTTGCCGCAGCGACGCGATCGGTCGACCTGGTGTCGGTGTCCGCGCACAAGTTCGGCGGACCCAAGGGAACCGGCGCGCTCGTTGTGCGCGGAAAGGCCCGCCTGGTCCCCCTGGTCGACGGCGGCGGCCAGGAGATGGGACGCCGGTCCGGCACGCACAACGTCGCCGGTATCGCGGGCATGGCGGCCGCGTTGCGCACGACAGTGCAACAGCGAGCGGAAGAAGTGGCCCGCATCGGCAAGCTCCGAGATCGGCTGGTCGAGGGACTGCGGGAAGCCATTCCCGACGCGCGCTTCAACGGCGCGGCAGCGCATCAGGTCGCGGGCACGTGTCACGTCGGGTTTCCAGGCGTCGAGGCGGAAGCACTGCTTTTGATGCTCGACCGCGATGGTGTCTGCGCCGCTGCAGGTTCGTCATGTCAGTCGGGTTCGATGGATCCGTCGCACGTCCTGATGGCGATGGGTCTGTCCCGAGATCTGGCGTTGGCGTCGATCCGCCTGAGCCTCGGATGGCCGTCGACCGATGACGACATCGACCGAGCCCTTGCGGTCATTCCCGCCTCCGTCGAGCGGCTGCGGACGCCGGCGGCGACGGCGCGCTGACATGGCCCGACGCGAGCGAGTGCTCGTCGCCATGAGCGGGGGAGTCGACTCATCGGTCGCCGCCGCCCTACTGATCGATACCGGCCACGACGTCACGGGCGTCACGCTGAAGCTGTGGGGAGGTGAATCGGACTCGGGGTGCTGCTCGGTCGCTGATGTGGAGGACGCCCGCCGCGTCGCCGCTCAACTCGCTATCCCGCATTACGTGTTCAACTTCGCCGACGACTTCACGCGGGACGTGGTCGATCCCTACGTCACCGCCCACCGCGAGGGGCACACTCCGAATCCGTGTGTGGAGTGCAATCGGTCGATCAAGTTTGGGCGCCTGCTCGAGCGCGCCGATGCGTTGGGCTTCGACGCCGTGGCCACCGGTCACCACGCGCGTGTGGTGCGGTCCGAGGGCGGCGCGGCGCGGCTGTTTCGCGGCGTCGACGCGGCCAAGGACCAGTCGTACGTCCTCTACATGCTGGGTCAGCGTGAGTTGACCCGCGCGCTGTTTCCGGTGGGCGAGATGACCAAAGCCGAGGTGAGGAGGCGCGCGGCGAGTCTCGGTCTGCGCACAGCGGACAAGCCCGAGAGCATGGACGTTTGCTTCATCACGCGCGGCGGCCGTGAGCGTTTTCTTGCCCATCGCGGGGTGATGGTCCCCGGCGATATCGTCGACGAGAGTGGTGTCGTCGGTCGCCATGACGGTTACGCGCGGTTCACGATCGGGCAGCGGCGCGGGCTCGGTGTGGCACAAGGCCACCCGAGGTTTGTCGTCGACACTGACGCGGCGACGGCCACAGTGACGATCGGGACGCGCGAGAGCCTGCTTCGGGAGGCGGAGACGCTGGCCGATCTCTGTTTCGTCGGTGAGCCGCTCTCACCCGATCAGCTGGTTCTCGCCCAGACGCGTGCGCACGGAGTCCCGGCCCCGGCGAGGCTGGTGGGCAACGAGCTTCGGTGGGTCGAACCGCAGGCACGCGTGGCGCCCGGCCAGATTGTGGCGCTGTATCGCCGGGACGAAGTCGTCGGCGGGGGAAGGGTGGCTCGACCGATTCCGACGCTGCGCTGATTCCCTGCGGTGACGGAGTGCTATTCGCTGATGCCTTCGATTTCCTCGCGCAGGGCTTCGAGTTCCTCGATCGCGAGAAGGTCCTTGGGCCGTCCCGCCGCCCGCTTCATCCGAATGAGGTCGTCGATGCTGGTGACCATGATCGTGAACCCTCCGACGTCCATTTCCACCGCCCCTGCGATCAGGTCTTCATAGCCGCGGCTGCCGGCAGGGGTCCCGAGAATGTCGAGAGGTCCCACGTCGGTCGAGAAGGTGAAGCAATCGCCCGCGCGGAGCGTTTCCGCGTCGAGCAGGAAGGGCACATCGTCGTCCACTCCCCGGAGCGTGGCATGAAGCTCCTGCAGGGCGGCGGCCAAGCGCTCGAGGTTTTCAGGGTCTCGCGCGTAACAAATGTCGATGTCGAAGGTAACCATCGGGGAACCCAGGAGACCCGCCGCTACGCCCCCGATGACGACGAAGGCAACTTGGTGGCTCACCAACGTCTGCAGCGCAGGCCGCGGCGAATACTGTCGGGGGTCGGCGGTCATCGCCGCGGGGCTTCGGCGCTCCGTTGGAACAGGTCCCCAAATCCCCGGCCCGCGGATTCGATCGCATCCAAACGCTGTGCCGGTGACATCCGCAGGGTGGAGCGAATGAGCGTCCGGTCGACGCCCTGTCCATGGCGCGGGCCGGCGCGCAGGGTGACGCCGCAGGCGCGCAACAGCCGCTCGATCGTGTCGACGCGCGGGTTCGCCTTCCCCTGTTCGATGCGGGCGATCGTGGGCTGGGCAACGCCGGTCTTGGTCGCGAGCTCGCGCTGGGTCAGATGTGCCCGCCGCCGTGCAGCTCGAAGGGTGGCGCCGACATCCATGGCACCAGTCTACGACGGTAGATAGCGAATTCGCTATCATGACTCGATGCCCCGCTCCTTCTCCGACGTGGAGGTGGCCGGGGGAGACTCCCTGTGGCCCGACGCGATCAGGGCGGCCCACGCGGTCGCCGAGGCGGCCGGGGTTGCGCCTCCTCCCGCGAAGTTCCCCGTCGACGCCTACCCCGTACCCTCGGCGTTGGTGAGCCTCGCCGCCGCCGAGGCGGTCGGCCCGGTGTCGCCACGAGTTCTTCCGGTCGAGGCTCCAGAGGACGGCCCACTCGCCGCAGCGCGAGCGGGCGCCATCGTTCGCTCGGGCCGCCGGATCGACGCCGATGCTCGCCCGTTCACGCTCGGAGCTGAGGACCGGGATTCCATGGTGGGCGGGCGCCATGACGACGGCTTCGCCACCGTGATCGTGCGCACCCAGGGGCTCCGGCTCCTCAACCTCGAGGAGGCCCTGACCTCTCTCGCCGCTCAGTCCGACGACGGCTTCGACGTCGTCGTCACGGCGCACACGGACGACGATGCGGCTGAGGCCTCGGTCCACCAGGTCGTGGGCTCCTTCGCCGACGCGTTTCGATCCCGTGTCCTGGTGGTCCGCGTGGAGCCGGGTCAGCGAGGGCGTCCGCTGAACGCAGGGCTGGATCGGGCGACGGGCGACTATGTCTGCTTTCTCGACGACGACGACGTGGTCACCGCCGACTGGATCGAAGCGTTCCGGGCCGGCTCCCAGGTGCAGCCGGAGATGGTGATCCGCAGCCGTGCCCTGGTCCAACCGGTGACACGGCTGTCGCCGCCGGCCGACGGTTACGACGTCGCGGGTAAACTCGATTCGCGCTTTGACCGCTCGTTCGACCTCACGAAGCACTTGGTCAACAACAGCACGCCCATCTTCTCGGTCGCGGTCCCCGCCGCGGTGATCACGAGCCAGGCCCTTCGTTTCGACGAGGAGCTGCCCGTGCTCGAGGACTGGGATTTCCTGATGCGAGCGGCGCTGGTCGTAGGTGTCCACGACACCGATCGCGTGACCGGCGTCTACCACTGGTGGGTGTCGGGCGAGAGCTCCTTCGACCGCGAACGTGAGCGTTGGGCAACGGCCAGGCGCCGTGTCCATGCGCGACTCGACACGCTCACGCGCCCTACCGGCATGGCGAGCCGCCTCGCGGATCTGCACGACCGCCTCTTGTCGCAAGGACGCGATTCCGACGAGATCCAGACCTCGGTCAGAGCGTTGGCGGACGACCTTCAGGCGCGAGGGCGCCCCGCCGGAGGAGCCTTCTGAGGCGCCCTCCGAAGGTTGGCCGAGCGGTGCCAAGAGGGGCCGTCGGCAGCAGTTCAGGTTCATCGATCCACACGGGCGACTCGATTGCCATGGCGATCTCGGGGATGGCCTCGAGTCCGAGCGTGTGCGCACCACGGTGCACCGCGGTGCGCACGTCGACCATGCCGGGGAGGCCATAGTCGAGCGCGTACCCCAGCACGGTGCCGTCCTGCGACGACGAAGCGAGCGTGCCCTCAACGCCGATGTCGACGGCGGCGCCGCCGAGCGAGTAGCGCCCGTCGTGTTCACGGAGTGCGAGGGTCCGCTCGAACCCCTTGGTGAACACGCGACCCAGCCGTAACTCGCCGGCACGGGGCGGACCGGGAGGCCGGACGACGAGGCGTCCCTCTCTGGTGAGCGAGAGCGCCGCGGTATCGGGAGCCCACCAGTCGTCGAACGCCGAGAGATCGGCGGGCCCCGTTGGCGCCGGAGCCGACTCGACGAGCTCCTCGTAGATGGCTTCGTGTTCGCGTGCCATGTGCTGAACGCGGTAGTGCTCGTGTGCACGGTTCCGGCCTGCGGTGCCCATGCGTCGCCGTAGGATTGGGTCACGCTCGAGCGTCAGGAGCGCCTCGACGAACGCGTCAGGGTCATCGCGCTCGGTGATCAGGAAGCCGACCTCCTCGCTCACAACCTCGCCGGTCCCTCCCACCGCGGCGACGACGACCGGCCTCGCCATGGCCATGGCTTCGTACACCGCGAGGGGAACGCCTTCGTACCGACTGGTCAGCAAGAGGACGTCCGTTGCTGCATACCAACCGGGCATGTCTTGTTGGGCACCGTGCAGACGAACCTGTTTGCCCAGAGCGTGCCTCGCCACCTCGGCCTCGACCTCGCCGCGCAGGGGCCCGTCACCGACCACATGGATCACCGCGGCGGATCCCCGGGCGCGCAGTCGCTCCGCCACCTCCACCATCAGGAGCGGATCCTTCTGCCACGCCAGTCGGGCCGGGAAGAGGACATGAAACTCGCCGTCGCGTCGACCGATCTCGTGCGGCGCGGCCTGGGCCGGATCGAAGATCTCGGTGTCGACGCCGAGTCTGATGACACGTTGTTTGCCTCGCGAAACGCCGAAATCCTCGAGTCGCTGGGCCAGGAAGTTGCTGATCACCGAGATCGCGTCCACGCAAGCCGCCGACCGGGAGGCGACGTATCGGGGATATCCCGTGCCTGCTGGGTGTTCCTCGGCGTGGATCTGCGCCACCACGCGGAGATGGGGGAACGCGGCACGCAGGTCGGCGAGCACATCGAACCCGAGGCGGGAGTTCATCACGTGGAGGATTCGGACGTCGCGCGAAGCGATCACGTCGGCGATGAAGCGCGGCATGGCTGAACCGGGCATGAGATCGGGGAGCGCCCACGCCTCGGCTGCGTACCGCGTCGCGAACTCGAATAACTCGTTCGGACTTTCCTGGGTGGTCATCAGGAGCGGTCGGAATCGCCCCTGATCGATCAGCCGGAACCAATCGATCGTGCTGCGATCGGAACCGCCGATGGTGACCCACGGCGCCAGGTAGAGCACTCCGATGCGGTCGTCCGACATCTGCGGCACTGTATTGGACGTCGCCCGCCCGTTTGCACCGCGAACCGTCGCGCCAGACGAGATCACTATTGTTCTCGACTTGACCGAAAGACTCCGACTTCGGCGCGTCAGCTGGCCCGCGATTCTCATTCTGGCGGGTTCAGCGATGGTCGTCGGGTTGCATGTTCGTGCCTACACGACGACGTCGTCCATCGACGAGCTGTCGCACATCGACACGCTGATCAAGGCAAGCGAGTTCGACTTCGTTCAGGACAACGAGCGTGTGGGGCAGCGAGCGATGCGCGAGGAGGCGTGTCGCGGTATTGATCGCGGGGATCCTTTGCCGCGCTGCGACACCACGAGCTTTGAGCCGAATTTCTTCCGTGAGTACGGGGTCAACGTCACGGCTGGACGTGTCCCGCTCTATCACCTCGTCACGGGCCTACCTGCTCGCCTGGCCGCGGCAACCCTGGGTTTTTCCAGCATCGTCACGGCGGCGAGGTTGCTGGGATTTGTGTGGCTAGCCGGAGGGCTGTTCGTGACGTGGCTGCTCATGAAGGAGCTCGGCGTTGGGCCCCGACCTCGCGCCGTGGCCTTAGGTCTCTTGGCAACAACGCCCGTGGTTCTCCACGCCTCCGCGATCGTCAACGCCGACGCGGCGCTTCTCCTCGCGGGGGCATCGGTGACCTATGTCGTGTTGCTGTGGGAGCGGAACGCCGTCTCACCCTGGCTCGCCGCCAGTGTCGTCGTGGTGGCCCTCCTCGCCGAACCCACGACCCTTCTCGGCGTGGGCCTCGCTTCGATTTATCTCCTCGTCCGATCCCTTGGATCCTCCCAGGCCGAAGAGAACGAGGCAGGGGATCGCGAGACTCCGGTGGCGAAGGCCCGACTCCGGTACGCCGGCCTCGGTCTCGCGGCGGTTGGCGTCCTGCTCGCAGTCGGGTTTCCCGCGACGTACCGCGCGTTGATCGGAGATGCCACAGTTGAGACGCATCCCGTCACCCCGGCGGAGTCCGCAGCCCAGCACCACGCCGAGGAGATCTCGTACGGCGGTGTTTCCGGCGACAAGATCTTCGCCGAGGTCACCGGCCTCATGACCCCGGTGATCCGGGCCCACACGCCGCCGTTTCTGCGGGGTGCCGGTGCGGACGTTCTGGTCGCCGCGACGCACTGGGTTCTGATTGGGGCGCTCTTCGCCGCGCTCGCCTTCGAGAAGCGGGGAGGTCGGGCTGAGGCGATCGCGCTCGCCACGCTCGTGGTGTTGCTGGTCGCCGGACCGGCGCACGCCGCCCTCAACGCGCGTCGCGATGTGTTTTTCGCGATTCCCACCCGATTCGGGCTTCCACTGCTGCCGTCGATGTTCGCCCTCTACGCTCACTCGCTGCGCAAGCCGCGCGTCCTGGCCGTCGCCGCGGCCGGAACGCTGGCGGGGGTCACGTACATCCTCTTCAGGCTGGTCTGACGGCCGTCCGAGCGGGAGGCCAACGCGTCGGTAAGATCGCGCCCCATGTCTCCGCGAAGCCGCAGTTATCAGCCCGCGGTCTCCGATTACCTTTTCGACCTTCGGCGTGGCTGGCGGGTCGTCGCGGGCTCGGTCCTGGCGCTCGCGATTTTCGCGGTGGCCATTTCCGCGACCCAGGACGAGGTCTACCGAGCGAGTTCGGACTTGCTGCTCCAGCAGGCTCCGAGCCGCGCCACGCTGATCAGCGGAACCTCTCGCGAGATCTCTACCGAGCTCGAACTTGCGCGGAGTCGGCGGGTCGAGAAACTAGCGGTCGATTCGCTCGGGTTCCGTCCGGCGGTCAGCTTTCACCGGATCAGCGATACGGCGCTGATCCGCGTCACCGCCGAGGCATCCACCGCCGCGAAGGCTGCTCGGGCCGCTGATGCCTACGCTCGCGCCTTCATCGAAGCCCGCAGCAGTCAGGTCCTCGGCCCGCTGGCATCAGTACGAGACGAACTCCAGAGCAAGCTCGATGAGGTCACGCTTGCCGACTCCGGCACCGCACCGGCCTCGGACGTCGATCCCGCCGCGGTTGATGATCTCGTGGCTCTCGCCGAGTCTGTCCGGGCCGCTGCGGCGGACGGCGATCCTGGTGACCTGCGCTCGGCCATCGCCTCCCTCCAGCGCACGCTTGGACCAGGTCAATCCGACGCGTCAATCCGCATCATTCGGGGCGCCAGCCTCCAGCTGCTGATCGATGAGATCGACGCTGCCGAGAGCCTCTCGCGAAACGCGGCCCCAGACCTCGTCTCCGAGGCTGAGATCCCCGACAGTCCGAGCCGTCCGGCGCCCGCCCGGAACCTCGTTCTGGCGATCGCGCTCGGGGTGATCGCGGGGGTCTGCAT
>DATDOY010000124.1:0-36550 GCA_035293045.1 Acidimicrobiia bacterium
CGCCTTGATGCGCGCGACGGCTCGCGTGATCTTGCGCGTCACGAAGTTCTCACCCCGTCGCTCACTCTCATGGTTGAACAAGATGCCGCTGACGGCGAACATCCCGTACGCCTCGCGGTAGTTGACCGTCGCGTGATGGGCGAAGACCTTGGCGCAGGCGTACGGACTCCGCGGGTGAAACGGCGTGTCCTCGCTCTGGGGAGGCGGCGCCGAGCCGAACATCTCCGACGACGACGCCTGGTAGAAGCGCGTTTCGATCCCCGATGCGTGGATGGCTTCGAGCAGGCGCACCGTGCCGAGGCCGGTCACCTCCCCGGTGTAGTCGGGGATTTCGAAGCTCACCGCCACATGACTCTGCGCGCCGAGGTGGTACACCTCGTCGGGGATGATCTCTCGGATCAGGTTGACGAGCCCGACCGCGTCGGAGAGGTCGCCGTAGTGCAGGAAAAGACGACAGTCGTTGTCGCGGGTGTCGTGGGAGAGGTGGTCGATCCGTAGGCGGTTGAACGTCGAAGCCCGGCGCACAAGACCGTGGACCTCGTAGCCCTTGTCGAGCAGGAGCTCGGCCAGGTACGAACCGTCCTGGCCGGCGATGCCGGTGATCAGCGCACGCTTCATCGCTGAAAAGCCTGACACAGGCCTGTCGGGGCCGGTCGTATCGGGCCGGTCGACCCCCGCGGCGGATGGGCCCGGGAGGGCCTACGCAGAAGACCCGGCGTCGTCGCGCCCGATGGCCCGAAGCCTCGGACGGGGCGGAGGAGCGGGAGCGCTCAGACGTCGTCCGAGCATCGTGACCTGCTCCGAGAGGGCGTCGACGGTGTGCGCGATGGATTCGAGGCGGGCATCCGCGGTGTCGGTACGGCCCACGAGACTGTCGACGCGATTCGTCAGCCCCTGGACCGCCTCCACGAGGTATTGCATCGACCGGCTGAGGTCGGAGGCGCGCGTGATGGACGCCTCGGTAACCGTCGCGAGCGTGTCGATGCTCCGCAACAGCATGCGCAGGGTGTCCTCGTCGGCACCCGACGGAGCGGGGGCGGCGGGAGCCAATGCGGGGAGGCCGGCGCGAGCACCGACCGCACCGCCCGCACCGCCCGGGGCCCCGTCTCGGCCCGTGGCCAGGCGTTCGTAGAGACGGGCGATCCGCATGAGGGCATCGCGGAGCTCCCCGTCGCGTCCGGCGAGTTCTTCGCGGACCGCCTCGATGGCGCGCACCATCGCTTCGAACGGGTTGACCGCGGGGACGGAAGGCGGGGCCTCGGTGGATTCAGCGATCAGCGCCTCGACAGCCGATTCATCGTCGTCGACGACATGCGGACGGGCCACGCCATCGGGGCGCACGCCACCCCCGGGCGGGGCATCAGGCGACAAACCCAGCGTGGGGGCATCCCGAGAGGTCATGGAGTCAATGTATTGGGGGGTCGGGTCAGGGTGGTGGAATACGATCAGCCCGTGCCCGGCAGAACGATCCTTGTCGCCGACGACGACCCCGTGATCCTCGGGCTCCTCGAGGTCAACTTCGAGATGGAGGGGTACACGGTGGTGACGGCCGAGGACGGCGCGGTGGCGCTCGACAAGGCGCGTCGATCGAGGCCCGACATCATCGTGCTCGACGTGATGATGCCGAAGATGACGGGCCACGAGGTCGCGGCCGCGCTCAAGGCCGACCCCAAGCTGGCGAACATCCCCGTCGTGTTCGTGTCGGCCAAGGCGCAGGGCGCCGACGTTGCCAAGGGCATGGACCTCGGAGCGGCCGACTACGTGACGAAACCGTTCGATCCCATCGACCTCGTCGATCGCGTGACCGCCGTTCTCGACAAGACCCGAACCTGATCGGATCGCCATGACCGCGATCCGCGATGTGCTCACGACGGCGATCCGCGCCGCGCTCGATGATTCCGATCTCCCCGTGC
This sequence comes from Acidimicrobiia bacterium, assembly GCA_035293045.1. Taxonomy (GTDB): domain Bacteria; phylum Actinomycetota; class Acidimicrobiia; order IMCC26256; family JACPCJ01; genus DATDOY01. Next base: position 1,914 of record DATDOY010000124.1, read on the forward strand.
CGTCCGCCGGCGTCGAGCTGACGCCGCCGCGCCAGCGCGAGCACGGCGACTGGGCCACCAACGTCGCGCTCCAGGTGGCCAAACCCGCGGGGCGCAACCCGCGCGAGGTCGCCGCTGATCTTCGTGACCTGCTCCTCGGCGCGGCGATCCCGCACGTCACCGAGATCGAGATCGCCGGCCCCGGGTTCCTCAACTTCCACCTCGCCCCGAGCTGGCTCCACGACGTGCTCCCCGACGTGCTCGAGCACGGTCCCGACTACGGGACGTCCGAGGCGCTGAGCGGGGAACGGATCAACCTCGAGTTCGTCTCCGCCAACCCGACCGGGCCGATCCATGCGGGTGGCGGTCGGTGGACGGCCGTTGGCGACGCGCTCGCCAACCTCCTCGCCAGCCAAGGCGCGGACGTGCACCGCGAATACCTGCTCAACGACGCCGGCAACCAGCTCGACGCCTTCGCCGCCTCGCTCCTCGCCCGAATGCGCGGTGAAGAGCCTCCCGAGGATGGCTACCAGGGCCAGTACATCGCCGACCTCGCCGACGCCCTGCGCGACGCGTTCGACGGCGAGCCGTCGCACGCCGACGCGCTCGAGTGGGGGTACGCGCGGATGCTGCAGGAGATACGCACCGATCTCGAGCGCATCGGGGTCCGCTTCGACACCTGGTTCTCCGAGCGAACGCTCCATGCGCAGGGCGCCGTCGATCGGGTGATCGAGGAGCTCCGCCACCGCGGCCACGCCTTCGACCATGAGGGCGCCGTCTGGTTGCGCTCGACCGAGTTCGGCGACACGCGCGACCGCGTGCTCATCAAGAGCGACGGCAGCCCCACGTATCTGGCCGCCGACCTCGCCTATCACCTCGACAAGCTCGGACGCGGGTTCACCCACCTCATCAACATCTGGGGGGCTGATCATCACGGGCAGGTGGCCTCGCTCCAAGCGGGCCTGCGCGCCCTCGGCGTCGAGCCGCGTCCCGAATTCGGACCCGAGCCCGAGGTGATCCTCGGCCAGCTCGTAAACCTCATGCGGGGAGGCGAGCCGGTGCGGATCTCCAAGCGAGCCGGCGACATCATCACCCTCGCCGACGTCCTCGACGAAGTCGACGCCGACGCCTGCCGCCTCACGTTTCTTCTGCAGGGCATCGACCACGTGCAGACGTTCGACATCGATGTCGTGACTTCGCAGTCGATGGAGAACCCCGTGTACTACGTGCAGTACGCGCACGCCCGGATCGCGTCGATGGCGCGGCTCGCTGCGGAGCGTGGGGTTTCGCGGTCGGAGCTGTCCGAGGTCGACCTCGCGGAACTGACGCACGAGCGCGAGCTCGACCTGCTCCGTTCGCTCGCCGCGTATCCCGAGGTCGTCGCCGACGCCGCCCACGGGCGGGCGCCGCATCGCGTCACGACGTGGGTTCGAGAATTCGCCGGGCGGTTCCACGGCTTCTACCACGACTGTCGCGTGCTCCCCGGGGAGTCCGGGGTGACGCCCGCCCAGACCCAGGCGCGGTTGTGGCTGATCGAGGCGTGTCGGGTCGGCCTAGCCAATGCGTTGGCGCTTCTCGGCGTCCACGCGCCCGACCGGATGGACCGGCTGCCGGAGAGCGACGAGGGCGGCGCGCAGGAGTCCGCGTCGGCGTGAGCGGCCCCATTTCCCTCGCGCTGCTCCCGCGCACGGCGACGGTGACCGACGCCGGCCGGCTCGTGGTCGGTGGGTGCGACGTCGCCGAACTGGCGCGGGGATTCGGCACGCCTCTCGTGGTCTACGACGAGATGGAGCTGCGCGCCCGTTGCCGCGAGTACGCCGCCGCGTTCGGCGCCGGCCGGGTGGCCTACGCGTCGAAGGCGTTTCTCTGTCAAGCCATGGCGCGACTCATCAACGAGGAGGGTCTGAGCCTCGACGTCGCCACCGGTGGCGAGCTCTACATCGCCCTCACTGCGGGGTTCCCGGCCCACCGCCTCGTGTTCCACGGCAACAACAAGTCGGACGACGAGTTGTGCCGCGCCCTCGAAGCGGGCGTAGGGCGCATCGTCGTCGACTCCTTCGACGAGATGGACCGCATCGAACGGCTCGTGAGCGACGAAGGTCACGAGCCGCCCGCCGTTCTCATCCGCGTCACGCCCGACGTGGAGGCCGGCGACCACGGCCACATCCAAACCGGGATGCATGACTCCAAGTTCGGCTTCGCCGTCCGGGGTGGCGCCGCGCTCGACGCCGCCCGCCGCGCGGCCGACAGCGAGACCATGCGCTTCCTCGGCGTCCACGCCCACATCGGGTCGCAGGTCCTCTCCCTGGACGCGTACGCGCAATCAGCCGACGTCGTCGCCGTCGTGCTCGCGGAAATCGAGGCCGCGACCGGCGACCCGATCGAGGAGGTCAACCTCGGCGGCGGCCTCGGCATCGCGTATCTCTCCGACGACGATCCGCCGTCGATCGCCGAGTACGCGACGGCGCTCAAGACGGGGTTCGCCCGCGCGTGCGAGGCGCGTGGAGTGTCGGGCGACCCCCACATCGTGGTCGAGCCCGGTCGGTCGATCGCCGGCCCCGCCGGCTTCACCCTCTATCGCGTCGGCACGATCAAGGAGGTCGACGGCGTCCGTACCTACGCGGCCGTCGACGGCGGCATGTCCGACAACCCCCGGCCGAGCATGTATGGCGCGCGCTACGAGGCGTTCCTTCCCGATCGCGTCACCGCCGCTCGGCCTCGGGTCGTGACGGTCGCCGGAAAGCATTGCGAACAGGGCGACATCTTGATCCTCGACGCCAGCGTCCCCGACGATCTCGCGGTGGGCGACGTCCTCGCCACACCCTCGACGGGCGCCTACGCCTATTCGATGGCGTCGAACTACAACGCGCAGACCCGTCCGGCAGTGCTCTTCGTCCGTGACGGCGAGGCGCGGGTCGTCGTCCGCCGCGAGACGCTCGACGATCTCCTGCATCTGGACGCGGCGCCCTCCGCGCAGGTGGGAGACTCGCGGCCATGAGGGATCCGGCTGAGAGAGGAACCGTGCGTGTCGGCGTGCTCGGATGCGGCAACGTGGGCGCGGCGCTCATCCGCCTCGTGCACGACCACGCCGACATCATCACGGCTCGCGCCGGGCGCAAGGTCGAGGTGTCGCGGGTGGCCGTGCGCGATCTCACGAAAGGGCGCGACGTTCCCCTTGGTGCCGATGCGTTCAGCGATGACCCCGACTCGGTGGTGACCGCGGCCGACGTCGACATCGTGGTCGAAGTGATGGGCGGCGTCGACCCGGCCAAGGACCTCATCACGCGAGCGCTCACGTCGGGCAAGCCGGTGATTTCCGCCAACAAGGAGTTGCTCGCCAACTTCGGCAAGGAACTCGTGGAGGTGGCCGAGACGGCGGGCGTCGACCTGTTGTTCGAGGCGGCGGTGGCCGGGGGCATCCCGCTCATCCGCCCTCTCCGAGAGTCGCTGGCCGGGGAGCGCATCACGCGAGTGCTCGGCATCGTCAACGGGACGACCAACTACATCCTCACCCGGATGACCGAAGACGGGTGGTCGTTCGACGACGCGCTCGCGGAGGCGCAGCGACTGGGTTTCGCCGAAGCCGATCCGACCGCCGACGTCGAAGGGTACGACGCCGCGTCGAAGGCGGCCATCATCGCGTCGATCGCCTTTGGCGCCCACGTGACCCAGGCCGACGTGCATCGGGAGGGCATCGCCAAGATCATCCGCGAGGACGTCGTGGCCGCCGGCGACCTCGGGTACGTCGTGAAGCTCCTCGCCATCGCCGAGACGGTCGACGGCAGCGTGTCGGTGCGTGTGCACCCGGCGTTCGTTCCGAAGGCGCACCCGTTGGCGGCGGTGCGCGAATCCTTCAACGCGGTGTTCATCGAGGGGCAAGCGGTCGGTGAGCTGATGCTCTACGGGCCGGGAGCGGGTGGCGGCCCGACGGCGTCGGCCGTCCTCGGCGACCTGATCGACGCCGCCCGCAACCTCGCCAGCGGCGGCCCAGGGGCCAAGGTCGGTCACTTCGAGGAACGTCCGATGGTGCCGCTCGACGAAGTGAAATCGCAGTACTACGTGCACCTCGAGGTCGATGACGAGCCCGGCGTCCTCGCCACCATCGCGGGCCTCTTCGGCGACCACGGTGTCTCGATTCTCTCGGTGCAGCAGCGGGGGAGGGGCGAGGAAGCCGAGTTGGTGTTCGTCACCCACATCGCCCGAACCGGCGACGTCATGGCGACCATCGAGGCGGTCACGGAATCCGGCGTCGTCCGCCGGGTCGGGTCCGTGCTGCGCGTGATCGGAGAGGAACACCGGTGACGCCGGCCGCCGGCCGCCGGCCGTGGCCGGGCCTGATCGAGGCTTACCGCGACCGCCTGCCCGTCACCGCCGCCACCCCCGTCATCACGCTCCTCGAGGGCGACACGCCCCTTCTGTCGGCCCCCCGCCTCAGCGATGCTCTCGGGGTCGAGGTCCTCTTGAAGTACGAGGGCCAGAACCCGACGGGGTCGTTCAAGGACCGTGGGATGACCGTCGCCATCTCCAAGGCCGTCGAGGAGGGTGCGAAGGCCGTCATCTGCGCGTCCACGGGGAACACGTCGGCGTCGGCGGCCGCCTACGCGGCGCGTGCCGGGCTGAAGTGCGCAGTGCTCATCCCCGACGGCCAGATCGCACTCGGAAAGCTGGCCCAGGCCGTCGTGCACGGGGCCACCGTCATCCGCATTCGGGGCAACTTCGACGCCGCCCTCGGCATCGTGCGCGAGCTCGGTGAGACCGAACCCGTCACCGTCGTCAACTCCATCAATCGGTATCGGATCGAGGGACAGAAGACGGCGGCCTTCGAGATCGTCGACGCGCTCGGCGACGCGCCCGACGTGCACTGCATCCCCGTCGGCAACGCAGGGAACATCACCGCCTACTGGCGCGGGTACTGCGAGGACGTCGACGCCGGGCGGTCGGCCACGCGGCCGCGCATGATGGGGTGGCAGGCGAGCGGGGCCGCGCCGCTCGTGATCGGCGAACCCGTCGCGCACCCGGAGACGATCGCCACCGCCATCCAGATCGGCAACCCCGCGTCCTGGGACGGAGCGGTCGCCGCCCGCGACGAGTCCGGCGGCCACATCGGTGCGGTCACCGATCGCCAGATCCTCGACGCGTACAAGCTCCTCGCCTCGGAGGTCGGCGTGTTCGTCGAGCCGGCGTCGGCGGCGTCGGTCGCCGGCCTCTTGGTCGCGGTGGCCGAGGGACGCGTCGAGCCGAGGGAGCGCGTGGTGTGCACGTTGACCGGCCACGGTTTGAAGGATCCCGATCGCGCCATCTCCGAGACGCAGCTCGGCCCGACGGTCGACGCCGACACCGGCTCGGTCCTCGCCGAACTCGGCTTGTGAGTCCTTGAGCGTGGATTGCCCGGGTCCACCCCGTCGGCGCGACCTACAGGCGTGATTCGGCGAGGGCGATCTCGCCGTCGAGGAGATCGCGTAGGAGCGCCATGCGCGTCTCGGGGACCTCGACTTGGAGGAGTTCGAGCGCGTCGAGGGGGTTGAGCCCGGCGAGGAAACACGCCTGCCACGACGCCACTTCCGGATCGTGGTCGAACTCGACGGTCGCCGGCGGGGCCGGATCGCCCAGCTCCGCCCGTAGCGCGAGCAGGCGGCGGAGGTGGTCGATGCATTCGCGTACGCGGTCGGCGAACTGATCGTCAGGTGACAGGTCCGCGATGGGCGTGAACGTCGCCCACGGGTGGGGGTCGTCGGGGAGCCACTCGTCGACCCGGAGGCGTTCGCGGCCGACCGCTTCGAGGAGGAACCGACCGTCGGGAAGCTGCGCCGCCTCGACGATTTCGGCCACCGTGCCGACGTCGAATCGGACCTCGCCGCCCCCGACCTCGCTGCCGCGTTCGATGAGGACGATGCCGAACCGGCGGTCGGTCTCGAGGCACCGCATCGTCAGCTCGCGGTAGCGGGGCTCGAACACGTGGAGCGGCACCACCTGATGAGGGAAGAGCACGGACCCGAGCGGGAACATCGGCAGGCGCTCACCCACGGCGCTACCCCGCTGGTTCGAGCCGGAAGACGCCGCCCTCGAGCGAGAGCACGTACACCTCGCCGTCGTTGTCCTCACCGAACCCGGCGATGGACGGGACCTTCACCCCGAGCGACCCGGAGTCGGTGGGCGCCCCATCGGTTTGCCGGAGCGCGAGCAGCTGTCCGGCGCAGAAGTCGGCGAAGACATAGGCCCCAAAGAGCGGCGCGATCCGCTCGCCGCGGTAGACGACGCCACCCGTCACCGCGCAGTTGCCCGACCCATTGGGATACTCCTGGATCGGAAGCACGTGGGCGGCGGGGGGGTCTCCTTCGAAGGAGCGGCTGCCCTCGAAGCGGTCCCACCCGTAGTTCTCTCCTCCCGGCGAGCGCGCCGGCTGGAAGTCGATCTCTTCGATCGACCCCTGACCCACGTCGCCGATCCACAGATCTCCGGTGAGGCGGTCGAACGACATGCGCCACGGGTTGCGCAGGCCGTACGCCCAAATCTCGCCGCGGGCACCGGCGCGACCGAGGAACGGGTTGCTCGACGGCACCGCGTAGGCGGAGTTCTCCGTGGGTCGCGGGTGGATGCGCAGGATCTTCCCGAGCAACGTGCCGAGATTCTGCGCGTTGCCCTCGGGGTCGCCGCCCGACCCACCGTCGCCGAGCGAGACGTAGAGGAACCCGTCGGGACCGAACTCGATGGCGCCGCCGTTGTGGTTCTCGTAGGGCTGGTCCACGAACAGAACCTCGCGCCGCGACGCCGGGTCGGCGCGCGAACCCTGCATGGCCCATTCCACGAGCCGCGTGTCGCCCTCGGTGTCCGTGTAATTCGCATACAGGAACTGGCCGTCGGCGGTGAACTCGATGCCGAGCAACCCCTGCTCACCGCCGGTGGAAACGTCGGCGGTGATGTCGAGGACCACGCTTGGCTCGCCCCCCTCGCGCACGGCCACCACGCGACCCGGCTTCTCGGCGATGTACAGCGCGCCGTCACCGGGGCGGGTGGTGAGGTCGAGCGGCTGGTCGAGTCGCGCGATCTCGACGGCGTCGACCCGCACCGAGGCGATCGCCGCCGGAGGGCCTCCGATCGTCGAACTCGTCGTGTCGGGCTCGCGTTGCTCGGGCACCTCGACGACGGGCGGTCGCTTCGAGCCGGGGGCCGGTCCGTCACCGTCGCCCCCGTCGTCGTCGTCAGAGCCGAGCTGCACGCCGGCGTAGACGCCGGCGCCCACGAGAACGATGACCACGAGGATGACGCCGATCACGCGGGGTCCCACGGGACAGACGTTAGGGCGAACGTCACAAGGGACGGAGGTCCTTGCGGGCTGCGTACCATGCAGGCCGTGAAGTACGTAGTGCTCGTTCCCGACGGCGCGTCCGACGAACCCATTCCGGAGCTCGACGGCCGCACGCCTCTCGAGGCGGCCGCGACCCCGAACCTCGCTCGTCTTGCGGCGCGCGGCGAGGTGGGCCGAGCGGCCACGATTCCTGCCGGCCTGCCGCCCGGTAGCGACGTCGGCAACATGTCGATCCTGGGATACGACCCGGCCGAGTACCACACGGGTCGCGCCCCCATCGAGGCCGCCGCGATGGGCATCGAGCTGGCCGACGACGAGATTGCGTACCGGTGCAACCTCGTCACGGTGTCGCCGTCGGGGACCATGGTCGACTTCTCGGCGGGTCACATCCCGAGCGAGCTGAGCCGCCCCATCATCGAGGCCGTCGACGCCACGCTCGGCGGCGAGGGCGTGCGGTTTCATCCCGGCGTGATGTACCGCCACATCATGGTGGCGCCCCGGGCGCTCGGCGATGCGGAGTGCACCCCACCCCACGACCTGTCCGACCAGCCGATTGTCCTGCCCAGTGGCCCCGCGGCGGCGCGGCTCGTCGATCTGATGGAGGCGTCGAAGGGCGTCGTGGGCACGAAGGCGGCCGAGCTGGGAGCCGCCGCCACCCAGATCTGGCTGTGGGGCCAGGGCTCCCGGCCGCGCCTCCCTCGGTTCGTCGATCGATTCGGCGTCACCGGCGAGCTCGTGACCGCCGTCGACTTGATCCGAGGGCTCGGCGTGCTCACGGGCATCGGCGTCGTCGAGGTACCGGGCGCGACCGGCTACTACGACACGAACTACGAGGGAAAGCGCGACGCGTGTCTCGCCTCGCTCGAGGACCACGACTTTTTCCTGCTCCATGTGGAAGCGTCGGATGAGGCCGGCCACAACGGCGATCTCGACGCCAAGGTCGAGGCCCTCCAGAACTGGGATCGCCGGATCATCGGGCCGTTGGCCGCGGCGCTCGACGACCTCGGTCCGTATCGCATCCTCCTGATGCCCGACCACCCCACGCCGGTTCGGCGCAAGACCCATACCTCCGACGCGGTGCCCTACCTTCTGTTCGACTCCACGGCGGACGGTCCCGGCGGCGAGTACTCCGAACGGGGAACCGCCGCGCACCCACCCGTCGCCGGACACACCCTGATGCCCCGACTGGTCGCCCCGGGCTGACCGCGGGTCGATGGCGCCCACCTCACCGTCCGACTCGACACCCGTGTCGCCATCGGCCCGCGCCCTCGTGCTCGTGGACGGCGAGCACTATCCGCCGGTCGTCCGCGCCGCCATCGCCGACCTTCGGGCGAAGGGCTACGAGATCGTCGGCGCCGTGCTCCTCGGCGGCGTCGAGAAACTCGCCGCGGGGGAGATGCCGGACTACGGCGTCGGTGCCGTGGTCACCGGAGACACGCCGGTCGACGCCCTCCGCGCGGGCATCCACGGCGGCGCCCCGGATGTGGTGGTCGACCTCTCGTGCAGCCCCGTGGTCGACGCCCGGAGTCGGATGCTCCTCGCGTCGCACGCGCTGTACCTCGGGGTGGCGTACGAGGGTGCCGACTTCCGCTTCGATCCGCCGCCTCGACCCCGCGTCGCCAAGAAACCGTCGATCGCCGTCGTCGCCACCGCGAAGCGAGCGGGAAAGACGGCGGTGGCGGCGCACCTCGCCCGGGTCCTCACCGACGCCGGGCGCCGGGTCGCCATCGTGGCGATGGGCCGGGGTGGTCCCGACGAGCCGGAGGTCATCGAGATCGGTGCCGACCTCACGCCGGCGGCTCTCTTGGCGCTTGCCGAGGCGGGGCGTCACGCGGCGAGCGATCATCTCGAGGACGCGCTGATGGCGCGCGTGCCGACGATTGGGACGCGACGGGCCGGCGGTGGGTTGGCCGGCGCGACCATCCACACGACGTTCGCACGGGGGGTCGAGATTGCCAACGCGCGGGCGGAGGAACTCCTCATTCTCGAGGGCTCGGGGGCGGCGATCCCCCCGGTGCATGCCGACGCGACGGTGTGTCTCGTGCCTGCGCACGCTGACCCCGAGTTGGTGACCGGATACCTCGGCGCCTACGTCTTGTTGCTGGCGGACCTGGTGGTCGTTACAATGGCTACCGAGCCGCTCGACCGAGCGGCGGATGCTCTCGAAGATCGAATCCGGGAGCTCGTTCCGGGGAAACCCATTCTTCGCACCACGTTTCGTCCTTTTCCCCTCGGATCGATTTCCGGGCTGAACGTCTTCTTCGCCACCACGGCACCTCCGCCCGTTGCCGCGACGCTCGCGGCGCACCTGGAGGCCGAGCACGGTGCTCGGGTCGTGGGGTGGAGCGCCAACCTCGCTGACCGCCGGCTCCTCGCCGACGACCTTCAGGCTGCCGAAGGCGCCGAGGTCGTGGTGACCGAGCTCAAGGCGGCGGCCGTGGATGTCGCGACGCGGGTCGCGATCGAGGCGGACAAGGACGTGGTGTATTGCGACAACCGACCGTTCCTGACGGCGAGCCCTGACCCCTCGAGCGCGTCCATTGCCGATGCCCTCCGCAACCTCGCCGATCTTGCCATCGACCGCTTTTCCCGACCCTCAGCGTGAAGCGCGCCGTCCACCGGCGCACCCAGCAACCCCAACGAACCCCAACGAACTCAGGCTTGATGCCCACAACCCGCCACATCGTCATCTCCGACAAGGAAGGCGCCCTGCCCTACTCCAAGGGCCTCATGGCGTCCTCGCTCATGGCCACGGGGCTCCCGCCGTCGCGGGCGTTCCACGTCGCGGAGCTGATCGAGGAGCAACTGCACGCCCAGGGTCGGGTCGAGATCACGCGGCACGAACTCACCGATCTCGCCGAACGGGTCCTCGTCACCGAGGAAGGGGAGCGCTACGCCCGGATGTATCTCCGCTGGCAGGTGATCAACCGGCTCGACCGCCCGATGGTCATCCTTCTCGGCGGGGCGACGGGAGTGGGCAAGTCGACGCTGGCGACGCAGCTCGCCGCCCGGCTCGGCATCACGCGCGTCATCCCCACCGATGCCGTGCGAGAGGTGATGCGATCCATGCTGTCGTCCGATCTCGCGCCCTCGCTGCACAGTTCGAGCTTCGACGTGGATCAGGTCGTGCCCCAACTTCTGCCGAGAGAGGAATCAGATCCGCTCCTCGTCGGTTTCAGGGAACAGGCCCTCACCGTTTCGGTCGGCATCCGCGCTCTTGCCCGTCGGGCGGCGCTGGAACGGACCCACTTGATCGTCGAAGGCGTGCATGCCCTTCCGGCGGCTCTCGATCCGGCAGAATTCTCCGACACGGCGGTCGTGGTCCCCATCCTCGTGACGGTCGACGACGAGATGCTCCACCGGTCTCACTTCGTGTCCCGGGCGGCCGACGCGAATGAGCGCACCGTCAGCCGGTATCTCGAGAATTTCCCGCACATCCGCATGATCCAGGAGTACCTGAGGTCGATCGCCACCGAACACGGCACACCAATTGTCAACACGTACAACCTCGACACCACCCTGGCGCAGGTGATCGAGCTCGTGGTCGAAGAGGCGGCGCGCCAGATCCCCACCGTGGAACCACTAACCGATGAAGTTCCCGCCATCTCGCGGGAGAGAACCAGAAACGGGAGCAACCGATGACTCCGGAACAAACGACCGAGCGTTCGGCCCTCGAGGGCAAAGAGCGCGCTGAGCTCCAGTCGATCGCCGATGCGGTCGGAGCCAAGGTCACGACGCGCATGAAGAAGTCGGAGATGGTCGAAGCCATCCTCGAGCACGCCAACGGCGGTGGGAGCGACGCCGCGGGCGCGTCGGCGCGCCGATCCAACGGCGGACCCGGTGCCAGCGCCGGCACCGACGACGACGACGCTCGCGACGACCGAGCGACCCGCGGCGACGACTCGACGCAACAGGACGCCGACGGCGACCGATCAGATCCGTCCGGCACCGACGGGCCCGACACCCGCTCCACCACCGGACCGCAACACCGGGGCGGCGACGGGAACCAGCGGTCGGATCGGCGCCCGTCCGACGGCGGTGGGTCCGACGGCGGTGGGTACGACGACTTCGGTCCTTCGGGCAACCGGCGCCGGCGCCGCCGTGGCCGGGGTCGCGGCGGCAACGAGCCCATGGGTGGCGGTGGTGGCGGCGGAGGTCATGAGCCCCAGGGCGAGCCGGTTGAATGCGCCGGAGTCCTCGAGATCCGGGAAGAGGGATACGGGTTCCTGCGGACGTCAGGACTCCTTCCCGGGAAGCACGACGTCTACGTTTCGGCGTCACAAGTCAGAAAGTTCGGGCTGCGCAAGGGCGACGAACTCGCCGGCGCCCACCGGCCGCCGACGAGCAGCGAGAAGTACCCCGCGCTGATGCGGGTCGATTCCATCAACGGCATGGATCCCGAAGCGGCGCGGGCGCGACCGAAGTTCGGCGACCTCACGCCGCTGTTCCCGGACTCCAAGCTCCGCATGGAGCTGCCCGACCAGCCTGACGACGTGACGGGTCGCATCATCGATCTGATCTCGCCGATCGGGAAGGGCCAGCGCGGCATGATCGTCTCTCCGCCCAAGGCCGGGAAGACGACGATCATGAAGCACATGGTCACCGCCATCGAGACCAACAACCCTGAGGTCGACTTGATCGTCCTCCTCGTCGATGAGCGGCCCGAGGAGGTCACCGACTTCAGGCGCCACGTCAAACAAGGGAGCGTGTACGCCAGCACGTTCGACCGGCCGCCCGAAGAGCACACGGCGGTGGCCGAGTTGAGTCTCGAGCGGGCCAAGCGGCTCGTCGAGATGGGCCACGACGTCGTGATCCTGCTCGACGGCATCACGCGACTGGCGCGCGCCTACAACCTCGCCGCCCCGGCCTCCGGCCGCATCCTGTCCGGCGGCGTCGACTCCACCGCGTTGTACCCGCCGAAGTACTTCTTCGGTGCCGCGCGCAACATCGAGGAGGGCGGCTCGATCACGATCATCGCCACGTCGCTCGTCGAGACCGGAAGTCGCATGGACGAGGTGATCTTCGAGGAGTTCAAGGGCACCGGCAACATGGAGCTTCGGTTGGTCCGTTCGCTCGCCGACCGGCGCATCTATCCGGCCATCGACGTCGACCAGTCGAGCACCCGGCACGAGGAGCTGCTGTTCTCCCGCACCCAGCTCAACCAGGTGTGGAAGCTCCGCCGCGTGCTCGGAGCGCTCGAGGACGGCGCCGGCCTCGAGCTGCTCATGGACAAGATCAAGACCACGAAGAACAACGACGAGTTCCTCGAAGAGATCGCCAAGGCTCCGACGGCGGTGTAGAGGCTCGGAGCGAACCACGCGTGGCCCGACCCCTATAGTCGTGGACCCACGAACGAGCCCGCACGATCGAGCACGAAACAAAGGGCAACGACGATGAAGACCGAAATCCACCCCGAGTACACCGAGTGCACCGTGACGTGCTCGTGTGGCAACCAGTTCGTCACCCACGCGACGGTTCCCGAGCTGCGGGTCGAGCTGTGCGCCGCCTGCCACCCCTTCTACACGGGCAAGCAGAAGCTCGTGGACACGGGTGGTCGAGTCGAGCGGTTCACTCGTCGGTACGCACAGCAACAGGATGCGGTGGAGGCTCCGGCAGCGGAGGCGCCCGCCAAGCGCAAGAAGCGGGTCGCCGAACCGACCAAGCGCAAGGCGCCCGTATCCGTCAAGGGCGGGCCGCGGCCCAAGTACGAGCCGCCGCGGCGTGGCGAGGGCATCTTCGACGACCAGCGCGGAGGCCGCGGTGGTGGTCGGGGCGGCGGTCGCGGCGTCGGTCGCGGCGGTCCCCGGGGTGATCGCGATCAAGCGCCGGCGGGCGAAGCACCCGCGGCGGAGGCTTCCGAGCCCACCACCGAGGAGTCGTCTCCCCCGTCCGAGTGATCGCGTAGCGTGGGCGGATGGTGGGCCCCCGCATTCTCGTGATCGAGGACGAACCCGACATCTCGGGGATGCTGCAGTTCTATCTCGAGTCGGAAGGATTCGAGGTCGAGCTGATCATCACCGGAGCGGAGGCGATGGATCGCCTCGCCACCGATCCGCCGGCCCTCGTCATTCTCGATTACATGCTTCCGCACCACAACGGCCTCACCATTCTGCGGCAGCTTCGTGAGACGGCGGCGTGGGTGAAGACCCCCGTCATCATGCTGACGGCGAAGAGCTCGGAGCACGATCAGGTGGCGGGCTTCGACGCGGGCGCCGACGACTACGTCGTCAAGCCCTTCCAACTCGATTCGTTGGTCGCGAGGGTGCAGCGTTTGCTCAAGGGCGCGTAGCGGTCCCGCGGCGTGTTCGACCTCTCCGGCGAATCGGTGATCGTCAGGATTTCGATCGTGATCGGTCTCGGCGCGCTCGCGGCGGCGTCGGTGTTTCTCCTCGTCGCCTTTGCGCTTCGCGGTCGACTCGTCCGCCAGACCGAGCGTCGGGCCGCGATCGAGGCGGTTTGGCTGCCCGTCATGCTGCAGTCGATGCGCCAGGAGTTTCCTACGACGCCGACGCTGCGCCGACGAGAGCGCGGTGCGGTTCTGGCGCTGTGGAACCGGATGACGGCTGCGATCGAAGGCGAAGCCGTCGAGCGGCTTTGCGTCTTCGCCGATCGCGCCGGGTTGATTACCGCGGCACGAGCACTGAGCAAGGAGGGATCGGGCGAGGAGCTCGTTGTGGCCGCCACCTTTCTCGGGCGCAACCGCGATGCTGCCGGTGTTCCGGTGCTCCTCGATCTCGCCCAGAAGGAACCCATCGTCGTAAGGGCCGAGGCCGCCCGAGCGCTTGTCCGCATCGAGCCCGAGGCGGGTGTGCGCTCGGTGGTCCCAATGATCGCCCGGTGGGAGGACTGCCATTCGGCGGTGGCCGTTGCCATTCTTCGGGATGCTCCGAGCGAGGTCGTCTCCGAGGTGGTGGCCGGACATGCGCTCGCCGCGCAGGACCCCGGAGCGCAGGCGCGGCTGGTCGACGTACTGGCCATCATCAAGGGACGGGCAGGACACGCGGCGGCCCGGACCCTTCTCGATCGCCAGCCCCCGCCGGAGGTCGCCTCACGGTGTCTCGCCGTGCTCCGAGAACACCGCGCCCCTGAGGACGCGATCCTCGTGCGGCCCTACCTGAAGCACGAGATGCCGTTCGTCAGGGTTCAGGCCGTGGCCGCGCTGGCCCGTCTGCAGGGTTCGGGCGACGTGTGGAGGATCGCGGGATGTCTCGGCGATAGGGATTGGTGGGTTCGGAACCGTGCCGCGCGGGCGGTCGTCACGTCGCCTGCCATCGCGCGCTCGCTCGTTGAACTCCTCGCTTCCGTTCATCCCGATCGCTACGCGCGGGGCGCGCTGGTGCAGGTACTCGGTGAGATCGGGGCGTCGTGAGCGGGTGGGTGAGCGTCGGCGAGTGGCTCATCCTCGGCTACTTCATCATCCTGCATTTCGTCTACATCGGCCTCAACTTCGTGGCGTACGCCAGCATTACGCGGTCGCGTCTGCGCCGGTTCGGCGCGCTCACCGCCGTGGATCCGGCGTTCATGCCACCGGTGACGCTGATCGTCCCCGCGTACAACGAGGAAGGGGGGATCGTTGCTTCCGTGAAGTCGATCCTTCAGCTCACATACCCGACCTTCGAGGTCGTCGTGGTCAACGACGGATCGACCGACGGCACCCTGGATCGCCTCCACGAGGCGTTCGCGCTTGCCGAGTACGGCGAGGCGTATCGCGATCGCGTGCCCACCGCCCCCGTGCGCCGCTTCATGATCTCGCGCACGTACCCGGCCGTCCGTGTGGTCGATAAGGAGAACGGAGGCAAAGCCGACGCGGTGAACGCGGCCGTCAACGTTGCCCGATACCCGCTGTTCTGCACCATCGACGCCGACTCGGTGCTCCAGCGCGACAGCATCCAGCGGGTCGTGCAGCCGTTCCTGGACGACGGGAG
Source organism: Acidimicrobiia bacterium (assembly GCA_035293045.1). Classification (GTDB taxonomy): domain Bacteria; phylum Actinomycetota; class Acidimicrobiia; order IMCC26256; family JACPCJ01; genus DATDOY01. The sequence goes on from DATDOY010000124.1 coordinate 17,124, forward strand.
CGTGATCGCGTCCGGGGGGACGATCAGAGTCATCAACGAGAGCGTCATTCGCGAGGGCTTCCTCGAGCAGCTGGCCATGCCCAGCAAGATGCTCGTGCGCTTTCAGGTGGTCGAGTACCTGCGAGCCTTCCTGTTCGGCCGCCTGGGGTGGAGTGCGTTCAACGGTCTCCTCGTTCTGTCGGGGGCCTTTGGGATGTTTCGGAAGGAAACCGTGATCGCCGCGGGAGGGTTCCGCACCGACACCCTGGGCGAGGACATGGAGATGGTGGTGCGCTTGCATCGGATCATGCGCGAGGCCAAGCGGAAGTACCGCGTCGCGTACATCCCCGACCCGATCGTGTTCACGGAGGCCCCCGAGAATCTGCGAACGCTCGGGCGTCAGCGCATCCGCTGGCAGCGCGGCCTCGGTGAGAGCCTGCGCATGAACCGGGGGCTGGCGTTCCGGGGGTTCCCCGGATGGGTCTCGTACCCCTTCAACCTGTTGTTCGAGATGTACGGATCGTTTGTCGAGGTGCTCGGATATCTCATCACCGCAGTGGCCTTCGCGACCGGCACGATCTCGTTGAGCGCGTTCTTCGCCTTCCTTCTTGTGTCGTTCGGGCTCGGCCTCGCTTTCTCGGCGAGTGCGGTCGTTCTCGAAGAATTGTCGTTCCACGTCTACCCCCGAAGGAGCGATCTCCTCGCGCTCATGGGCGCCGCCGTCCTCGAGAACTTCGGGTATCGCCAGGCCAACGCATGGTGGCGGCTGATTGGAGTGATTCGCCACGTGCGGGGCGCCGAGGCGAGTTGGGGGGTGATGACGCGTCGGGGGATCGCCAGCAGTGGTGACGCGTACACTCGCTCCGGTGAGTCTCCAACTGGAGTACACACCTGAGGAGCTGTTGGCCGACGACCCGGTTGTCGAACCCTTGGTGGTCGGGGGCGTGCGCTGCCACGGTGGGTTCGACGAGGACGGTCGATACCGATCACCACGGACCCGCCACCGCGCTCCGGCGATTGCCGCCTGGCAGGCCAACCACGCCGCCCAGTTCGGCATGCCGCTCCTCGACGTCCCCCTCGGCACGTGGCCCCCGAACTATCCGAACGTCGCCCAGGCCAAGTTCTTGCTGCGAGAGGGCGTGCGAGCACCCATCATTTCGACGCTGACGCGGATCGGAACCGTCGAAGGTTTCGGGGCGATGATTCGCTATTCCGCGGTCCCCGACATCCAGTCGCACTTTGCGGAAGACGTTCGCGGCACGGCGACCGCGCATCTCGACGCCGGCCTGCTCGAGGCGCACGCCCGCGATGAGGCGGGCTTTGAGGACGCTGCCGGCCACCGCGACATGTGGTTCGCGGCACGCGATGTCGCGTTCGAGAACCCCGTCACGGCAGATCAGACCGCGCTGATGCTGACGCGGATGGGATTGTCCTCGGGGGGCGGGGCACCCGACCCGGCCGTGATCCGCGCCCAGATGGAGGCGGCGAGGCGGTTCCCCGCGATCGACCTCGGGCTCGAGATGCTCATCCAACGCATGATCAGGATCCTGCTGATCGAGATCTCGGCCTTCTATGTGTTCGCGTGGGCGGAGGAGGTCCTCGCCGATCCCGACCTGACGGCGGGGGAGGGGGCGGCGGCTGACCTCGTCGGTTACATCCGCCAGGACGAGACGCCCCACGTCGATTATCTCCGGACCGCCCTCACCGAGATGAGGGACCGAGCCTTCGTGACCGACACCGGTGCCACGGTTCCCGGCACCAGGGTCGTCGGAACGCTCTGGGACGAAGCGCTCCAAGAATCCTTGGGTGTGCGCCGCGACGAGGGGGTGCGGCTGACGCTGCGGGAGATCGACCACGCACTCGAAGGGAGTCCCCGCGCCGCTGACCTCCTCGACGAATTCCATTCCCTGGGCGACGTGCGCTCGTAGCACGCCCCTGAGGCTTCGGCGGTCCACCCGCCTGTCCCGTGCCCGTGCCATGCTGCGCGCACTCTGTCCGGCGATGGTGACAGGACCGGGAGGGACGCATGCAGTACACGACCGCCCAAAAAGCGTTGGCGGAGTTCATCGGCGCATTCGCCATCGTGTTCATCGGCGCCGGTGCGGTCATCGCCACCAGCCGATTCGGCGACGGCGGCGCACTCGTGGCCGTCGCGTTGGCGTACGGCCTCGCCGTCGTCACGATGGTTTCCGCGGTGGGTCACGTTTCCCGCGCGCATTTCAATCCCGCGGTCACCATCGGGGCTTTCGTCACGGGCCGGATCACGCTGAAGGACGCGGCGGTCTATGTGGCGGCGCAGCTTGCGGGAGTGACCGCTGCCGCAGGAGTCCTGCGTGCCGCCATCCCGAAAGAGATCTGGGATCCCTTCCACCTAGGTGCGCCGCAGGTCAATCCCGTCATCTCGACCGGTCAGGGCGTGCTCATCGAAGCGATCCTCACCTTCTTTTTGGTGTGGGTGGTGTTCGCCATGACCTTCGATCGCGACGGGGCCTTCAACAAGCTTGCCGGGCTCGGCGTCGGCCTCGTGATCGTCATGGACGCGCTGATGGGTGGCCCCTTCACCGGCGCGGCGATGAATCCGGCGCGGGCGTTCGGCCCGGCTCTGGTGGCTGGGTTCTGGGACAACCATTGGGTGTATTGGATCGGTCCGATCGCCGGCGGCATCGTCGCCGCGGTCGTGTACGACCTTGTAATCCTTCGTCCGAGCGATGACGTCGCGGCGTCGGCCGCCGAATAGGCGACCTCACGCGGTGGTTCCGGGGTCCGGCAGTACCCTGGGTCCGCCATGTTGGAACGTCTCGCGAAGCTCGAGCAGGAATTCGAGGACCTAGAGGAGCGCCTCCAGGGCATCTACGCGTCCGGGGAACAAGACGCGATCCGCGAGGCGGGCCGTCGCCACTCGGAGCTGAAGCCCATCGTTGACGCGTACCGCGAGTATCTGAAGGCGTCGTCGAATCTGGCGGAGGCCCGCGAGTTGCTCCCAGGGGCCGAAGAGGGCGATCGCGACTATCTCCGCCGCGAGATCACCGACGCGGAGTCGCGCCTCGCCGAACTCGAGTCTGAGCTCAAGGCGCTCCTGTTGCCGAGGGACCCCAACGACGCCCGCAATGTCATCGTCGAGATCCGGGGGGCCGAGGGTGGAGAAGAGGCCAACCTGTTCGCAGGCGATCTCTTCGAGATGTACCAGCGGTTCGCCGAGCGCAACGGCTGGAAGTTCGAGTTGCTCTCGAGCCACCCCTCCGACATGGGGGGCTACAAGGACATCACGTTTCTCCTCAGGGGCGAGCGCGTCTGGTCACGCCTGAAGCACGAGGCCGGCCCGCACCGGGTGCAGCGGGTGCCCGTCACCGAAAGCCAAGGTCGCATCCATACGTCGTCGGCGACCGTCGCGGTGCTTCCCGAGGCCGAGGAAGTCGATGTCGAGATCGATCCCAACGACCTCGAAATCGACGTCTTCCGCTCGTCGGGTCCCGGCGGGCAGTCCGTCAACACCACCGACTCGGCCGTCCGCCTCACGCACAAGCCCACCGGTCTCGTCGTGAGCTGCCAGGACGAAAAGAGCCAGCTCCAGAACAAGGACAAGGCCCTGCGGATCCTGCGCGCGAGGCTCTTGCAGATCGAGCAGGAACGCCAGGCGGCGGAACGGTCGGAGGCCAAACGATCGCAGCTCGGCCGCGGTGGACGCGCCGACAAGATCCGCACCTATAACTACAAGGAGAACCGGGTGACCGATCACCGCATCGGCCTCACGCTTCATCGGCTGCCCGAGATCCTCGGCGGCGACCTCGACGAGATCGTCGACGCCCTCGGCGCCGCGGAGCGCGCCGACCAGCTGAGCGGGACGGCGGCATGACCGGCGCGGCGAACGTCTCGGTTGATCTCGCGCCCGGGAGCTATCGCTGGGGCGACCTCCGTAGCCACGCGCGCACGGTTCTCGCCGCCGCCAACGTCGAGAGCCCGGAAGCCGAGGCACGATGGCTCGTGGAGCGGGCTGCCGACGGAGCCCCTGACGCAGACGCACCCGCTCCGGCCCGGGCGGTCGGTCACGTCGTCGACATGCTCGAACAGCGCGTGTCGGGTCGACCCCTGCAGCACGTTCTGGGTCGCTGGGCGTTCCGCCGCCTCGAGCTCGTCGTCGATCATCGAGCCCTCATTCCGCGAGTGGAAACCGAGGTCGTGGCCGAAGTCGCCCTCGAGGAGGCGGTGCGGCTCGGGGCGTCGCGGCACGGCAATGACGGCACGGGCGGCGCGCTCGATCCTTCGCTGGTGATCGCCGACCTCGGCACGGGAAGCGGCGTGCTCGCTCTCGCCCTCGTCGACGAGCTGTCCGACGTCACCGTGTGGGCCACCGACGTGAGCCCCGACGCGCTCGCCGTCGCGCGGGCCAACCTGATGGCGGTGGGGCTGTCGGCGCGCCGCGTCGCTCTGGCCGAGGGGTCGTGGTTCGATGCGCTGCCGCGCCGCTTGCGCGGTTCCGTGCACGTCATCGTGTCGAATCCTCCGTACGTCGCCGACGACGAGTTCGACGCCTTGCCCACCGAGGTCCGCGATCACGAACCTCGGGGTGCCCTCGTTGGCGGGACCACGGGGCTCGAGGCGGTTCGTGAGATCGTCGCCGGCGCTCCCGATTGGCTTGTGCCCGCAGGCGCGCTCGTCGTCGAGATCGCTCCACACCAAGCCGCGGCCGGCGTCGATCTGTGCCTGGACGCGGGGTTTGCGGAGGCCGAGGTCAAGCCCGATCTCGCGGGTCGCGACCGCGTGCTGGTCGCACGGCGTCGGGGTGACGAATGAGCGAAATCCTCGCCATCGGTGATCTCGCACTCGCAGTCGACCGCGCCGCCGAAAAGATCGAGGCGGGCGTCCCCGTTGCGCTCCCGACCGACACCGTCTACGTCCTCGCCGGTGACCCCACCGATCCGGGCGTCACCGACCGGCTCTTCCACCTGAAGCATCGGTCGCGCGCCTACGACCTGTCGGTGCTCGTCGGCTCCATCGACCAGGCCATGGAGCTCACGACGGCGGTGCCGGCAGCGGCCAAACTCCTGATGGAACGCTTCTGGCCTGGCGCGCTGACGTTGGTGCTGCCGCGTAACCCCGACGAACCGCTCGACCTCGGCGACGACGACGTGACGATCGGCCTCCGATTGGCCAACCATCCGGTTCCCTCGGCGTTGTGCCTCGAGGTGGGGCCGCTCGCCGCCACGCCGGCAGGGGTGCAGGGTGAAGTGGTGTTCGAAACGGCGGAGGAGGTGGCGGCCGAATTCGGCGCGTGGGTGCCGCTCATTCTGGACGGGGGGCGGTGCGGGGGCGCGGCCGCGACGGTTGTCGACGTCACTGGCGAGGAGCCGCGCCTGTTGCGCGAGGGCGCCTTGGCCTGGGCCGATATCGAGTCTGCGCTGTGATGGCGGAAACCCCCCTCGACGTGGACGCCATGATTCGGCGCTTTCAGGAGCGGGCGGCGCGCGTGAAGGACCGTTCCATCCCGCCCGTCGCAGGCCCGGAACGCCAGCGCTACATCGATCAGGCGAACCTCGATTACCTCGACTTCGCCCTCGTCGGCGACGCGGAAGGCACGTTGGTCGACGGGGTGCTGACCCTCCGCGTCGACCTCAGGAGACCAGCCGCGTCCGACCCTCCGCCGGCCGGAGGCTGACGGCCCGCCCTTCCCAGGGCTCTGCCACCATCGACGCCAACGCGTCGGGATCGTCGGTGACGGCGAGGGCGCGATGGCCATCTTCGGTCAGCGTCGAGACGAGACCGCGTTCGGGCGATCCGTCACGGGTGAAGGGCACCGCGGTGGCCTCGACCCTGGCCGGACCGTCGTGCTCGGCGACGACGATCCGCTTCGGAAGCGCGTCGACCTTGGCCTGGGTGTCGCCGGGGGCGACGCGTCGGAAGCCTTCGGGAGGAGGAGTGGTCGAATAGAGGCCGGCCGAGTGCTTGGTGAGATACCAGCCGACGCCGGTCACCATGGAAAGGGAGCCAGGATCGCGGCGACAGGCGTGCACGGTCTCGGCGATCGAGTGCGTGACGTAGTTGTTGCCCGGACCTCCGAAGAGGGCGAGACCGCCGGTCAGGGTGAGCGGTCGCTCGTCTGCTGCGTGGATTCCGAGCGCGTCCATCGCCACCTGCACGGCGGACGGGAAGCACGAATAGAGATCGAACCGAGCGACGGCGTCGACGCCGGTGCTGGTCGCCGCGAAGAGGTCCGCCGCCACCGCTCGGATCGCAGGGGAGTCGGCGAGGGACCAGCGCTCGGTGAGGAAGAAGTGGTCGTTGGCGTCGGCCCCGGCGAGGGGGAACACCATGCGGTCGGCGGGAACGCCCGCCGCCACCGCCGCTTCGTGGGTCGTCACCATGACCGCGGCCGCCTGGTCGACGGCGAGGTTCGCGCACATGCGTTTGGTGTACGGGAAGGTCACCACGCGGTTGTCTGGCGCGGGCGTGGTGACCTCGTCGGGTGTGTAGGGAACCGGGGTCCAGGCGAGGGGGTTCGCGGCGGCCACGGCGGCGAACCGCGACCAGAGGAGCCCCGTGGCCTGCTGGTGCTCCTCGAGCGAGCGACCGCGGGCGGCGCGAACCGCAGTTTCGATGAGGGGATAGATCTCGATGGGGAGGGTCGCCCCGTGCGCGTTCTCGACGTCCGATGTGCCCGGCCGGATGTCGCCGACCTCGTTGGGACACGCCGGCACGTCGGATCGCTCCCAGGGCAGGTCAACGCCGAGCTTCCGGGCCCGGAACCGGGTGTACATGGCCTCGGCCCCGGCGATGACGCACACCTCCGCGCCACCCCGCTGAATCATGGCGGCCGCCTCGCTCACAAGCAGCTGCGGTGAGTTGCCGCCGATGAGCGCGCGGTAACTCCGCGCTTCGACCCCGAGGCGGCGCAGGGTGACGGCGCCGGGGTCGGGGTACCGACGGGTCAGGGGCTGGGGGACCCAGATGACGTCGATGCGGTCGACGAACGAGCGACGCCCGCCTGCGTCGACGTCGGCTTGGCGGATCGCCTCCGCCATGAGATCGGCGGGCTCGGGGGCGGCGGCGAGGTCGGCGTCGTCACCTGGTCGCCGCGTGATTTGCCCGACGCCGACGACGACGGGGGTTCGGGGATCGATCATGTGGGCGGCGGTTCCTCCACCCGCTCCTGAGTAAGGGCGGCGTCGACACAGATGGAGCGATACCCGCACGTCCTGCAGACCGCGGGTTCCCGGCACCCTACGAACTCGCGCTCGGTGCGCATCGCATCGGCGATCGAACGGAGTTCCTCGTCGATGGCGATGAGCTCCTCGGGTTCGGGATCCCACGGCGCTGGATCCTCGCTGGCCTCCGGCGCGAGAAACTCGTAGCGGAGCCGGAGCCGCAATCCGCGTCGGGTCGCCATGGGTTCGAGCAGCCAGGCCTGGACGCGGGCGCGCACGTCGCCCGAGATGTCGAACGCGCCCCCGGTGCCGGTCTTGTAGTCGCGCGCGTCGAGCAGCCCGTCGTGGATCCAGATGGCGTCGATGGAGGCCGCCGCCAAGAAGGGTGGTGCGGGCTCCCGGTGGAATCGGCTGACGCCGACCTCGTGGCCGACCGCTTCGGCGCCTTTGGGGCATCGGGCGGCGTGCCGCTCGAGGAACCCTCGGAGTCGATCGGGTTCGCCCCCGCCGTAGCTCGCGACGATCTCGTCGACCCACGCGCGGTCGTCGCACGTGCCCTGCTCGTGGAGTTGGCGCAGGATGTCGTGCACCTTGAGCCCTTCGCTGGTCCACGGGCTGTCGTCGACGGCGGGAAGCTGGAGCACGTTCTGCAGGAGGTATTGGCGGCGGCATCGGGCCCACCGGTCGGCGGTCGTCGGGCTGAGCGAAACGACCGTCCCGACCAGACGAGCGGGGAGGCGCGCTGACGTGTGCTCGGCGTGGGCAGTCGGAGCGCCGGTCATCGGAACGCCGGGCATCCGTTCGCGAACGGGCACGTCGTGCAGTCGCGTCCCGGCACGGCCTCGCCCTTGAACGTGCGGGCTCGGATCATGGCGAGTCGACGACTGAAGAGCGCCGCCATCTCGCCGGGGCCGCCGGAGAGATCGGCGGTGTGCTCGTCGAGCGTTCCCCGGATGAGGTCGGCGTGGCGGATCCGAATTCGCTCTGGCGTGAGTGCCTTGCGAATGCGAAGGCACGCCAGGAGGATCGTCGGGGACTCGAGCGGGTCGGCGCTGGGGGTGCGCCCCCACAACTCGAACTGTCGAAGCTCGACGTCGCCGTCGGGCCGGCGCCCGACGAGGTCGATCCACCCGCCCACTTTGAAGTCGCCGCGGTCGGCGACGACGGGCGCGTCGAAGGCGTCGTTCTCGATGGTCTCGAGCGGGTCGTCGGCGAAGAGCGCGAGGTAGTGCTCATTCGCGCGTCGGAGCAACGCCTGCTCCTCGGGGACGAGGGAGTCGGGGACGGAGAAGCTGTCGGGGTTCGGGGTTCCGCCGTCGGCGTGCGCCGCCCTCGCGGCCCAGACGATCACGTCGCGGATGCGTCCCCGGGCCACGAAGCCGCCGTCACCCTTGATGTCCTGGAAGTGGCGGCGGAGCCGGCGCGGGCACATGGTGGCCGCGCGGTCGATCAGGAACGGCGCGACCCGATCGACGGTCGGTGGAGCGCTCAACTCCGCGCGGTGCGGAGGTAGTTGACGCTCGCTCCGGCGGCGGCAAGCCCACCAAGGAACGTGACGAGCCGGCTGCGGCGGGGGATGGCCGGCCACCCGATGACGGCGCTCACGGCGTCGACCGCGTCGACGGCGGCGTTGATCTCGATAACCCGTGGCGAAGGGGCGTCCTTCTCGAGCTCGTGCATGGTGATCATGCCGAGGGCGAGTTCCCGTGTGGCCCACGCCCGAACCAGCACGCTGTTGCCGCGGCTCGCGTGCCCGCGACCTTGGAACATTCGGAGGAACGTGCGAGGCAGGAGCAGCCCGAAGGCGCCGAGGCCGATGCGGGCCATGCTGAGGTTTTGGATCATCTCTCGCTCGTTCATCGGGGCGATTCTGACGCGCAATCGGACCCGAGGCCAGGGATGCCGCCGGGTACATTTCTTCTATGCGAGTGGCCATCGGTTCCGACCACGCCGGGTACCGGCTCAAGCAGCGCCTCGTGCAGGTGCTGAAGGACGACGGCCACGACGTCGACGACCTCGGCGCCGAGTCCGAGGAGTCGTCCGACTACCCGCCAATCTGTGCGGCCGTCGGGCGAGCAGTGGCGTCAGGCGGAGCTGAGCGCGGCATCGTGCTCGGCGGCAGCGGGCAGGGCGAACAGATCTCGGCCAACAAGGTTCGGGGAGTGCGCGCTGCGCTGTGCAACGACCTCTACACAGCGCGTATGTCGCGGGCGCACAACGACGCCAACGTGCTCGCGATCGGAGCCCGCATCGTCGCCGACGGCTTGGCCGAAGAGATCGTTCGCCTGTGGCTCGAGACGCCCTTCGACGGAGGACGTCACGCCCGACGCGTCGACCAGATCACCGCCATCGAGGCGCAAGAGACCGCCAGCGACCAGGGGGCAGCGACATGAGCGACCAGTTCGAGACCTTGCGGGCGGCTGATCCCGAGGTCGCCGACATCGTCCGGCGCGAGGGTGAACGGCAGAACACCACGATTCAGCTCATCGCCTCGGAGAACTTCACGTCGCCCGCGGTCATCGCGGCCATGGGGACCGTCCTCACCAACAAGTACTCCGAGGGCTACCCCGGCAAGCGCTACTACGGCGGCAACTACGTCGTCGACGACGTGGAGGAACTCGCCCGGCAGCGATGCGTCGCTCTTTTCGGCGCCGACCACGCCAACGTGCAGCCACACGCCGGCGCCAACGCGAACCTGGCCGCCTACCTTGCCGTCCTCGACCCGGGCGACACGGTGCTCGGCCTGAAGCTCGACCAGGGTGGGCACCTCACCCACGGGTCGCCGGTCAACGCCACAGGGCGTTTGTACAACTTCGTCGCGTACGGAGTCGACGACGAGACCGAGGTGCTCGACTACGACGCCATCCTCGACCTCGCGCTGGCTGAAAGGCCCAAGGCGATCGTGTGCGGGTACACCGCGTATCCCCGGACCATCGACTTCGGGGCTTTCCGCCGCATTGCCGACGAGGTAGGCGCGATTCTGATCGCCGACATCGCTCACATTGCCGGACTGGTCGTGGGCGGCGCGCACCCCTCGCCGGTGGGACTCGCCGACATCGTGACGTTCACGACCCACAAGACGCTGCGAGGTCCTCGGGGTGCGGCGATCGTGTGCAACGCCGAGTACGCGCAGGCGATCGACAAGGCGGTGTTTCCGGGCCTGCAAGGCGGCCCCCTCATGCACGTGATCGCCGCCAAGGCCGTGGCGTTCAAGGAGGCCGCCGACCCGGCGTTCCGCCAGTACGCGGCGTCCGTCGTCCGCAACGCGTCGGCGCTGGCGAGCGCGCTGAGCACCGAGGGTTTCCGGGTTGTCTCCGGGGGGACGGACAACCACCTCGTGCTCGTCGACCTCCGGCCATTCGGCATCACCGGCAAAGTGGGCCAGGAGTCGCTCGACGCCGCAGGGATCACGCTCAACAAGAACACCATTCCCAACGACCCCGAGACGCCGTTCGTCACGAGTGGCCTCCGGCTCGGGACGCCCGCCGTGACCACGGCGGGGATGGGCGAGGAGGAGATGGCGGAGATCGCGTCGCTGATGGGCCGGGTGGTGCGCGCGCCCGACGACGAGTCGGTGCGGCGTGAGGTGCGCGACGCCGCCGCCACTCTCTGTTCCAAGTTCACCCCCTACCCCGACCTCGCGTAACTCCTCGTTTTTGGATGGGAATTGGCTCCCCAGGAGCCAATTCCCAGTCAAAAACGAGGGGTGGGGGGCGGATGCGCGAGGCTGGGGGGGCATGGGTGGCTACGCAGTGGTGTTCGCCGTGGCCGCCGGGACGACGTGGCTTCTCACCCCCCTCGTCCGGCGGGCCGCCATCCGGATGGGCGCCGTCGTGCTGCCCTCGCCGAGCCCCCGCCATGTGCACGACCGACCGCTACCGACCGTAGGCGGCGCGGCCATGTTCGGCGGCTTCCTCGCCGCCATGACCGTGGCGTCCTTCATCCCGCAGTTCGACGAGATGTTCGGCGCCAGCTCGGAGGCCCTCGGAGTCATCCTCGCCGCCGGCGTGATCTTCATCGTGGGCGCGCTCGACGACGTCCGCGACGTCTCGCCCCCGGCCAAGCTCGCCGGGCAGGTCCTCGCCGCCAGCCTCCTCTATCTCATGGGCGTCACGATGTTCTTCTTCCGCGTGCCCTTCGCCGACTTCGTGGTGCTGTCGGCCGACTGGGCGCCGCTCGTCACCATCGCCTGGGTCGCCGTGATGGTCAACGCCGTCAACCTGATCGACGGTCTCGATGGGCTCGCGGCGGGAATCGTGGCCATCGCCGGGCTCGCGCTCTTCATCTACGCGGACCGACTGTTCGACAACGGGCTCATCCGCGGCTCCAACATCGGGCCCCTCGTCGCGATCGTCGCGGCCGGCATCTGCATCGGGTTCCTGCCGCACAACTTCCACCCGTCGAAGATCATGATGGGGGACGCGGGGGCGCTCCTCTTGGGTCTGCTCATGGCGTCCACGACGATCCTGGTCGGTGGCCGGACGGCCGATCAGTTCTCGGGGCAGACGTATTTCTTCTTCGCCCCCCTGTTCATCCCGTTCCTCATCCTCGGTGTCCCGATCCTCGACACTGTCTTCGCCGTCCTCCGTCGGACCGTGCGGCGTCGCTCGTTCGCCGTCGCCGACAAGGACCACCTGCACCACCGGCTCATGCGTCTCGGACATGGGCACCGGCGCTCGGTGCTGATCCTGTGGGCGTGGACGGTGGTGCTTTCCGGACTCGTGCTCCTGCCCACCTTCACGAACGAGGGCAACGCCATCGTCGTTCCCGGCGTCGCCGCGCTCGGGCTGGGGCTGTACGTCCTGATGCACCCCGAAGTGCGACGGGGGAGGGCGAAGGCTGACGAGGACGAGACGGCGGGCGACGCCGGAGCGACGCCGCCGGACGCCGACGCCGACGTGGTCGACCTCGAATCCCGCCGCCACGCCTGATTTCCCCCGTGTGACGTTGGTCCCCTAGAACTTGCGAGTTCAAGCGGCGCAATCGTAGATTGTGCATACATTCACAAGCGCCGAAACGGCGGCACTATGAAGGGCTACAACGGAGTGGACCTCGGAGAGCGTCGGGCGGCGCCCCGCACCGAACAGGGCGAACTGTGGCACGGCTTCGGCAACGGCCTGTCGCAGGCCTTCGAGATGGCCGTCGTTCCTGCGCTCTTCGCCCTCGCCGGGCTGGCCATCGACGGCTTCCTCGGGACCTCCGTCGTGTTCACCATCACGCTGGCCGTGATCGGTCTCGTGGGTGTGATGGCGCGGGCCTATTACTGGTACCAGGCCGAGGCGGGGCGAGCGGAGGAGGGCAAGCCGTGGGCGCGTCGAGCGTGACGACTCCCGCCCGCGTCGGCCGCGCCGTCCCCGGCGGCCCACTTCCTGGGGGAAATGTCGAGGTCGCCATCGCCGCCGGCATTGCCCGCCACGCGATTCCGCTGACGCCGGTGGTCGCCCTCGGCGGCCTCGCCCTCGGCGGATTCGAAGGTCTGTACAGCGCGGTCGCCGGCCTGGCGATCGTCGTGGCCAACGTGGCCGCCGCCGCCCGCATCTCCAAGTGGGCTGCGTCCATCTCGCCGGGAGCCCTGTACGGCGCCGCCCTCGGGGGATACGTCGCCCGCCTCGGCGTCATCACCGGCGTCGTGTTCTTGCTCCGTGACGTCGTCGACATCACGGCGCTCGGTTTGTCCATCGTCGTCTCGCAGCTCACGCTGCTGATCTGGGAGGTCCGTTCCTTGGCGAGCCACATGCCCGGGACGCTCAACGCCGGGGCGTCCCGATGACCGTCATCACCGGGGCGCTCGACTTTCCGCCGGTCAGCCATCTGCTCGAGTGGCCGGACTTCCTGCTCAAGGGCTCGCTCTTGGGCATCAACAAGGTCGTGTTGCTGACGATCATGGGCGCCGTGCTCGTGGTCGTGTTCTTCTGGGCCGCCGGGCGCCGACAGGCCGTCGTGCCGAGCGGCGCACAGAACCTGGGCGAGATGGCGATCGAGTTCGTCGAGCGCGACATCGTCGTCAACGTCATGGGGCCGGAGGCGAAGCACTGGACGCCGTTCATTGCGTCCATCTTCTTTTTCATCCTCGCCCTCAACCTTCTCGGGCTCGTCCCCGTGCTGCAGATGCCGGTCAACGCGCGGATGGCGCTGCCGATGTACCTCGCGTTGCAGACCTGGCTGCTCATGATCCTCGTGGGGTTCAAGCACCAGGGGTTCAAGTTCATCCCCAACACGCTGTTCCCTCCGGGCGTCCCCAAGGCCCTCATGCCGCTGCTCGCCTTCATCGAGCTGCTGTCGGTCTTCATCCTCCGGCCCTTCACGCTGATGGTCCGACTGTTCGCCAACCTCATGGCCGGGCACATGCTGCTGACGACGTTCTATGTGTTGTCGTCGGCGCTGTTCGTGAAGTCGGTCCTCGTCGTCGCCCTGCCGCTCCCCGTCTTCATGGCAATTTTCGTGACGGCATTCGAGCTGCTCGTCGCCCTGCTGCAGGCGTACATCTTCAGCATTCTCACCGCCGTCTACATCAGCGAGTCGATGCACGGTCACTGATAGGGCACCGGGGCTGGCGCCCCGAGGCCAAAGAACCAAACCGAACACCAGGAAACGAACAGGAGACACTCCGTGATTGAGCTGCTTGCACAGACCGGCCAAGAGGCTGGCGAGCTTCTGGACGGCCTCAAGGCCGTTGGCGCCGGCCTCGGCTACGGCCTCGCGGCCATCGGCCCGGGCGTCGGCATCGGCCTCGTGGTCGGCCACGCCATTGACGCCATGGCGCGCCAGCCCGAGATGGCCGGCACGGTGCGGACGACGATGTTCCTCGGTATCGCGTTCGCCGAGGCGCTCGCCCTCATCGGGTTCGTCGTCTTCATCCTCCTGAACTTCGCCTGATGGCCCGAGCGGTCCCTCAGAGAGGAAAAGGAGAGACCACCATGCGAACCCGGGCATTGCTCGTGGCGAGCGTCCTCGTCGTCGGGCCGGTTCTGGCCGCGTCGACTCCGGCGGGCGCCATCAGCAAGCACATTGCGCACTGCTACGAGGAACAGGGTGAGGCGTTCCACCATCTGGTCGACAAGGAGGGCAAGAGCGAGGCCGACGCGGCCGAGGAACTCGACACGTGCGAGGAGTCTCCCAACCCGATTCTTCCCGCCACCAACGAGATCATCTGGGGTGGGCTCGCCTTCCTCGTCGTGTTCGGTCTCCTCTGGAAGATGGCCATCCCGGCGATCCAGAAGGGGCTGAAGGCGCGCGAGGACAAGATCCGTGACGATCTCGAGGCGGCCGAGAAGGCCAAGGCCGACGCGCAAACCGAGCTCGCGGAGTACCGCGCTCAGCTCGCCGACGCCCGCAACGAGGCCGCCCGGATCATCGAGGAGGCCCGGCAAGCGGCCGACGCGATGCGTCGCGAGGTCCAGGACAGCGCCGAACAAGAGGCGTCCAAGGCCCGCGAGCGCGCGCAGTCCGAGATCGAGCAGACGGTCACGCGGGCTCGAGCCGACCTTCAGCGGGAGATGGGCGACTTCGCGGTGCGCCTCGCCGAGCGGATCGTCGAGCGCAACCTCGACCGTTCGGCCCAGCAGGCGCTGATCGACCAGTACATCGCCGAGGTGGGCGCTCTGCGCGGCGGCAACGGCAACGGGGGACCGAGTGGCAACTGATCGCGCCACCGGCGGGGTCGTCGAGGACTACGCCCTCGCGCTCTTCGCCATCGCTCGAGGGGAAGGGCTCCTCGACGTCGTCGAGGACGAGCTCTATCGCGTGGCGCGCACGTTCGAAACGAGTGACGAACTGCGCTCGAAGCTGTCGAACGCGTTGATCCCCGTCGCCACGCGTGAGGCCATCGTCGAAGAGCTGCTCGGCTCGCAGGGCGCGACCACCGTCACCCGGGCCATCGTTGGCCTCGTCGTGGCGGCGGGTCGGGCGGGCCAGCTGCCGGCCATCGTCGACGCCTTCGTCGACGCCGCCACCGCGTCGCGCCAGCACGTAGTCGCTCAAGTGCGCAGCGCCGTGCCCCTCGACGACGACGTCCAGGGCAAGCTCGGCGAGGCCCTCTCCAAGGCGACGCGCAAGAACGTCGAGGTCAAGGTCATCGTCGATCCGAGCGTCGTCGGCGGCCTCGTCGCCCAAGTGGGCGACCAGGTCATCGACGGCACCGTGCGGTCCAAGCTCAACGAACTTCGGGAGAACTTGTAATGGCTGACATCCAGATCGACGCGTCCGAGATCGCTCAGGTTCTCGAGCGTCATCTCGCCGACTTCAAGCCGACGATCTCGCAAGACCAGGTCGGACACGTCGTGCAGGTTGGCGACGGCATTGCCCAGGTCGAGGGTCTCCCGGGCGTGGGGGTCAACGAGCTGCTGGAGTTTCCCGGCGGCCTGGCCGGCCTCGCGCTGAACCTCGACGAGCGGCTCATCGGCTGCGCCGTCCTCGGCGACACGACGCACCTGCAAGAGGGCGACCCCGTGAAGGCGACGGGCGGCATCCTCTCGGTCCCCGTGGGCGACGCCCTGCTCGGCCGCGTGGTCGACCCGCTTGGGCGCCCGCTCGACGGCAAGGGCCCGATCGACACCACCGAGACCCGCCGCCTCGAGATTCAGGCTCCCGGCGTCGTGCAGCGCAAGCCGGTGCACCAGCCGCTCCAGACCGGCATCAAGGCCATCGACGGCATGATCCCGATCGGCCGGGGCCAGCGCGAGCTGATCATCGGGGACCGCCAGACCGGCAAGACCGCCGTCGCCGTCGACACCATCATCAACCAGGCCGGCGAGGGCGTGAACTGCATCTACGTCGCCGTGGGTCAGAAGTCGTCGACGGTGGCCGAGGTCGTCCGCGTCCTCACCGAGGCGGGCGCGATGGAGTACACGGTCGTGGTGAACGCCCCGGCGTCGGCGCCCGGTCCCTACAAGTACCTCGCTCCGTACTCCGGCGCCGCCATCGGCAACCACTGGATGTACAACGGCGGCCACTCACTCGTGATCTACGACGACCTGTCCAAGCAGGCCGAGGCGTATCGCCAACTTTCGCTGTTGCTCCGGCGTCCGCCGGGTCGTGAGGCGTATCCCGGCGACGTCTTCTACCTGCACTCGCGTCTGCTCGAGCGCGCCGCCAAGCTGAACGACGAGCTCGGCGCCGGCAGCATGACGGCGCTCCCGATCGTCGAGACCAAGGGTGGCGACGTGTCGGCGTACATCCCGACGAACGTCATCTCCATCACCGACGGCCAGATCTATCTGGAGACCGACCTCTTCTATTCAGGGGTTCGGCCGGCGATCAACGCCGGTATTTCCGTGTCCCGAGTCGGAGGAAACGCCCAGATCAAGGCGATGAAGAAGGTGGCCGGCCGCCTGCGCCTCGACCTCGCTCAGTTCCGTGAACTCGAGGCCTTCGCCGCCTTCGGCTCCGACCTCGACCGCGCGAGCCAACAGCAGCTTGCCCGCGGCCAGCGGGTGGTCGAGGTGCTCAAGCAGCCGCAGTACAAGCCGATGCGGGTTGAGGACGAGGTCGTCTCGATCTTCGCGGTCACCAACGGTTTCTACGACGACATCCCCATCCCGGAGTGCAAGCGGTTCGAGACCGAGCTGCTCGACTGGGTCCACACTCGGAACAGCGACATCCCGCAGACCATCAAGGCGTCGGGTGAGCTCGACGAGGCCACCGAGACCAAGCTGCGCGACGCCCTGACCGCATTCCACGACAGCTTCGTCGCGTCGCTCGACACCACGGTGGCCGGGTAGCGATTCGATGGCCGGCCAGCTCCGCGAGATCCGCCGCCGGATCCGCTCCGTCCAATCGACGAAGAAGATCACGCGGGCGATGGAACTCATCGCCGCGTCGCGGATCGCGAGGGCGCAGGCTCGCGTCGAGGCGGCTCGGCCCTACTCGGAGCAGATCACCGAGGTCATCCGCAACCTCCAGTCCGCGGGTGCGGGCGGCGACCAGCCGTTGCTCCGCACGCCCGAGACGATCAGCAAGGTCGGCCACGTCGTCATCACCTCCGACCGCGGCCTCGCCGGTGGCTACAACTCCAACGTGCTGCGGGCGGCCGAGACCGCCATCAAAGAGGACATCGCCGCCGGTCGCGGGTACATGCTCGTCACGGTGGGTCGCAAAGCGCTCGCCTACTTCCGGTACCGCCGCTACACGATCCACGCCAGCTACCAGGGCATGAGCGACCTGCCCACCTACGAGGACGCGCGTGAGGTGGCGGGCGAAGTCATGCGGGCTTTCGAGGCGGGCCAGTCCTCCGGAGAAGGGGTCGACGTCGTCAAGGTGTCGTACACCCGCTTTCTTTCGCTCGGCACGCAGCGCCCGACGGTGTCGCAGCTCATGCCGCTCGAGGCGATCGAAACCGGCGCCGGCGCCGACTCGGGCGAAGAGGGCGCTGGTCCCAGCGCTGCGTACATTTACGAGCCCGAGCCGGACGCCATCCTCGAAACCCTCCTGCCTCGCTACGTCGAGGCGCGGATGTTCGCCCACATGCTGGACGCGTCCGCCAGCGAGCACGCCGCCCGCCAGCGTGCCATGAAGAGCGCGACGGACAACGCGGACGATCTCATCAAGACCCTCAGCCGGATCGCCAACCGCGCCCGGCAGGACGAGATCACCACCGAGATCATGGAAATCGTCGGCGGGGCCGAAGCCCTCCGCCAAGCCGCCGACGCCAACTAGTCACAGGAAACGGGAGACACGCACATGGCCGAAGGTACGGAGCGCAAGGACGGACGGGTGGTCGCCATCGTCGGCCCCGTCGTCGACGTCGAGTTCCCACCCGACGCACTGCCCGAGCTCAACTGGGCCGTCGAGCTCGACATCGACATCGCGGGAACCACCACCACGATCGTCGCCGAGGTCGCGCAGCACATCGGGACCAACCGGGTTCGTTGTGTGTGCATGAGCCCGACCGACGGTCTGATTCGCGGCACGACCGTGCGCAACACCGGAGCGCCCATCACCGTGCCCGTCGGAAACGAAGTGCTCGGACACGTGTTCAACGTGCTCGGAGAGACCCTCGACAGCGACGAACCCGTGGTCACCAAGGAGCGCTGGCCCATCCACCGCGACCCGCCGCCGTTCGACGAACTCGAGCCGAAGTCGGAGATGTTCGAGACCGGCATCAAGGTCATCGACCTCATCGAGCCCTACGTGCGTGGCGGGAAGATCGGCATGTTCGGGGGCGCCGGCGTCGGCAAGACGGTCGTCATCCTCGAGATGATCAACCGTGTCGCCACCCAGCACGGTGGTACGTCGGTGTTCGCCGGCGTGGGGGAGCGCACCCGTGAGGGCAACGACCTGTGGCTCGAGATGAAGGAGTCGGGCGTCATCGACAAGGCGGCTCTGGTCTACGGCCAGATGGACGAGCCGCCCGGCGTGCGCCTGCGCGTTGCCCTCGCCGCTTTGACCATGGCGGAGTACTTCCGCGACGTGCAGCACCAGGACGTGTTGCTCTTCGTCGACAACATCTTCCGATTCGTCCAGGCTGGGTCGGAGGTTTCGACGCTGCTCGGCCGCATGCCCTCGGCCGTGGGCTACCAGCCCACGCTTTCCGAGGAAATGGGCCAGCTCCAGGAGCGCATCACGTCGACCAAGGGTCGCTCGATCACATCGCTCCAGGCCATCTATGTGCCCGCCGACGACATCACCGACCCGGCGCCGCACACCACCTTCACCCACCTCGACGCCACCACCGTGTTGTCGCGGTCGATCTCGGAGCGCGGCATCTACCCGGCGGTCGACCCGCTCGACTCCACGTCGCGGATCCTCAAGCCCGAGGTCGTCGGGGAGCGACACTACGAGGTCGCCCTCAAGGTGCAAGAGACGCTCCAGCGCTACAAGGACCTCCAGGACATCATCGCGATCCTCGGGATCGACGAGCTCTCCGACGAGGACAAGCTCACGGTTGCTCGCGCCCGCAAGATGCAGCGCTTCCTTACGCAGCCGATGTTCGTGGCCGAACAGTTCACGGGCACGCCCGGGCAGTACGTCCCGGTCCGGGAGACCATCCGCGGCTTTAAGGAGATCCTCGAAGGGAAGCACGACTCGCTCCCCGAGCAGGCGTTCTACATGGTCGGCAACATCGAGATGGCGGTCGAGAAGGGCCGGCAGCTGGCGGAGGGTTAGGCCAGTGGCGCTTACCGTTGAGATCGTCACGGCCGAGCGGGTCGTCCGGACGGAGTCCGGGGTCGACACGCTAATCGTGCCGGGCAGCGAAGGCCAGCTGGCCATCTTGCCCAAGCACGCGGCGCTCATGACCACGCTCATGCAGGGCGAGGTGGTGTTCCGGCGTGGGCAGGTCGAGGACATGTTCGCGGTGACCGGCGGCTTTCT
>DATDOY010000125.1:0-11505 GCA_035293045.1 Acidimicrobiia bacterium
GGCGCTCCGTCGCCCCTCTTAGGACTCGAGCGGATAGGTCCAACCTCGTCGTGCTTGACCAATCGGCAGGCTCCGCCTGCCGAACTTGCCGCCCATTTCTGGGAGCAGCGCCTATCGGCGCAGCTCCTTACTCTTCGGCGAACACCTCGTCGACGAGTCGCTCGGCCACGAACGCGCCGCCTGGGTGAAAACGGGCGTTGGAGAAATCCTTCTCGAAGTCGAGGTCGAGCGCCGCCTCCCCGCGGCGGTTCTTCTCGATGCTGAAGACGACACGGCGGCGGAATTCGCGCGCCCGAACGGGGTCGAACGAGCGGTGGGACTTCGAGACGGCCGTCGCCTTCTCGTTCATCATCACGACGATGTCGGCCTCGTAGGCCACGGCCTCGGCGCCGCGGAGGTGGTGGATTCGCGCCCTCGGTGCCGTCAGCCCTGCCTTGTTGGTCGGCGCGATCGCCACGATCCCGACGTCCTGGGTCAGGGCGAGGTCTTTGAGCCCGCCGGCGATGAGCGCCATGTGCTCCGACTCGGGCAACGGATCGGGCCCGTGAGGCACCTTGTAGAGATGATCGACGAACAGCACGGTGTCGCCGTCGTCGTCTCGCTCTCGAATGAGCCGATCGAGGTCTTCGAGGCGCGTGCGGTAGCCCGACGCACGAACGAGGAGCAGGCGGTCAGCGTAGGAGCGCACCCGCGCGACGGCGCGCTGCAGAAGCACGTTCTCCTCGCCCTCGCCCACGGGTAACCCGAGCGCTACACGATCGGCGCCCTGGCGGATCCGGTGGAGATCGTCGTCGGAGGCCGCGTCGCCCACCACCGCGTGGACCTCCAGGCGCAGGAGCCGCCCGAGCATCATTCGCTCGTCGTGCTCGTACGAGACGTAGACCACGCTGTGTCCGGCGAACGCCATCGCACGCGCCCACTGCAACGTGGCCATCGTCTTTCCTACACCCGGACGCCCCCCGATCACGAGGAGGTCCTGGGTGTGAAGGCCCCCACCGATCTCGTCGTCGAAGGGACTGAATCCCGTGGCGAAGCGCCGGTCTCGCGCCTGCCAGCCGGCGCCGCTCGCGTCGAGGAGCGCAGCCGCAGTGCTCGAGCGCGTGTCGTGGTGGTGTGAGTCGGCGTTCACGTCGAGGTCCAGACCGTCCACGGGACTCAATCCGGGAACAGCGTCTGGGTGATGCGGATGAACGCGGGCCCCCCGACCACGATGAAGAGGGCGGGCAGGATGCAAAACACGAGCGGGAACACGATCTTCACGGGGATCTTGAGGGCGCGCTCCTCCGCCTTCTGGCGTCGCTTCTCACGGAGTTCCCTCGACTGCACCCGGAGCACCTGGGCCACAGGGACGCCGTACTGCTCCGCCTGCTTGATGGCGAGCACGAAATGCCGGAGGTCGGGGACGTCCGTCCGGTCGAGCAGGTTGTTGAGCGCCGTCGTGCGGGGCACACCGATCTGGATGTCTTGCAGGGTGCGCACGAGCTCCTCGGCCAGCGCCCCTTTCCCTGAGCGCCCCGCCTGCGCGAGCGCGGCCTCGAAGCCGAGGCCGGCCTCGACGCTGATCGTCACTTGGTCGAGCGTGTCGGCGAGGGCACGGCCGATCTGCTCCTGGCGCTCCTGGGAGCGAAGGTAGAGGATGGCGTCGGGCGCGAAGTAGCCGATTGCCGTGATCGACAGCAGGAAGAAGAACCCGGAGCCGGAAGGGGAGGCGGCGAAGCGGGTCAGACCGAGGATGACCCCTATGGATCCGAACACGAGCTTGAGCGCGAGCACTCGCTCGATGGGCCACCGCCGCGACGCGCCCGCCATGGTGATCCGCCGCTCGAGCGCCTCGATCAACCCGGCCGGCGTCACCCGCCGCCCTCGTCGGGCGAGACCCGCCATCGCCGGTAGGAACAGGCGCTCTTGCGCGGAGCGGGCGAGTTGCATGTCGCGGAGATCGGTGGAGATCGAAGCCTCGCCGCCGCCCCGCAGGTTCGCGCGCACGCGCCCCGTGGGTAGCCGGACCCCGCCCACGGCGTGCCACATCAAGGCCACGGACGCCACGAT
Source organism: Acidimicrobiia bacterium (assembly GCA_035293045.1). GTDB lineage: Bacteria > Actinomycetota > Acidimicrobiia > IMCC26256 > JACPCJ01 > DATDOY01. Next base: position 2,050 of record DATDOY010000125.1, read on the forward strand.
CGCCATGGATCCGAGGTACACGTAGAGCGGCACTGGCCGAACCTCCTAGAACTCGAGCCGGATGATCCGGCGCAGCCAGAGACCCCCGAGCACCATCAGCACTCCGCCGAACACCAGCATCGACTTGCCCGTGCCCGTGGCAGTGAGTTCGCCGACGTAGTCAGGGTTGGTGGAACGGAGCACGAGGTAGATGCCGATGGGCAAGAGGAACAGGATCACCGCGGACAGCCGCCCTTCGGCGCTGAGGGCCTCGATCTGGCCCTTGATGCGGTTGCGGTCGCGGATGGTCTCGCCCACACGGTCCAACACCTCCGCGAGGTCGCCACCGACCTCGCGGTGGATCTGGATGGCCTGCACCACCCACTGGAAGTCTTCGTTGCCCACGCGCTCGGCCGAAGCGCGGAGTGCCTCGTTGACGTCGCGCCCGAGTTGGGCCTCGATGACCACGCGTCCGAACTCCTGCGAGGTCGGCGACGCCGCCTCTCGAGCGACGGCGTCGATCGACTGCAGGAGGCCGTACCCCGTGCGAAGGCTCCCGGCAAGCAGTTGCAGGGTGTCGCCGAGCTGATCGGCGAACGCAGCCCGGCGACGGTCGGTGATCATCGTGAGCGCCACGCGGAACCCGGCCATCGTGATGCCGGCGAAGAGCACGCCGGTGAACAGGCTGCCCAGGGCGAGACCGACCATACCGGCGAAGAGCGCCATGCTCGCCGCGAGGAGGATGAACTCCGCCGGCCGGATCGCGAGTCCGGCTCGATTGAGTGCTTCGTTGAGGACGCCGGTACGTCCGCTGCGTTCGAGCGCGCGCTGGGCGAGATCCATGGCGCGCGATGACAGGTCCGGGACGAGGCCGGGACCCATCGCCTCGTCGGTCCGGCGGAATTCACGCGCCAATCTCCGCCGCGGCTCGCGTGTCGCCATCAGGAACCAGCCCGCCACGCCGAGGGCGCCCGCGAACGCCACGGCACCGACGGCGAACCACCATCCCTGTTCGAGGAAGGAAGCGTCGGGGGCCGCGACGGGCGTATCCGTCACCGCCCCCTCAGCCGCCGCGCCGCTGGCACCATCGGGAAGCTTCGGAAGGTCAACGGACCTCGTCGCCGACGCGCTGACGCCCTCATGGTTGAGCGTGACGACGAGTTGGGTCGGACCCTCCGCTCTGGACTCGAACGTGAGCGTGTGCTGGCTCACGAGCCGGGACGCGATCGTCGAGTACACGTCGGCGAGCTGGTCGGGAGCGTCCGCGGCGACCACGCGCCCCCCCGCCGCCGCCGCGAGTTGCTCGAGGACCGCGGCGTCGCCCTCGCTCGTGGAGAGGGCCACCGATGCGAAGTCGACCTCGATGCCGGCCAGACGTCTCACGAGCGCGTCGAGTGGGGTCGTGCTGACGGTGTCGCCGCCGTCCGACAAGAGCACGATCGCGCGTCGCGCGTCGCTGGAGCTTGCCGAGAACTGCTCCACCGTTGCGCTCAGTGCGTCGTAGAGCGCGGTCTCGCCGCGGGCCGAAAGCCCTCCGATGGCGGTCTTCAGAGCTTCGGGGTCGGTCTCGAACGGCAGCACGATCGTCGCGGTGTCGCCGAACCCCACGACCGCGATGCGGGTGCCGGCTGGCATCTCGTCGACGAAGGCCGTCGCTGCAGCCTTGGCCGCGTTGATCGCGGCGCCGGCCATGCTCCCCGAGGTGTCGATCACGAGGACGACCTCGAGGCCCTCGTTGGGGAGTCGCTCGACTTTGGCACTGCGTTGCTGGCCGTTCTCTTGCACGACGAAGGCTTCGGTCGGGAGGTCGCGGCCCACGAGTTCCCGTGGCGCGGCGACGACCACACGCACGACGGGATGTGCGCTGGTGTCCACGTCGACGACGTCGAGTGAGTCGGCCTGCGCGGCATCGACACGCGCGGTGCTCGCCTGTGCGATGAGAAGCAGGACGCACACCCCGAGCCCACCGAGGACTCGGACGCGACCTACCACTTCGGCACCGTACGGAGGGCGTCCTCGTGGCTCCCCATCCCGAAGAGGCGGGGCGGAAGTTTGATCCCCGCGTGCTCGAGCTTTTCGGTGAACTTCGGACGCAGGCCGGTCGGCTTGATCGTGCCGAGGTAACGACCCTCGTTGTCGACGCCGGCGGCGAAGTCGAAGAGGTAGATGTCGCTCAGGGTGATGATGTCCCCTTCCATGCCCCCCACCTCGACGATGTGGGTCACGCGACGCGTGCCATCACGGAGCCGCGACATGTGGACGACGACGTCGAGCGCCGACGCGATCTGCTCCCGGATGGCGCGGATCGGGAGATCCATACCCGCCATGAGCACCATGGTGTCGAGACGGGCAAGCGCGTCCCTCGGGGAGTTGGCGTGGAGGGTGGAGAGTGACCCCTCGTGGCCGGTGTTCATGGCCTGGAGCATGTCGAGGGCCTCGCCGCCGCGGACCTCACCGACGATGATGCGATCGGGGCGCATGCGCAGCGAGTTGCGCACGAGGTCGCGGATCGTGATCTCACCCTTGCCCTCGATGTTGGAGGGTCGACTCTCGAGCGACACCACGTGCGCCTGGTGCATCTTCAACTCGACGGCGTCCTCAATGGTGACGATGCGCTCGTCTTCGGGGATGAACGACGACAGCATGTTGAGAAAGCTCGTCTTGCCCGCGCCGGTGCCGCCGCTGACGAGGACGTTGAGGCGTCCTTCGACCGTGGCGTGCAACAGGTCGACGGACTCCCGCGTGAGGGTGCCGAACCCGATCATGTCCTCGGCCGTGAAGGCGCGCTTCGAGAACTTCCGGATCGTCAACGCCGGGCCGCGGACGGCGAGCGGCGGGATGATGGCGTTGACACGCGAACCGTCGGGCAGCCGCGCGTCGACCATCGGAGACGACTCGTCGATGCGGCGGCCGATCTGAGAGACGATCTTTTCGATCGATCGGCGGAGTTGGTCTTCCGAGAGGAACCGCGCGTCGGTTCGGATGATCTTGCCGTCCCGCTCGATGTAGATGGCCTCATCGGAGTTGGCCATGACCTCGGTGACGCGCGGGTCGGCGAGGAACTCCTCGAGGGGGCCGTAGCCGAGCACGTCGTCGCTGATCTCGGAGATGATGCGCTGGCGCTCCGCGGGCGTCAGCGGAACCTGCTCCTCCTCCATGACCTGCTCGAGTTCCTTGATGACGAACGTGTGGAGCTGATCCTTGCTCAGCGACGCGTCGTAGAGGCGGGCTCCGAGTCGGGCGAAGAGGGCTTCTTGGGCGCGTCGCTTCAAGCCCTCGACCGGGCGTTCGGGTTCCGCAGGCTGCGTGATCTCGGGCTCACTCGCCGCGCCCCGCGTGGGCTCTGGCTTCTCGGGGTCGACGCCCCCTGACCGTTCTCGAATGCGATCGCTCAAGCTCATGCTTCGTTTCTCCAGAATCGCCAGCCACCCCGCCCCACCGGGGGCGGAGAAATGCTGAGGGGAACGTCCGCGAACCGACCGACGAGCGAGGCCAAGGCGGTCACGGCCGGCGAGCGCTCGCTCGACTCGAGGACTGCCGTCCCCTGGTTCATCGACACCGGCATCGTTCGTGAACTCGGGACCTCGATGTCGACGGCCACGCCCACCGTCGACTCGATGTCGCTCTTGCTGAGGCCCACGCGTGCGCCGCTGCGGTTGAGTACGAAATGCCGCCGCTGCTCGGTGGCGCCGATCAGCCGCAGGGTCTCCACCTCCTTGCGCATTGCCCGCACAGTGGGGACGTCGGTGGAGCACACGAGCACCAGATCGGTGGCGTGCTCGATGGCCGCGAGCACCGGTTCATCGACCCCGGAGTTGGTGTCGATGACGACGTAGCGGAATTCCTCGCCGAGGAGTTGGATCACCCGAGCGATGTGGTCCCCCGTGATGGCGTCGGCCTCGGCCGGGGATTCCGGCGCGCACAGGACGAAGAGCCCGGCCGGGTGCGGGGTCAGGAACACCTTCAGGTCGGTCGCGTCGAGGTCATGACCGAGCCGGGGGATGTCGGCGAGGGTGTACTCGGGCATGAGCCGGAGGGCGGCGGCGACATCCCCAAACTGAAGGTCGCAGTCGACGAGCACGACCTCCCGAGGAGCGGTCTTCGCCAACCCGACGGCCAGGTTGGTCGACATGGTCGTCTTTCCTGCGCCTCCTTTGGGCGAGAGCACCAGGATCACGCGGCCGGTGGGAGCGCGGGTGGGTTCGCCCTGGAGGCTCGCCCGCCGCAGCGACGCCGTATCGAGGGCGCGCTCGAGCACCACGCGCAGCTCAGTGTCGGAGGCATCGGGGGCGACGATCTCGCGAACGCCGGCTCGCATGGCGTCCTCGATCGGCACGCTCGCAGGAGGAGCGACGAGGAGGACGCTGATGTCGGGGTGGTGCCGGTCGAAGGAGCGCGCGAGAACGAGGGCGGCGCCCGAGTCGAGCCCCGGACCGATCGCAACCACGGCCGGGTTACCGAGCGCGATGGCGTCCGCAACGGCGGGTGCTCCCGCCTCGTCGACCGCCTGCGCCCACGACGCGACGGCGCCGTTGTCGAGGCGCTCGCCAAGGACGCGCCGAACCCGACCGTCGAACTCGCCGTCGGTGGTTGCGAGGGTCAGCTGGGTCATTCGTAGACGTTCGCCCTCGTGATGACCTGCGTGCCCGTCTCCGAGGCCGATGCCGGCTGGAGGGCCAACCACAGCGTTCCGTGTTCGGCCGCGAACACCACCCGCTCCACCTCGTCGGGCAACAGGGCGAGCGTCACAAGGAGGTTCCCCGTCGGGGCGGGAGCCGTCGCTGAGTCCTCCTCTTGCTCTGCATCGAAGGCGGTGTCGGCCTGGATGTTGGTGACGGTCTTCTTGTGGAGGATGAGGTGGGTCGAGTTGGGAGTCTTGCCGCCCTCGCCCGGAAGTTCGAAGCCCTCAAACGCCAGCGGCTGGGTACTCGTGATCTCGAAGGGGTCGAACGACGCGATGACCGCCACGCTGCTTCCCGGCCGCAAGATGCCGCCGAGGGCACGCTGCGGCTCGAGGCTGATGGTCACCTCGAGGTGATCCTTCGGCACGTCGACGGCGGCACGGTTCCTGGCGAAGACGTCGGGCTCCACGAAGCGCAGCCGCGTCAGTTGCTCGCCAGGAAGCAGGTCGACGCTGGCGACCTTGCCTTCGAGGGGCTTGAGGGACGTGACGGCGTCGTCGGCTCGGACCTTGGCGGGGACCTTCTCGAGTTTGACGCTGTCGGCGATTTGTTTCGCCGGCGTTCCGGCTTCGACGCGGTCCTTGAGCACGAGAACGTTCACCAATTTCTCACCGGCGACGGCGCGGTCTTCTGCTCCGCTGACAAACGCCACCAGCGCGAACGTTCCGATTGCCGCCAGTACCAGCGCTGACACTGCGCTCGCGACTCTCCGGTTCACTTCGCTCCTCTCTCGTTCATCACATCTTCAGGTCCGCTGTCGCGCGGCTGACGGAGTCAGTACCACGTTCGCCCGTATCGCCAGAGCCATTACATGGTCCGGCTAGCACTCCGAGCGTCGGTCGGCGAAGTCGACGTCACAGATGCGCACCGTACGCGCTCCGAAGTCGACCGCGGGGAAATCGCCCGCTTCGCCGGCGGCGCAAAGGGCCCCGTCTTCGAGCTGAAGTTCGAGGTAGGCGTCCTGGCTCCCTTGCCACTCGAAGCTCCAGAGCGTGACGGCGGCGAATCCGATCACGTTGAAGGTGGCGTTGGCTCCGTGCCCGTCGGTCCCGTCGTCGTCCTCGTCCTCGTCGCTCCCTCCGAAAATCGGCAGGCAGAACGGCTTCTCGTTTCCGGTGGTGCTCACGATTTCGGGGATCGCACTGCTCAACGCGCTCCGGAATCCGGTGTCGCCACCGATCAGTCCCGGTTCGACCGAGCCGTCGTAGCCGCCCGTGATCCATTCCTTGAGATCCGGCGTTCCCAAGGGCACGGAGTCGTCGAGATCGATCAATCCCCAGTTCCCGTCTGGGTTGTCGGGGCAGACGAGCGAGGGGTTGCCCTCGAGGAGCTGGGTCTCGGGATCGAAGTACACCCTGAGGGGCCCTTCTGCGAATTGCAACTGAAGCGCGATGTTCTCGCACAGCCCGAAGGGGCGCAGGCCGATGACCGACTGGGCAACCTCGTACGACGCCGAGGTCGTCGAACTCACCGTCCGGTCGAGCACGCCGATGATGCCCGCAAACGTGTAGTCGACCGGGGCCGTAGCCGTGACGGTCACGAAGCCGCCCAGGCTCGTGATGTTGGAGGGCTCGCAAACAACTTCTTCGACCTCGATGTCGTTCGCTCCAGCGTACGTGTCGTCGACGCCGGCACACCCGTTGCCTCCCGTCGCGTACTCCTGGGCGGCGGCGAGGGCGGCGGCGTCCGACGCGTTGATGACGTTTCGCCGGTCTTCCCAAAGCGCGCCGGCGTCGATGGCGTAGGTCGCGAACGCGAACAGCATCACGATGCAGATGCCGACGATGACGGCAGAGGCGCCGCGCTCGTCTCGGGCGAGGTTCCTGGCATGTGTCACTCGCATCGGAACTCACTCTTTCCGGTCAAGGTGCGGTCCACGGTTCCCCACAGGGGAATGTCGATGGTGTGATCGATGGTCACCGTGACCGTTACCGGCTCGCCGACATTGAGATTGCACGGCTGGGCGCTGTCGGGGCTCACCGCCACGGCGGCGGTGCTCGGGTCGGGGATCACGCCTTCGAGCGCATCCTGCACCCGGGCGACGATCTCCGACTTGGTCACCGTCGGGATGGAGCCGACGCGGGCACCCTCTCGGGCGGCCGCGTGGAGGCCCTGGGCCCGGTTATACGCGATGGCGATTTGGGCGATCCCGAACACCAGAAGGACGAGAAGCGAGAGCACGAGGGCCATCTCGACGGCTGCAGCGCCCCGCTCATTATCTGAGCCGGCACGCGAGGCGCCGCCCGACGGCGCAGGACTCGAAGGAGTTCGGTCAGAGTGGATCGGCATTGTGTGAACCCGGCGGGTCACGATCGTCGCCCCCGCGCAACCTTCGGCGAAGTTAGAGAAGTTCGAGAATGAACAGTGTAGAGGAGAGGCGGAGAAGCGCGTAGGGCGACGGTCGGCCAAGCGGCGCGACCGTCGCCCTACGCAACGAGTGCTGGTGGGTTACGGAAGCGCCTTCTCGACGGTGTCGAAAGCCTTCTTCACGTCGGTCCCGACGAGGGTCACGACGCCCACGATCACTGCGGCGATCAGGGCAACCATGATCCCGTATTCAACGGCCGTCGCACCCCGCTCCTCCTCGCGGAGGCCGGCGAACCACGACTGCATCGCGACGAAGAGTCGAAGCATCTGCGTTTCCTTTCGTAGTGTGGTTTGGATTGCGTCTCCACATACTCACGGAGAGAGAGCGCCCGCACATCTCCCAGATTGGAGATATTCGGCGATTACCGGGCCGCCGGCAGCCGCTCGAGAGACCACCCGGCCTTGCGCGCCGCGGCCACGGCCGCGAGCTGCGAGTTCACGCCGAGCTTGCGGAAGATGGCCTTGATCTGCGAGCGCACGGTGCCCTCACCGACGAATGACGCCTCGGCGATCTGCTGGGGCGAGTTGCCGTCGACCAGCGACGCCAGGATCTCCTGTTCGCGGCGCGTGAGGGCGCCGAAGGGCGCCAACCGCTCATGCTCCTCGGAGCGGTGACGCCGCAGCGTGTCGAGGAACCCCGCTCGTTCCTGCTCGCTGAGGGGTGACCCGCCTTCGATGATCCGCATCACCTGATCGAGCAGGCGCGGGAACGGCTGGGTCTTGCTCGCCAGCCCGACGGCTCCCGCTTCGAGACATGACGCCAGCATGACCGGGTCGGTGATGCCCGTGACCATCATGACGCGCGCCCCACACCCTGCCGTCAGGGGCTGGATGAGATCGACGCTCGGGACCTCGCCGAGCATGAGATCGAGGAGCACGAGGTCGGGCCCGAAGCGCTCAGCCGCATCCAGGACGGCGTGCGGGTCGACGCTCGGCGCGACGGCGACCTCGAGGCCCTCCCGGCGGAGTGCCAGCGCCAGGCCCTCGGCCATCAGGGGGTGATCGTCGACGATGAAGATCCGCGGAGAGGGAACGGTCTCTGGCGACGCTTCGACCACGACCGTCCCGGTCGCGTCTTCCCGCGCTCGGTCCGGCCCTCGCTCGGCGGTCCGCACGTCATGAGGCAACCCGAGCCCGACCGTCATGTCATGCGCCCCTTCCGCCAGAAATGGCCGGACGCTCACCTGGCACCGCCGGGGCGCTCGACGGCGTCAGCTCGTCGGTTGAGGCGTCGATCGGTTCCGCTTCGAGGAACAACACGAACGACGCCCCACCTCCCGGGCGTCCCTCAACCCACAGGTCGCCCCCTTGTTCGCGCATCAGTTGGCGTGCGACGTGCATGCCGAGCCCCGAGCCCCCGGGGCCGGCGTTCGACCCACGACGGCCCCGCTCGAAGATCGCTTCGAGCTCCGAGGGGAGCACCCCGGGGCCCCGGTCCTCGACTCGGACAACGACGTTGCCCCCCTCGAGGCCGGCGGTGACGAGCACGGGCGATCCCGGTGCGTGCCGGCGGGTGTTGTCGAGCAGGTTCTGCACCGCTCGGGCGAGATCGTTCGGTCGACCCCTCGCCTGGAGTCCGGGCGGGATCTGCGCCAGAAGACCGAGGTCTCCGGAACGGTGACACGTCAGCGTGGGCTCGAGTGCCGCCTGAACGTCGAACACGACGGGTTCGGTGGCGGCGTTCACGTTCTCGACGAGCTGCTGGAGCCGAGTGACTTCGGCGGCCAGTGAGCGCGCCAGCCCTGCACGCTCGACGTCGTCGAGGTCGTCGTCCCCAGCTTCGAGCACGAAGGCCGCGGCCTGAATCGCCACGATCGCCGACCGGGCGTCGTGTCGCTGCTCTTGGCGTTGCAGTTCGTCGTCCTCGCGCCGGATGTGCTCACGCTCGAGGTCAACCCGGGCCTGCCACAGGCGCTCCTGTTGGGCGCGCCAGCCGCGGCGCAGCTCCTGCGTTGCCCCGTACATGGCGAGGACCATGGCGACGAGCGAGAGCACGGCGGCGCCGATCGGCCACAGCGTGTGGGTGGGGGTCGTGCCCGCCCCGCTGATGGCGGCCAAGGCGAGGCCGAAGAGCATCAGCCCGAACCACGCGTGCAGGGCGCGCCCCACCCGAAGGCCCCGGAAGGTGTAGGCGACGGCCAGCAGGAACCAAGCCAACCCGAGGACCGCCTGGCCCGCTCGCGACAGTGGGGACGCGGCCGCGCTCATCGGAGAGGTCCCGAGGAATTCCCCGAAACCCGGGACTCCGAGCAGCACGAGCGCGACGGCGGTCATCATTCCGACGGCGCGCCGAGCGATCACTCGAGCGGTGAGTGCACTGTCGATGTCGGGCTGCCTCAGGGCGGCGGTCAGGAGCACGATCACGACGAGCGTCATCGCTCCGCACACGGCGTTCAGGGTCTCGTGGTCTTCGAGGCTCGGGAGGATC
>DATDOY010000126.1:0-13873 GCA_035293045.1 Acidimicrobiia bacterium
GCAGACCTGACCCGCGACCGCCACCCATGGGCGACCCCGGGCGCGAGGACACTGAGCCCGCGAACTCGAGCGAGGCGCTCATAGCGGCGTCGCAGGATTCGCCGGGTTCGAAAGAGCAGCGAGCGCACGGCTTCGACACTCATACTCTCGGTCGCCGCGATCTGCTCGTAGCCCTGGCCCTCGACGTGACGGGCGATGAGAATGCGCGCCTGTTTGGCCGGCACCGATCCGAGCACCTCGAGGATCCCGGCTCTCCGCCATGCGGCCGAGAGCGCGTCATACGGCTCGACGTCGTCGACGCCCTCGGGTTCGTCGCCGCCAGCGGGAAGCTCAAGGCGTACCCGCTTCCGGCGGGCGACATCGGTAGCCAGGTTGCGGGCGACCTTCGCAAGCCATCGCCACTGCCGGCCTTCAACCTCAGCGTGGAGGCCGGCCAGGTAGGCGCGCACGAGGGTTTCCTGGGTCAGGTCTTCCGCCAGGTTCTTGTCGGCAATGTACGTCGCCAAAAGGGTCCAAACACGGCGGTGGTAACGCCGGAAGAAGTAATCGAAGCTGACAGCATCGTTCCGCGCAGGAATCGCGTGCACGCTCGATAGGAGAGCGAGCGTAGGTGCCGAAACGGTTGGTGGGGGCGGCGCAAGAGAGGCGGACCGTTCCGTCGAGGCGGACAGGAGCGGCCCGGCTTTCATCAGCGTTCGTGCTCCTCGTTCACGTGGTCGACTCCGCTTCGACGTCGTGCTCGATCCGGAGATCCAGGAGCGCGGGTGCGTCCTCGGCCAGGTCTTCGAGGAGATCCGCCGGGTGCCAGTAGGCGCTCGGGAAGACCACGTCGAGCGCGAGGCGCAGTCCGCCGTGGTCGCCAGAGGCAAGGGTACGAACCCCGTGCAGGCCTCGCACCTTGAGGCTCAGGAGGAACTTCGTCCAGAACGTGGCGTCCTCGCCATCGCCGGCCGTCACACCGATCGGTTCGAGTTCTCCGGTCGCGGTGACGCCGGTCGCCATAACCACTGTCCGGTAGACGGCCTCCCCGCCGACTCGGTGCTTGGCGTAGAAGGCGCCGAGGTGGACGATGGGGAACGGCACCCCCGACAGGTCGCGGGTACACAGCACCTCGAGCGTCGCGTCATCGAGGTCAAGGCCGTCAAGCTCGCCGCCGTCCATTGCCACCTCGGGTCCTCGGCCTGCGGGGTTTTCATCTGCCTACGGGTGCCTACGAGCCGGGCCTGTGTTGTGGAACACGTCCCCAAGGGGCAAAAGTGTCGGCGCGACGCTTTCCTTTTGACGCCCTTTCTGCAGTTCGGGGCGTTCACCGCATTGCCCAACACCTTCACAAACGTCCAAGACGCGCTTCAGTGGGAGCGATTCGTCGCCGATCAGGCATTTGCACACAGGCTCGGCTCGCGGACATGGAACCGTCAGGGAGGGTCTGAAGTGCGTATTGAATGCTGGCGTCCTTCGCCGACAGCTGGGCCCGACGGGGCTCTAGGGCACGTCGCAGCCGCCCTCTCGCGAACACTCGATCGGTTCTGTGATCCCTCTCTGCTCGTCGCAACCGCGGCGCGCTCCGATCGGCCACGCTGACCTTTCGGTGTGGCCCCGTCCGAGGGGTCTCCCACGCGCTCGAAGGGCGCGCTTCTCTCCCCTGAGGGGAGACCCCTCGGGCCAACCTCTGGCTCGCACCCCAAAGGTCAGCGTGGCCTTCAGGTCACGCAGTCACACGCGAACTCGAACACACCCGGCATTCCCCGGCTCGCGAGGAGGCGGCACCGGCCCGTACAGCTGCCCTTCACGCGGCCAAGCATCAGAACGCCGTTTGCGTCCACCGTTGCCGAGAACGAGCACGGCTCGATGGTGAACTTCGGCATCCGCCAGCCCGTCGAGGGGCCGACAGGGCGCTGCGCCTCGCGGGGTCCGTCGCACACGCACACCCACGCCAGCGGGTTGTCGTCGGTCCCTCCCTGCATGGGCCAACAGGTGACCTCGCCCGGCTCGGGTGAGGGACAAAACGGCACGCCCAAATGACCGAGACCGTAAGGGGTGAACAGCATCCTCGCGCCGACGGTGGCGGGGATCTCGTCGACGTTGTCGGCCGATTCGAGCGCCGTTGCCAGTTGCTCCCGGCTCACGAGCACGAGGTCTGCCGGGCCGGGGCGTCGCCGTGTCCAGCCGGCGCCGTTCCCGATGGTCAGGTCGCGGATGCGCGGCATCTCGAAGGGGGCTCGCTGCTCCTCCATCGACGGTCCTTTCGACGGCTAACCCAACGACTCACCGGCCGTCGGGTCGGGCGGCACAGGCATGGGCCTCCAGAAGTGGCGCACGCCGCCCCTCGGGCTCAGCGGGTGCCCCCGGGCGGTGGGGGCACCGTTGGAGGGGCGGCGTGACCACGAGTGCACCAGGATCAGTGCATCCGGGAACACGTTCGCAGGGGGCCGAAGTGTCGCGGCACCGTTGGATTACTTCGAGACGCGGGAGGTCTCTCCCAATCCCGAGCACTGGGTGACCCATGATGCGGGCCGATGCCCTTGCGCGTGCTGGTCGTCGAAGACGAGCCCGATATCCCCCTCCTCGCCCGCATGCAGTTGGACAAACGCGAAGCGTCCGATGTCGTGGGCGAAGGCGGGTAGAGGCTCCGCGACACGTTTTGATCCCAAGGGCGTGATCCCACTCGACCACACGTCGGGGATCGAGGATGCTCGCCAGGCTCTGGATCGCGTTCAAAGGGTGGGGATGGATCGGACGGGTCGCGCTCATCGTGATCGCGCCCTGGCTCGTCGTCGCGGCGTGGGCGGTCGCGACGGGAAAGCCCCGTTGGGTGGCGATCGGCGCACCGGTACTGGTGGGAGCACTGTGGGTCGCAGCGGCAGCAAGCCCGTCGGCTGACGATCGCGGTGGAGAGGTGACGGCCGCTGGGCGGTCTTCCATCGAAGCGAGCACGACGAGCACGAGTTCGTCGACGACCACGCTGCCGTTGCCCCCGACGACGCGCGGTCCCGTCACGACGGTGACGACCGCTCGGCCCGCGACGACGCGTCCGGTGCCCGTGACCAGCGCTCCTCTCCCTTCGCCCGCATGCCACCCGTCGTATGAGGGGGCGTGCGTCCCCGCCGACGCATCCGACGTCGATTGTGTAGGCGGCTCCGGGAACGGACCCGCCTACACCGGCCGAGTCACGGTCGTCGGTCCCGACGTCTACGACCTCGACCGCGACGGCGACGGCGTGGGATGCGAGTGAGCCCCTTTCCGGTCAGACTTCCCCTTGCTCATCTCGTGCGATGCCGCGACGCAAAGGAGATCGAACATGGTGTCCGTAGCACTGAAGCCGGTCGTGCAACTCGTCGCCGCCTGCGGGCAGCCGACGCTCTTCGTCGTTGGTGGCATCGCTATCGAGGTCACATGTGTCGAGACGGGGGATCAGGCTGGCGATCCGGTCGAGATCCCACCCCCGATTGAGGAACCCGAACTCAGCGGACCCATCAGGACCCTGCTTGCCATCGACGGGCGTGCCGTCAAGGTCGTGACCCTCAACGTCGAAGACCTCGTATCGCGATACGACGGCCTGGAGATCCACACCGAGGTCGTCGACATGCGCGACGAACCCGAACGCGCCTGAGGGATGCCTGAGACATCGCCGCCAGCGGCGGACCCGTTCGAGCGCGCCGCGGATCGCATCCGAGACGCGACGATGCGGATGCTGACGGCATTCGCATCGGTCGGAGTGATCCTGGTGGGCGGGCTCTCGCTCACGTCGTTGCGGGACCTCGATGTCGGGGGAAATGAGCGCTGGCTCGCGGTGGTTGGTGCCGGTGCAGCCATCCTGGGAGTCGTCATCTCGATCCGTTCGGCATTCGGCGTCTTCAACGCCAGTACCGTCACCCTCGACGAGCTCGCCGGGACCGACGGCGCCTTCTCGGAGGTTCGCGAGGCGGTGAAGGCCGCGCCGTCCCTCTCAGTTGGTTATGCCGATGACCTCGGACTCCTGGCCACGGAATATCGAGAGACGCGTCGGGAGATGCGCGAGGCGTTCGCCGCGCACCACGCGGATCATGGCGACGAAGCGAAGCGGACCACGGCGGAGCGGCTCACCCGACGGATGAAGTCGCTCGACCGCCTCACCGCGGATGTCCTCACGTTCGCCAGCTTCACGAGGATCCGTCTCGCCTTTGAGAACGCAAAGCGGTGGATGACATTCGGCGCTGCCCTGACTGCCGGGGGCGTCCTTGCATACGCCTTCATGATTTCGACCGGCGAGTCAGGTCGCGTTCCGGTCGTCGGCGACCAGCCGATCGAAGTCGTCGTCGATGTCGTTGACAAGGCCGCTGTCCGGGAACGGCTCGCTGAACGTGTGGGGGTCGACTGCGATCTCGATGAGTTGTCGGGTGTCGCCCTCGCGGCCCACGGCCAGGTCGTCACGGTCGCGGTTGTGCCATCTCCGAATTGCTCTGCGGTGTTGATCGACTTCAAGCCGACCGATGCGCGGGTATTCCAATCCGGCGCTTCCTGATCTTGCGTTATCGACAAGGACCGGAGCGCAGGCCTTGGCGTTGGGCCGATCGTGAATCCCGGCCTTCCCGGCGCGTGCACGTGGGGATCATCGTCGCCATCGCGTTGGCACTGTCGTCGGCCTGTTCGAGTACCCGCGACGATGCGGCCGACGAGACAGCGCTTGAAGACGCCCCGCTGGTGACCGAGCACCTTGACGACTCGATCCTGTGGATGGCCGAGGACGGTAGCGTCGAGTTGGCGGTACAGATCGTTCCCGCATCCCCGGTGGCCGGCAAGGAGACCGTGGCGTTGTTGGAGGCGGTTGACCGCAGGGGCGGCTTTTCTTCCGTCGTCATCGTATGGGGAGACGACGCGGAGACCCCCTTCCCCAGCGACCTCAGCGTGGACTGCGTCGCCGGCGCGAGGACGCCAACCGAGGACGCCAAAGACGCGCGAGATCAACGTCGCGAGACGCACGTGTACGCCGAACCGGGCGAATACCGAATCACGGCCGCTGCCATTGGTGCAGGGTGCGGCTACTCGAACCAGGCGCTGATCAAGCGAACCCTCACCGTCGCCCTCGAAGCCGGGCCGTGAACGGCGGTACGTGAGGTGCGTGATGCGCTACGAAAGGACGGGCTGTCGCGCCGCGTCGAGATGCGAGAATGCCGCCTTGAACATCGGTCCGGTCACCTTCGGCATCCTCATCCTTGTTGTCGTAGGCATCACGCTCTACGCGATCGTGCGAGCATTCTCGTCGGGTCACGTCGGGTGGGCACTCGCCATCCTTCTCCTCCCCGGCCCGGGCGTGATCATCGCGATCCTCTATCTGCTCTCGCACCCCCGGCGCGTCGAGCAACCACACCGATGAGGGCCGCCGGGCGGGGCGTCTCGCTTGCGGCGTCTGCATCACCGATCGCTCACGGCTCATGGTTTGCGAGGGGATTCCTCGGACCGTGACGAGCGGGCTTCGCTATCGAGACCGAGGTCTTCGCCCCGTGCTTTGCGCGCCGTGCAAAGGGGGCTTTCGAGGTGACGCTCAGCGCTCGCGATCGCGGACCGGACGATGAGGAAGGTTTGCTGTGACGCCCCGCCTACGGCGCACGACCCGATCGCGCACACCCCACCACGTGACGAGGATCAGCTCCTCGACCGCGATCTTCCACGACATTTTGGAGCGCCCCTCTTCACGGTCGGCGAACTCGACTGGAACTTCGGCAATTGACCCGCCGGAACGGCTCACGCGGTAGGCGAGCTCGATCAGGATCCCGTAGCCGCTTGACCGGGTGGAATCAGGGTCGATGGCTCGGAGCGTCTCGGCGCGGTACGCCCGAAACCCTGAGGTGGCATCGGCGATCCTGAGCCCGAGGACTTTCGTCGCGTACCGGTTGCCGTACTTCGACAGAGCCCTTCGGTGGAAGGGCCAATCCGGGATGCTCCCGCCGGGCACGTAACGCGATCCGATCGCCAGGTCGTGTCCCTCATCGACAACCTTGGCCACCAGCTTGGGCAGGTCGGCCGGGTCGAACGAGAGATCGGCGTCGATCTGACAGATGACGTCATATCCGTCATCAAAGCCGCGCTGGAACCCAGCGTGATACGCGTTGCCCAAGCCGACCTTGTGCGGATTGATCAGGACGTCGATCCGCCCCAGCTCCTCGGCCATCGCCCGCGCGAGATGCGCGGTGCCGTCGGGGCTGCTGTCGTCGATGACCAGCACGTCGCAGTCCGGTGCATCGCCGCGCAGCCTTCCCAGGAACTCGACGATGTTGCCCGCCTCTTCGTAGGTCGGCACACATGCCAAGACGCGCATCCACCGGAAGGTACTCGCGTTGCTGTTTGGTGCGCGACCCGACACGACTTGCGGACGTCCGTCGAGGCGGGCGGCCGGTCCCCCGCTCAGCCCCCGAAACGGCGGGCATCCTCGACCGCGTACTTGGCAACGACACCGTCGACATCGGCGGCCGTCGCCACGCGCGCCACGACGTCGGCGAGTTGCCGGGCCGGGATGGCGCAGGTCATCTCGTGGGGCTGCATCCCCGTGCGGGCCCGGCTCAGGGCGCAGCCGACGCTCGCGGCCGGCTCGTCCTGCTCCTTGGCCACGGCGACGATGTGACATTGGGGCTTGCCCTCGACGCGCATGCCCGGCATGGCGTCGGAGGGCACCATCATCTGTCGCCCGTTGACCCGCAGCAACACCACATCGGGATCCACCGGCGTCTCGGCCAGCGGGCCGTAGGTGATGGCGCCCGGACGCTCGGGCACCGTCGGGATCTGGGGAATCATCTCGGGGCTTACCCAACCGCTCTGGAGCAGCGCGGCGACATCCTCGTTGCCTGCGACCTCCTCGAGGGTCTTGAGGCCGTGGGTGAGCGAGCCCACGCTGCAGTTGCCGTGATCCTCGGGAACGGTGACGAAGGTTCGCTCTGTTGCGCGGATCCAAAAGACACAGCCGGCCGGGACTCGTCCCGTGCGGCCGTCTCCGGCTGGCGGCGGCATCGCGGCGTCGAAGGCGGCGACGCCGACCGGAGACGACGCCGAAAACGTGATGGCGATGGGCGGCGTGGCCAGGTGCAAGGCGTCGGCGAGTGTCGATGCAAGCCCCGCCCAATCGGTTGAAGGCACGTCGCATGTTTAGCATCGGCATGTGCGACGCCCCACGGCGGCGCTGTGCGTTCTCGACAGCGGAACGAGAAGCGGCTCCGTCAGCGCGCGTCCCTTTGGTGCGGCGCAGTCCCTCTGACCAGGGCGCGCCGGACGTTTACCGCCACCGGGTCGAGCGCGGCGCGGGCAGCCAGGATCGGGTCCTGGTAGTAGGGGTGTGTTCGCAGATGCGCTGGGGGGAGCGTCCCGTGGATCAACAGCGCTTCGCCATCGCGCATCTCGCGCAGGGCATGGGGTGGCGCCAGGGGTACGCGCGTGGTCGCCCTCTGCAGCGACTCCTTTCCATCGCCGGCGACGGTCGTCCGACTGCGGGTGTCGACCTCGGCGTCGCCCAGAACCTGTGCGACGTAGCGGAGCGACGACGTGTCGGTCAGGCCGGCGTAGAAGACCTTGGAGCGATGGTTGGTGAGGATCGTGTCGGCGTGACGCCGGTACGTCACCTCCAGCTGGGCCAGCGACTGCCAGATCGTGACGAGCAATACGCCGATCCCCGCCAAGGTCGACGCGTATTCCGGCATGGAGCGCAGCGGCGTGTTCCCGGCCTCGTCGATAACGACGAGGAGCGGCGGATCGAGCGGCCGGTTCGTCGCCGCCACCCGCAGGTAGGCCTGCTTGATGAGATCGCTCAGCAATCCGCCGAACGCCGGGGCCAATCGAGCCTGGTCCTCAATGGGCGCGCACAAGTACAGCGTGTTAGACCCCGACAGCAACCAGTCGAGTTCGATGCTGCGTCCGCGGGCGGCCTGGGCGACGCCCGGGTCGGCCCACGGCCACACCACGGTCTGGGCGGTGGCGTAGATCGACGAGCGGGTCCGCTCCTCCATCTCCCATACCGAGACGAGCGCCCGGGAGGCGACGACGGCGCCGGCCACGACGTCCGCGTCGACCCCGCCATCACCTGACACGTCGAGCAAGACATCGAGCGCCGTCTTGAGATCGCCGGGACCATGATCGCCGGGACGGTCCTGGGTCATCACCCACTCGCACACCGTCGCCATGTCGCGCCCGGAGTGGTGCGCCACATACAGCAACCCCGAGAGCAGGATCTCGGCCTGGGCGAGCCAGAAATCGAGGCCACCTTCGACGCCCCCGCGAGGAGCGGCATCGCACAGGGAACGCGCTGCCCGCTGGGAGCCGAGGACCGAGTCGGCCGCGCGAAGTGGCGTCCAGGTGGCGCACGCTCTGCCGGTCGAGCCGGTGGGGTCGTACACGCGGACCTGACCCAGGCGACTGCGCCAGCCCTCCGTCGCGCCCAAGAGATCGGATTTGACCGAGGACAAGATCGCGGGACCATCCCAATCCAGGATCCCGGCGACAGCGGCGGCGGTCTTGCCACAGCGCGACGGCCCGATCAGCGCCACCGCCCCTCGATCCCCTACCCGGCCCCGCGCACGTCGGTCCCTGCGCGCGGAACCCTGACGCCGGTCCTCGGTGGCGACCGTGCGGCCGTCGACGGAGCCGAGACCGAACCGGCCCGGTTGGGCACCTTGAACGATGAGGGGCGCGAGGTCGCGACGGGTGGCGAAGCGAGCGCGCCCGTCCACACCGAGCGGGTCGCGCTTGACGGTGCCCACCGACGGGCGACCCCACCACCGTCGGAAGGCGAGAATGACTCCGATCGCCACGAGCGCTGCCACCAGGGCGGTGCAGACCCAGTAGAGCAACGGCCCGGGGAGCGATTCCGCCACGATCTTTGGCCACGCCCAACGCGGATCACCGAGGTGTGAGGGGAGCGACGCCGCGGCACCAAACCCGTCGGCTATGGATGCGCGGAATGCCCGACCCGTGACCGCGGCCGAGAGACCCGCTCCCGTCCACACGATGACGGTCGGCGCGCCCACGAGCGCTCCCACACCGAGCACCGTGGCGTCGAAGCCGTTGAGTCTGCTGCCCTCCATACCTCACTAGGCCGCGACACAGCCGAGTTCTCTCACGGTTTCATCGCTTGACGCGACCGCGCCGCGCTCCATCCCGCAACCCGCGCTTTTCAGGCGGGGTCGGCGGTCTCGTCCGCTGACCCCTCGGCCTTCCGGCCAGCGTCAGGAACTGCTTCCCCTCCGGGACCAGAGTGGATGGGTCCCCACGCTGCCTCGATCGCATCGAGATCGGCCTGCGGGAACTCGCGCGCCCACAAGTGCGCGAGACGCGACCGCTTCCGGGTGAGCCGCTCGAGAATGAGGATCACCTCGGGTCGGAGAAGCCACGGCAACTCACGCGCCTCGGGGCGGTCCGTAAGCAGCATGGTGAGCCGATCGCCGTAATCGTCGACGAAGGTTTCAAGGAGAGACGGATACATGGCTTGCTCGGTTTCGTCTAGCGCCGGCAGCAATCGGGCAACGATGGCGAACGCTTGCTCAGGATCGTGAACCGTCCCAGTGATGCCGAAGAAGTATCGCTGGACCTCCTCGACGATGAGACCCAAGGCGTCAAGGCTCTTGAACGCCAAACGCCGCGATTCGGCGGCTTCATCGTCGAACATCTCGCACAGAACGACGAGCCGATTTATCCGGCTCCGAACGTCATCGGGGAGATCACGCTTGTAGCTCACTAGGTGGCTGATGCTTGCCCACAGGCTTTGGGCGAACGTCTGAATCTGAACCTCACACCGAATGGTTCGGTTGCCGAAGTCTTCCGGCAGGGTGAGGCCGAAGGCGGGCGCAAGCTCAAGATCGAGGTGTCGCGCTTGGTACGAAAGCTCATCGGGCTTCCTGACCTTGATCTCGTCCCTGATCACCACGACGTAAGGGTGGTCTCGCAACTCTTGAGCCACTGGGACGACGTCGGCTTCAAAGGGTACGAGCACCCGGGCGCCGGCCAGATCGTCGAACGCTGCCAGGGATGAGTAGACCTCAGGCTTTCGATGCGCCTTTCCGATGACGCTTCCGGTGGTCTTGGCCCGCGCTTCGACCTTCGCCGGGATCTTTGTGTGTTGGACGATCTTCCTCAGCTCGTCAGCGATCATGTCGGCTACGGATTGCCAAAACGCAACCTCGCCAAGATGCTGGCGAAAGATGGCGTCAATCGGCGGGCGATCAGGCACCGACACGGCGAAGGTGACCGCGGATGGTGAGCACGTCCAGTTCCTCCCCGTCGAGCGTCTCCTTGCCGAGGTCTGGCGTCAGATCAGCGGGCATAGTCACCTCATACCCGGTGTCGAACTCGAGCTTCTTCCGCGTGGGCGCTCGGCTACTGACCTCCCGGCTCTTCGGGAATCTGGTTGCCGAGGCCCCCTCATTCAGGAGACGCTGGCGAGCGTCGTCCTGCGCGGCTTCAGGCACGTAGTTGGCGATGAACCGCGACGGGTCAATGGTTGTGCGGTTCGATGCAAGTTCGGCGAGCATTGCGGACAGCACGCTGTCCTTGTCCTCAGGCGCGACCAGGTCGCTCTTGATCAATCGCTGGGTGGCGCGGATCCACGCCCGCGTCATGACATCAGCCTCGCGGCTGTACCGGCACCCGAGGAACTCGCGGACCCAGAAAAGTGACGACGGGCCCTTGTAGACCGAGCCTGTTTGATCGTCCGTCAGAAGTCCGACGAGGGCTGCGTCCTCCATGTAGAAGAGGGCGGCCTTGAAGATTTCCGTCTTGTCCGTGAACACGAGGCCATCCTCAATCACGACCTCAACGCGGACCTCGCTTCCTTCCTTGAACGTGTCGAAACTGAGCCCGCGCTCTTGCTCGACCTTGACCAGGATGACCACACGAGTGGTGCCACACGCGCCTCGGATCACGGCCAGTAGTCCGCGCGGACTGTTGTGCGCCTGTACATCCAGGAGACGCGCCGGCAAGGCGTGGAAGGGGCTGACGATATCGGCTTCGGCGCCGGCCTCCAGGGCGGTCCTGACCAACTCAGGCGTCGGCGTCTGGATGTCCTCGTCCCTGATGATCGGTTGCGCGGCGTGCATGAACGTCCGTGTCAATCGGTCGCGGAGAAAGAACTGGAGCCGCCCGTCGAGCTTCGACTCGACAGTGCTGAGAACGGGCTCAGGGGAATCACCGGCCGGGGATGAGCGTGCTCCTGCGGGCACTTGGTGGAACACCGCTCCGTCGATAGCGAGTAGTCCGACGTCGATTGTCACGATGCGAGGCGCATCCAGATACCTCCATTGATAGAACGGCCGAGCCCGTAGAAAGATTACGCGGCGGTTCTCCGGACCGCGCGCCACCCGTCCAGAATTGACGGCGACGTGATGTGCGGTCGTCGAAGCCCAGCGAGCCCATCTCAGGCGAGGACCCCCATCGCGAAGCGGCTCGGTCGATCTCCGCGCCGGGCCGCTCACGGTGTGCTCCGTCGCCAAAGGCGTGGAGACGCAAGAAAGTCAACGGGCAACCCGCCCGGGGGCGTCATTTTACGTCGATTCAACCATCTCGGTACTCGGTCGTGGCCGACGGAGTATCCGCACCCGCTTGGCCGAGGGGGCATCCGCACCGCGTTCACGGACAAGTCCGACAGCCTGATTTGACGGGCACCTCTGGATCGGGGGCAGCCCTGCCGCCTCCTCCACACGTACCGAGTACGGCGCCGTCGACGGCGGCCTCGGACGGGACCCCTCACCGAGGTCCGTGAGCGGCCGGTACAGAGTCGCGTTTGCGCGCCGAGAGGGACCCGGGCGCCGCCCCGAGAGCCCGGTCGTCCTTTTCGCGGTTCGTTCCCTGCATGCGGCCATCGTCGGCCAGCGCGTACCCCTGGTCCTGCGCCCGCGCTGGGTTCAGTGACCGAGGCCGAGGGGCTCGTGGGTGGCGACGCTCCTCGTTGCCCCACGCACGGCAACGGTGAGGGTGGCGGTCCAGTCGTCGGCCCTGGCGCGCATCCAGTCGTTGAGATCGTCGTGACCCGACGGCACGTGCAGACGCGAGGCTGGCGCGCCCTCGGCTCGCAACAGACCCAACAGGTTGAACGCACCGTCGCTGCCGGCGTTGTCGGGATCGAACGCCACGACCAACGGTGCACCGAGCGCGGCGAGGCGCTTCGCCACGGTTGGTCCCGCGACCCCGGTTCCGAGAACGGCCGCGGCGCGGAAGCCTCCGGCCGCAGCGGAGAGGCCGTCGGTGGGTCCCTCGGTAACCACCACGCACTCCCCCGCCCGCTCACAAGGCTCGTAGAGCGCGACCTTGGGGTTCGGGGCGAGGGACGACGCGGCATTGAGATACCGCGGCCCGACCGGTCCGGGGTGGAGCAGCCGGAGCTGGGCGAACACGGCGCGGTCTTGCTCAACGACCGGGAAGACGGCAGCGCGGGAGAAGATCCTCGGGATGCCATCAGGACGCGGCTGGCGGTGGGCGCCCGGGTCGGCCCCGACGCCGTTGCGGTCGAGGATGTTCTCCGGGATGCCCCGGACCGACGTAAGCCACAGCCGGACGACGCGCCCGTCGGGTCGCCACAGACGCTCCGCGCATTCCCGAACGTAACGCGCCAGTCCTTCGGGGTCGGTCACCTCACGTGGCGTGGGCTCCACGGGACGAAGCTGGCGCGGTGACCGGCTGAGCAGCGCGCGATCGTCTTCTGCGAGACCGATCCTGCCGGCGAGGAACGCCAGCGCGTCCCCAGGCCGTCCGCCACGTGCGACGAGGACGAGGTCGACGGCCGTCCCGCCCGCGCCACACCCGTGACAATGCCATCGCTCATATCCGGAACGCCCGCGGTAAACCGTCAGCGGAGGAGTTCGTCCGGTCTGGGCATGGTGAGGATCGGGGCACGGCCACGTCGCTGAGCGGCCGGATCCTCGCCGGGGCCCGAGGACGTCGTCGCAGAGGGCCGCCAGGTCGGTTTCGAGCAGGATCCGGTCCCGGTCGTACACGATCAGGCGGCGCTGGCGTCGTCGCGACTGGTCCCGAGCATGCGCGAGTCGGTGTCGCACAGGGCGGTCTCGGTGGGAGCCATGACGTGGTGCACCACGGCGCTCCTCCCCCCGACCTTCCACAACGCCCTGCCACGCACGAGTTGAGCGACGACATGACGCTCCGGTTCGGTGAGACCGAGCGTTTCCGTCGCGACGTCGAGCTGGTCGGGCGCCTGACGCATGATGATCTTGGTCGCCGAGTCAGCGAGCAGCCCCGCGGCGATCTTGGCCGTGGCCGTGCCGTCGTCGGCCTGAGCGCCGAGGTCCGACGGGCGGTGGGCGATGCAGAGGTTGGCCACGCCATACGTCCGGCCGAGTTTGAACGCGCTCTGGAGATAGCCAGCGGTGTGGCGGTTGGCCAACAACGCCCACGCCTCGTCGAGCACCTGGACCCGCCGGGGACCGGGTCCCGCCATCAGTTGGGAGAGCCACCCCGCCGCGGCCACCATCACGAGCGGAAGGGCGTCCGAGTCGAGTGGGACGGCCGAGAGATCAAGCACGAGGCCAGGTCCGTCGAAGCGAAGTGGCACGGTGGAGCGACCGTCGAACATCCCCCGGAGAGAGCGCGTGATGAGCTTGTCGAGGGCATATGCAACCGGCGACACATCATCAACAAGATCCGCAGCCGAGCGCCGCAGCCGCGCTTCCATTTCCGCGGTGGGCTCGACCAGGAGCGCGGCGACGTCGACCAGCGTCGCCTCGACGCCGGGTCGTGCCGCCAGCGCCTCGATGACGGCGAAGAGGGACGCGTCCTCGACCTGGGTGAGCGACCGATCCAGCACCGTGGCGACCAGCGCCGTGAGCATCCCCGCGCGACGCAGCACGCGCTGGTCCGCCGGCTCGTCGGCGGCGATCGGACCTTCGGCGAGCGGATTCACCCTCACGCT
>DATDOY010000127.1:0-3971 GCA_035293045.1 Acidimicrobiia bacterium
GTGGGTGCGCCTGGACATCTCTCCGGGTCCCCGAGCGGCTTCCACAAGGCCGCCCTCGTTCACGTCCGCCCGCTTCGGGCGAACTCCACCGACCCCGACAGCCGCATCATGAAGACCCCGAAGGGCTGGGTCCAGGGCTACAACGCCCAGGCGGTGGTGAACGAGGACGGGGTCATCGTGGTCGCGGCGGTGACCGACGAGCCCAACGACGTCCGCCAGTTCGACGCCATGGTCAGCCCCGCCGTGGAGAATCAGGCCTTCGTCAGGGTTGAGGAGACCATCGGCACCGTGCTCGCCGATGCCGGCCACTTCAGCGAGGGCAACCTCACCTCCCCCGGTTCCGATCGCCTCATCGCCACGACCAAGTCATGGAATCTGAGAAGGAAGGCACGGGAGGAGGGTCGGCCCTCCGCGGGCCACCGCCGGAGGGCGCCACGCCCGCCGAGGCCAGGGAGCACCGACTCCTCACCGAGGAGGGCGAGGTCTTCTACAAGCTGCGATCGCAGACCGTCGAGCCGGTGTTCGGACAGATCAAAGAGCCCCGGGGACTCCGGCGGTTCTGGCGCCGGGGCCGGGCCGCCGTCGATTCCGAGTGGGACTTCGTCTGCTCGGTGCACAACCTGCTCAAGCTGTTCGGGAACTGCCAACGGGCGCCCGCGACCCTCTGAGCCGGGGAGTCCGACCGAGATACGAATCGAGAAGAGAAATCGGGAAGGGATGAGGAGCACGAGCGCCGTGAGGACTCGCCAGGTCTGTTCCCCGCGCTCAGCGCGGGGCCCGCGATGTTCCGCAGCAGGCTCCTCGACGAGATCACCGTCGTCCATGCCGCCGGCGATCCGATTCACGAACAGTCGTCCTTCACAGAGGTCGAGGACGTCACTCCACCGAACATCCGCTCGATCGGGGGCGCCATTCACGTCCTCAACCGACACGAGTGAAGCAAGCGACGGGTGTCGCCGGCTCAGCTCCTATCCAGACCCCGGGGAGACGCCCACGAAGATGGCGTTGGCGTTCCGGAACGGAGCCCCGTACCGCGCCCCCTGCACCTCGCCGGCGTCGGCTTCTCGCCACTCGTTGGCTCGGTTGATGCGCTTCATATAGATCTCGCCGGGGAACTCGAACCGGCCCTCGGCCAGGAATCGGTCGAGGTGGGGGTTGTATCCGAGGGCGACCGTCACCAGGAGCGGGCCTCCCGGGCGAAGCAGTCGCAGGAGGTTCGCACGAGCACGGAGCACCTTCTCGGGCTCCCGGGGATGCTCGTCCCAACCGACGTGTTCCAGCGTGGAGATCGACACGATGGCGTCGAACGGCTCGGCGGGATCGAAATCGACGACGTCGGCGTTGGTGACGCCCGGCGAAGACTCGTACTTGTCGAGCACGCAGTGGTTGACGGGACCGTAGTGACCGAGGACGTTCCCGATTTCGAGGATCCGCGTACCGCGGTGGCGCTCCACGAAGTCGCGGGCGAGAGCCAACTCGACGCTGCGCTCGTTCCGCCAGGCCCGGTTGTACGGGTGACGAACGTAGGGGATGCGACGACCCTGAAATTCGAACGCTTGTGGGTTCCGATCGGGCCGCTTCAGGCGCCAGCCTGCATACGACCAGGCGAAGTCTGCCGCCTCGCGGACGAGACCCCGCGGCCCGTCTTCACGGAGCCGCCGGGCCGCGCTCCGCGAGAGGCGTTTCGCCTCTCGGCTCAGGGCGTGACTCATGACGACCCTGTGCCCTGCGGCACGCGCGCGGCGACGACAAACTCGTTCCCCGTGAAGAGAGGGCCCAGTCTTCGTGGGAAGGGGAACGAGCAGGCGCGCTCCAGGTTCAGATCCAGTTTCCCGCAGAGGGTCGTCAGCGCGGGGAGGTCGAGGAATTCGACATGCGTGGGGTCGGAGGCGAACGCCCGTTCCTGGGGTGTGATCAAGATCACCCGGCCCCCGGCGCGCACGTACGGAAGGTAGGAGTCGACGAGGCCGAGTGCATCCGCTTCCGACATGTGCTCGAGCACGTGAGCGGCGAGCAGCGCATCGAACATTCCGGGAACCGCGTACGGGGACGCGGGCCATTCGTCGGACGTATATGCCATCAGGCCACGGTCCCGTGCCACCCCGACGGCGGCGGCATTGCGGTCGACTCCGACCCCATGCCCACCGAGATACGTGAGGTAGCGTCCGATGCCGCAGCCGATCTCCAAGGTGAACCCGGGCTTCAACCGCCGGATGTTCCAGCGATAGGGCAGCCTCGATCCGATCAGACTCTTCCAGCGGGCGCATTGTTCTCGCCGCAGGTACTCGGCGTACGCCGCGTCATCCCTGAGGTCGACAAGTTGGTCAGCCATCACGCACCCCTTTGTCACCGATCCGCCGGTTCCGAGTGAGTTCGTCGTATACGTCCGCGGTGGCCTGGGCGACCGCCTCCCACGTGTACCGGCCCCGTGCGAAACCGCACGCCGCTCGGCTCATCCGGTCGTACTCGTCTGGCCTGGCGCCGAAAATCTCCTCGAGCCCACGCGCCAGATCGTGCCGGTCGCCGGGGGCGAACAGGTATCCGCCGTGGCCCTCCCCGGACACTTCTCGAAACGCCGGGATGTCCGCCACCACATAGGGCACGCCCAGCGCCATCGCCTCGGCGAGCACGATGCCGAATCCCTCCGCCTCCGAGGCTGAGACGAAGACGCGGCTGGTGGCCAGCACCCGCAAGACCTCTTCGTGCTCGGTCACGAACCCCCGGAAGTCGACGCGGTCGGCGATCCCGAGCCGGCGCGCCTCGGCAGCCAGGTGTTCGGCCTCGGGCCCCTGCCCCACCACGACCACGGAGAGGTCCGGGAACGTCTCGGAGAGTTCGGCCACCGCCTCGAGAACCAGGTCGACACGCTTGTACGGCACCAGGCGACCGATCACGGCGAGGTCGTGCGCCGTGGTCCGCGCGCTGGTGGGCGGGGCCAGCCGCTCGACCAGGGGACCGTCGACCCCGCACGGGATGACCCGGATCCGATCTACCGCCACCCCCCTTAGCGCCAGCTTGCGGGCAACCGCCTCCGAAGGAGCGATGTACCGCGAGGCGGGGAGTCGCAGCACGAGACGTTCGAGCAGGGTCTCGAGCGAGCGGGTCGTCCGCGAGCCGTCGATCCGCTCGACGTCCACCACCACGTCGGGGTAGAAGAACACCACCGGGCGGCGGCGGACGACGCCGAGGAGCCATGCGACCGGATGGGTGACCAGGTTGCTCCCCTCCACCACGTCGAAGCGCTGGCGCAGACCTCGGGCGAACGCGGTGGCCATGAACCAGAGGCGCCGGGGGACCGAGCCGAGCGACGCGTATTCCCATCGCGATCCGTCGGTTCGGCTGGCGATCACGCGGAGGCGCTCGGGTCCGAAATAGCGCGCAAGGTAGAACGCCCGCGCCTCGACTCCTCCGGTGATCTCTCCGGCGCCGGATGCGGGGAAGAACTCGGTGACGCCCAGCGCCACCACGGCGTCGTGCGTGCGGCCTGGGCCGTTTCGTGACGCCGCCCGGTCCACCTGGCGTCGGTCGGTGAGCGCTGATCGGGCCGTGACGACCATGAGGGCGAGGTAGACGGCGAGGCTTGCCGCGGCCGTCCCCGCGATGCCGTAGAGGTGGGTCAGCGCTGGCACGAGCACCGCGGCGAAGGCGAGGACTATCCAGAAGGCCCGCATGGCGGCACCGGCACGACCCTGGGCCAGCATGAGCCCGTAGACGAGGCGGACCACCCCGTTCAGGCCGATCCCCACCGCGGCCAGCACGACGACCAGGGCGAAGTCACGGTGCCCCGATACCCAATGCAGGATGCCCCAAGTGTCGGCGAGCGGCACGAGCGGGACCAACAGCGCGGTGGCGACGAGGAGCAGGGCCGCGCCGCGGCGCACCGTCGCCTCGGCGACGCGCGGACCCTTGCCGGAATTATTCCATTCGGCGATCGTTCTCGGGAGCAGGGCCTGGACGACAGGGGCCACCAC
>DATDOY010000128.1:0-13648 GCA_035293045.1 Acidimicrobiia bacterium
GCGTCCTTGCCCGCTATCGACCGGCCGGCTCCCGACTTGAGGCCGCCGGGTCGCCCTCCCCGCGAGGTTCGTCCCGAGCCTCCCAGGCCGCGGCCATCGCCATGCGCTCCGGCACCGGTGGGTGGCCGTGACGGATCCGCTGCCACCACGGCGGATCGACGTCGACCACGTTGTCGGCCGCCAAACGGCGGAACGCCGCCTGAAACGCCGCCGGGTCGTCGAGCACCGACAGAGCGTGCAGATCGGCCTGGCGTTCGTACGCGCGGCTCAACCAGGCCAGGACGAGCGTCGCTCCGCCGAGGATGGCCGGATACACGAGCAGGAAGAACGGGAGTGTGCGTGGATCGCCCGGCCCCGCGACGCCGATCCAGTCGAGAACCGCGCTCGCCGAGAACACCCACGCCATGGCGCCGAACGCGGCGAACTGCACGACGGCGAGGAGCGGCAGTTGGCGGGCGAGGTGGCCGTGACGCCAATGGCCGAGTTCGTGCGCGACCACCTGCTCGAGCAACGCAGGGGGCCACGCCAGGATCGTGTCGAACAGCACGACGCGACGGGTGCTGCCGAGGCCCGCCACATAGGCGTTCGTGGCACGGGAACGCACGCTCGCGTTGGCGACGTAGACGCCCTCGATCTTGAGTCCCGCCCGGTCGGCCACCCGGGTGATGCGCGCCTCGAGATCGGGGTCGGCGAGCCGCTCGAATTTGTTGAAGATCGGGGCGAACACCACTGGGAACAGGAAGCCGAAGAGGACGGCGAAGGCGGTGAAGACGAGCCACCCCCACACCCACCACCGGTCGGTCGTCCGCATGAGCGCGTAGAGCGGGATCATGAGCGCCGACGTCAACGCCAGATCGAGGAGCACACCCTTCACCTGATCGGCCGCCCATCCCTGCGCACCCTGGGTCGAGAGGTCCCACCGCCGGTCGT
Organism: Acidimicrobiia bacterium; assembly: GCA_035293045.1. Classification (GTDB taxonomy): domain Bacteria; phylum Actinomycetota; class Acidimicrobiia; order IMCC26256; family JACPCJ01; genus DATDOY01. Next base: position 931 of record DATDOY010000128.1, read on the forward strand.
GGACGAACACCCTCCACGCCGAGAACCACGGGCGAAACACCAACCCGGTGAGCTCGATCGCGGCAACCACGACGACGAGTTGCACGATCCACCCGCGTGCGCCGAGCCCGTCGATGACGTCCTCGGCCCGCCGTCCCTCCACGAAGGCCAGCGCGACGCTTGCGCCGATCGCCCACTGCGCGGCCCTCATGAACCCGAGGGGTCGCACGTACTCGCGGCCCCGCCGGATCTCGTCGGCGTCGAACCACTCGCCGGCGTCGGTCCGGAATCGGACCCAGGGTGACAACCTGCCTTGGGTCACTCGTGCTCCCCGGCGAGGCCGTCGACCGAGGCCTCGCGACCGCTCGCCCACGACGCGTAGAGCGCTGCGTAGTGGTCGCCCTTCGCCAACAACTCGGCGTGCGTGCCCTCCTCGACGACGCGCCCGTCGTCCACCACAACCACACGATCGGCGCGCGCCGCCGTGGAGAGGCGGTGTGCGATCACGACCACGGTCCGACCGCGCATCAGCTCGATCAGCGCGCGCTCCACCGCGAGTTCGGTCCCGGGATCGAGATTCGACGTGGCCTCGTCGAGTACGAGGACGGCCGGGTCGGCGAGCGCGGCTCGCGCCAGCGACACCAGTTGGCGTTCGCCGGCGGACAAGCGGGATCCGCGTTCGCGAACCTCGGTGTCCAACCCGTCCGGAAACGCGGCGAACCGATCGGTCAGCCCGAGACGATCCAGCGCCTCGGCAATGTCGTCGGACGTCGCGTCGGGTCTCCCCACGAGCAGGTTGTCCCTGACCGTCCCGTTGAAAAGGAACCCCTCCTGCGGGACGACGACGATCCTCTCGCGCAAGGAGCCGAGCGTCGCATCCCTGAGGTCGGTGTCGCCGAAGCACACGGCACCCTCATCGGGGTCGTAGAAGCGCGCCATCAGCTTGGCCAGCGTGGACTTCCCCGCGCCCGTCGGGCCCACGAGCGCCACCCGCTCCCCGTGGGCAACGGCCACCGAGACGTTGGACAAAACCGGCTCCGAACGCGCGGTCGCATCCCCGTTGCCCGACGCGTCTCCGGGTGCAGCCTCCTCCGATCGGTACGCGAACGTGACGGAATCGACACCGAGACCACCGGTGGCAGGTAGGTCGTACGCACCAGGGCGCTCCCCCACCGTGGGGCGCTCGTCGAGGAGCGCGTAGAGCTTGTGCAGCGCCGCACCGGCCGACTGAATCGTGCTGAAGAGTTGGCTGAGCTGGTTGATCGGTTCGAAGAGATTGTTGAGGTACAACACGAAGGCGGCAACCGTGCCGACCGTCACCGCGTCCGACTTCACCATGTAGCCACCCGCCACGAGCACGATGACGCTCGCCGCTACGCCCGCGAACTCGATGGCGGGGAAGAACCGCGACTGCAGACTGATGGTACGGAGGTGGGCCTCGAACTGCTCGCGGTTGGCCGAGCGGAACTGCTCCTCCTGGGCGTCCTCCTGAGCAAACGCCTGCACAACGCGGACCCCCGAGAGTCCCTCCTGCAATGAACTGAGGGTCGCTCCGATCCGATCACGCAGCGTCAGATACGCGCTGTTGGACTCCCGTCGGAACCATCGGCTCACCAGCACGACGGGTGGCACAGCCGCGAAGGTGACGAGCGCCAGCAGCGGGCTCATCGCCATCAACACGACGATCGCTCCGACGAACAACAGTGCGTTGACGACGAACATCACGAGGCCTTGTTGCACCAGCTCCTGGAGGGCGTCGATGTCGGAGGTCATTCGCGACACGATCACCCCGGCCTTCTCGCGATCGAAGAAATCGAGGGAAAGCCCGGTCAAGTGCCGAAACACGCGCTCGCGAAGGTCGCGAAGAAACGACTCGCCGATCCGAGCCACGGTGCGGATCACCGCGCGACTCGTCGCGAAGCCGACGACCACGACGACGAGAAATGCGAGACCGGCGCGATCGATCGCACCGACGTCGTCGCGTCGGATGCCGCTGTCGATCGCGTAGCGGAGGAGCGCCGGACCGGCGAGCAACGTGGCGGTTTGGACGACCAAGAGGACGACCGCGGTGATCACCATGATCCGGTACGGAGCGAGGAGGCGGACAGTCCTCCTGATCACGCGGCGCGCCTCCTCGGGCGACAGCGGCTCTTCGATCCCGTCGACCACCTGCCCGGTCCCCCGGGCCGGACCCCTCACGAGGGCACCTCGGCCTCGGGCGCCCTCGCCTGGTCGGCGGCGAGGGCCTGGGCGAGCACCGCCCGATACCGCTCCGAGGTCGCCAACAACTCGTCGTGGGTTCCCTCGGCGATGATCCGGCCCCCATCGAGCAGCACCACGCGGTCGGCGAGCGCGATCGTCGCCGGGCGATGGGCGATCACGATGGTCGTCCGCCCCGCCATCACCTCGGCCATCGCGTCGCGAATCTCGTGCTCCTTGGTTGGGTCGACCGAAGACGTGGCGTCGTCGAGGATCAGCACCCGCGGATCGGCGAGGATGGCGCGCGCGATCGCAAGGCGCTGGCGCTGTCCGCCCGAGAGCGAGAACCCGCGTTCGCCGAGGACGGTGTCGTACCCACGGGGAAGGGCGCGGATGAACTCGTCCGCGCCGGCGAGCGTGGCCGCGCGACGGATGGATTCCATCGGCGCGTCGGGGTCGGCGAAGGCGATGTTGGCGGCGACGCTGGATGAGAACAGAAACGTCTCCTCGAACACGAGACCAACGTTTCGTCGGAGATCGCCGAGCCGCACGTCGCGAACGTCGACGCCGTCGAGCAGCACCCGCCCCTGCGTCACGTCGTAGAACCGTGGGATCAGTCGAGCGACGGTCGTCTTGCCACAGCCCGTCGGCCCGACCAGCGCCACCGCCTCCCCTGGCCGGATCGCCAGGTCGAAACCGCGAAGCACCGGCCGGCCGGGGCCGTAGTGGAACTCGACGCCCTCAAAAGCCAACGCTCCTGCGCCCACGGCGGGGTGAGCATCATCGGCGTCGTGCTTCGGCAGGGCGACCGGACGGGTGGGGTCCGCGATGGCCGGCTCGGTGTCGAGCACCTCGGCCACCCGCGCGGCCGAGGCCGCCGACCGGGCCGTCTGGGCGACGAGCATTCCCACCATGCGCAGCGGCCAAATGAGGAGCAGCACGTACGCGTTGAACTGCACCAACTCCCCCACCGTGAGGTGGCCGGCCACCACTTCGCGACTGCCATACCAGAGGATGGCGACGAGCCCGAGCATCGGCAGGAGGTCGAGGAAGGGCAGGAACGCCCCGCGCAGGCGAGCCGCCGCCATCGATTCGGTGTACACGCGGCCGGCCGCCTCCTCCAGGCGCCGCTGCTGCAATCCCTCGGAACCGAACCCCTTCACGACCCGGATGCCGGCGACGCTCTCCTCGACCACGCTGGCGACGCCGGCGAGCCGCTCCTGAAGCGCCATCACGACCGGGTGGAGGCGCCGCGAGAACCAGGTGGCGGCGATGTTGAGGAACGGGAGGGCCGCGAGGGCGAGCAGAGCGAGCCGTACGTCGGTCAGAAGTAACACGACGGCGACCGACACGACCGTCAACAGGTTGGCCAGCGTGATCGGAATGAACACGAGAAAGAACTGGATCTGCTGGAGGTCGGTGTTGGCGCGGCTCATGAGCTCGCCGGTCTGCGTCCGATCATGGAACGCGAAGTGCAAACGCTGGAGGTGCGCGAACAGGCGGCCGCGGAGATCGGCCTCGATCTGGAGCGACACTTTGAACGCGAGGTACCGGCGGAGCCCCGTACTCACCGCCTGGGAGAGCCCGACCACCACGAGGATCGCCGACCAACGCACCAGCGCGTCGGTGTCGCCGGGTACGACCCCACGGTCGACGACGACGCGGATCAGCGATGGAACGGCCACCTTCGCCGCGGTCCAGGTGACGGCGAAGAGGGAACCGAGCAATACGAGTCGCCGGTAGGGCGTGAGCGCCTCGCCCATGAGGCGCCAGCCTCCGCGGCGGGCCTCACGGTCTTCGGGCACGAAGTCTCCCCCGAGAAGGACGTCTAGGAGTCTGGTGAAGAAATGGCAACGGCGCGGATCGTCGAGCCACTCGGTGCCATTCCGCGAGGACGCAGCCCGAGGGCGCAGCCACGAGCTGCGTCGAGGGCGAGGACGTCGCGGGTGGTGGCGATGGCCGACGAGACGTCGGTGCCCATTTCTTCACCAGTCTCCTCGATGGGCGGCGGGCGCCAACGGTACCAGCGCGCCCTCGTGCGCCCGAATGGTTTCGCGCCCGCCGGCCGAACCGGGGACGAACGGGTCAGGCCCCGATGACCGGGAGTCCTTGCGCCTGCGCCTTCTCGAGGACCTCGATGATCTCGTCACCGATCAGCTCCTCGCGGGCGAGCAGCTCGTCGCGCAGGGCTTCGACGAGGTGGCGGTTCTGGTCGAGAAGGGTGCGCACCTCTTGCTTGGCGCTCTCGAGGATGTGCTCGACGGACCGACGCATGTCCTCGTTGCCGAGAACCTTCGCGACGAGGCCCTCGGTGATGAATCCGGGCTCGACCGCTTCCACCGAGATCAGCGAACCGGCCATGCCGAACGCCCCCACCATCGCGGCTGCGGTGCGGGTGGCGGCGGCGAGGTCGCCGGCGGGACCGGTGCCGCTCTCTCCGAAGAACAGCTCCTCGGCCACCATCCCGCCCATGGCGATCTTGATCATGGCCGAGACCTCCGAGCGGGTGCTCGTGAAACGCTCCTCGGTCTCCGAGTGGGCGAGCAGACCAAGCGCGTCCTTGCGCTTGATGATCGACAGGACCTCGAGCTTGCGTCCACGCCCGACCAGATAGGCGGTCACCGCGTGGCCGCCTTCGTGGGTGGCGATGATGCGCTTGTCTTCGTCGGTGTACTCGACCGGCTGCTTCAGACCGATCTCCTCGGTCATCTTCGCCTGCTGCACATCGGCCCAGTCCATGGCCGTGCGGTTGTCGCGCAGCGCCCAGACCAAGGCTTCGTCGAACAGATGCTCGATCATCACCGGCGAATACCCGAACGTCATCGCCGCGAACTGGTCGCGACGTTCAACCCGATCGAGATCGGCGACGTGCGCCTTCTTGGCGAGGTAGTAGTCGATGATCTCGCGCCGTCCCTTGCGGCTCGGAAGGTCGAAGTGGATGGAGCGGTCGAAGCGACCGGGACGCAAGAGCGCAGGGTCGAGGTCGGCCGCGCGGTTGGTGGCCGCAATCACGAGGCAGTTGGGCGTTTGTGGGACGGCCTTGCGGAGCTGTGATCCATCGGGAAGCCAGCGATTGATGCGGTCGACCATGAAGCCCCGGAACCGCCCGCCGAGGGTGGGCTCGTCGAAGCTCTGCATCTGGATGAGCAGTTCGTTCACGACGCCGGCGATTCCCTCTGACCGAGCCGCGTCCACCTGCATCGCGCCGTGTTGTCCGTCGTCGCGGGGCGTCGCCCGCATGTTGGCCCGCGCGCCGCCGATGGCGTCGATCTCCTCGATGAACCCGATGGCGCCGCCCTCCTGACGCGCGGCCTTTCGCAGAGCCCGGAAGTAGGCGCGGATCTTTCGGTTGGTCTGGCCGTAGTACATGGACTGGAAGGCGCTGGCGGACACGAAGAGGAACGGAACGCCCGCCTCTCGCGCCATGGCCTTTGCCATGTAGGTCTTGCCCGTCCCCGGCAGCCCTTCGAACAGGAGGGCGCGGCGCGGGGTGCCGCCCATCTGGTCGCGGAAGGTCTTGAACCCGAGGAAGAGGTTGAGGCTCTTGACGACTTCGTCGAGCACGATGCCCATGCCCTTGACGTCGGCGAACGACGTCGTGATCTCGCTCGGCCGGTAGAGCACGTGCGGTGACCGTCCCGCGAACAACAGCGGGCCGGCGACGACGAGGAGCAACACGCTGATGAGGAGGACCGGCGGGAGCCACATGGCGGCGTCGTCGGGAAGACTCGGGAGTCCCGCCTCGACAGGGTTGCCGCTCGCGGCCCGAATGGCGAGATACACCGCGGTGACGAAGAGCCCGACGCAGAGGCGCCGAACGCGGCGCCTGCGGCTCGCCTCACGGATGCGAGAGACGTCGGCAAGCGCGGCAGCGAGGACGTCGGCTTGACCGAGCGCGTTGAGGCGCTCCAGGCCCTCGGCGCTCTCGACCCCTTCGAAACGGGTTGTCATACCCCTCGATTCTGCACGCGTTGCCCTGCGTCCTGCGCAGGGCAGGCACGAAAGGTCTGACGATGGTGGCTTCGGCACGTATGTCCCCGCCCTTGAAGGCGTGTCTGACGCCTCACGCACGCCGGAATTCCCGACCAAACCGGTCGGGTTATATCCTCGAGCCATGACACAGCCCACGATGCCCCCGACCACACGGGACCGCCCCCAACCCATCGACGCTCGGGGACCACGGGTCAACCAGGGCGTGGCGGCCTTCGCCCTTCTCGTCGGGTTCGTGTTCGAGGCGCGCGGCGTGTACCCCGGCGTCGGGATCGTGCTGGCGCTGTCGGCCGTGGGGGGTTCCACGCTCGGCCCGGTGCTGCGGATCTACCGCGATCTGATCCAACCCCGGCTCGGCCCGCCCACCGACCTCGAAGATCCCCGCCCACCGCGGTTCGCCGCCGCCATCGGCACCGCGTTCCTCGCCGCGGCCACGTATGCCCTCGCGACGGATGTCCCCGGTCTCGCCGACGCCCTCGCCCTTGCCGTCGCCGGTCTCGCGGCGCTTGCCGCCGTCACGGGACTGTGCGTCGGATGTGAGGCCTACGTGTGGTGGAAGAAGCGCTCCTCTGCGGGATGGTCGCCGGCTGGTCCGTCGGTCCGCGGGGCGGAACCGTCGTGATCGGTCGGACGCTGGTCGCCACCGGCCTCCTGGGACTCGTCGTCGCCGGGGCGCGGGCGTACACGACGAGTCGGCGGGCAAACATGACGGCGCTCGATCTCCCGCCGTTGCCGGAGGGTCTCGCCGGCGTGAACGCCACGTGGGTGGTCTTCACCACCGAATACTGCGCCACCTGTGAACCCGTGAAGGAGCGCATCGCCCGGCTCGACCCGACCGCGGATCTCATCGAGATCGACGTTGCCCACCGACCCGACCTGGCCCGCCGCTACGGCGTGCGCACGGCGCCGACCGTCTTGTTCGCCGCCGCCAACGGTCGAATCCACGCCCGCTTCGTCGGCAACGTTCCCGACGCCGACCTGGTGAAGGTTCGCGAGTAGGGCTCAGGTCGACCAGCGGGGCTGGAGCGCCGGGTCGATGTCGGCGAGGAACGGGGCGGACGAATCGCGTTCCGAGAGCACGGGATCAGAACCGGGCCACTCGGCCGCGATCCCAGGGTCCCGCCAGCTCACCGCCAACTCGTCGGCCGGGTTGTAGTACTGGTCGACGAGATAGGTGATCGTCATGTCGGTGATGGACCAGAAGCCGTGAGCGACGCCGGGCGGGATGTACAAGCTCGGGTGCCCGAAGGCGGGTCCCATCCGGGTCTGGAACGTCTCGTCCTGCGTCGGCGAACCCTCGCGGAGATCGTGGAGCACCACGAACGCCTCCCCGATCGGCACGTACCAAAAGTCAGCCTGGTTCCGGTGGTAGTGCATCCCGACGAAACAGCCTGCCTGTCGATCCGCGCGGTTGCCCTGCACCATCTCCTTGGCGCCGGGAACCCACTCTCGGCGGAAGGTCTCGATGAACACGCCTCGCTCGTCGCCGTGCAGGTCGGGCGTGACGACGTAGACGCCGCGGATCTCCTTCGCTTCCTCGATGATCGGCACGGACGGCGAGGTTACCGGCCCGTCAGGGGATCGCCAGGATGGCGAGGGCCATGAAGGTCACGTTGCGGGCGAGGGTCCACGCCGAGATCGCGGCGCCGCCTCGTTCTCCAAAGCAGCCGCATGGTGGTCGGCGCCCGGCCATCAGGTTTCCAGCGATGATCACCGTGAACACGCCGAACAACGCGACGGCGGCGATCGCGCCCGCCAGGCGCGTGGCCGGCGCGATCAGAATCGTCGCGACGAGAAGCTCCGTGACCGGGAGCGCCCACCGGAAGGTTGGCGCCAACGTCGCGGGCACGCCGAGCCCGACGATCGACGCGTGCGTCTCGGCACGATGCCGGGCCTTCGCGAAGCCGGAGATCGCAAGCACCAGGGCCAGCACGCCGGCCGCGAGCGCAGACAGCAGCGGCGCCGGTTCCTAGGGCGCGAGGTCGGCGTAGCCGCCTCGGAAGAACAGGAGCGGGGGGCCTTCGCGAGGCACGGCGAGGTCGACGACGCGTCCGACGACGAGTACGTGATCGCCGGCGTCGTGGCGGGCGTCGATGGTGCAGTCGAGATATGCGAGAGCGCCGTCGAGGATGGGCGACCCGGTGACGGCGGTGCTCCACCCCACGCCCTCGAATCGGTCGCCGTCTTTGGCGGCGAACTTCCGGGACACCTCTTCTTGGTCGCCCGCCAAGATGTTGACGGCATAGGCCCCCGCGGCGTCGATGCGCGGCCAGGTCGTCGACGACGTGCCCGCGCAGAACAGCACGAGCGGAGGATCGAGGCTGACGGACGTGAAGGAATTGGCGGCCATACCGACCGGCTCACCGGAGTCCACGGCCGTGATCACCGTGACGCCGGTGGCGAAATGACCGAGCACCTGACGGTAGAGGGCGCCGTCGATCTCAGCCAAGTGCGGATCCCGCCGCGCGGGCTGCCGTCGAACTCGTCGAGTCGTAGGAGATCACGAGACCCTCACGCGCCGCGATGACTTCTACCCCCGACCCGTTGGCCTCGGCCTGCGCCTCGACGAGCAACGCGTCGATCGCGCCGTCGTCGTGATACGGGTCGTGGTGGAACATTGCAAGCGTCTTGGCACCACACTCCCGGGCGACATGGACGGCGTACTGCACCGTGCAGTGACCGAAGTGGCGCTTCTGCTCGTATTCCGCCGGGGAGTACTGCGCGTCGTGGATCAACAGGTCGACGCCGTCGCACAGCTCGTGAATTCGCCGGGGAACGTGGTCGTCGGCGTCCTCGGGTTTTGTGCCTGGCCCATGATCCGGGATGTAGGCCACCGAGTGTCCGTTCCAGTCCACCCGATACCCGAGGGTGGGTCCGTTGTGGCGCACCCACCGCGACTTGATGCGGCGCCCTTCGAACTCGAAGTCGGTGTCGCCACAATCGTGAAAGTCGATCGTGCCCCGGAGTTCATACGGCGTCACCGGAAAGTAAGGCGGGCGCATGATGCCCGTGAACACCTCGCCGAGCGGGCCTTCCTCCTGCTCCGGCCCGTACACCGCGAGGCGGGCGCCGGGGCGGTCGATCGGCACGAAGAACGGGAGCCCCTGCACATGGTCCCAGTGCAGGTGCGAGAGCAGCACCGCGCCGCGAAAACTTCCGTCGGTGGGTTGATCGGCCCCGAAATACCGCAGCCCGGTGCCGAGATCGAACACGATCGGCGTCTCGCCCGGCGCCTCGAGCGCGACACACGACGTGTTGCCGCCATACCGCTCCTGGTCGCGGCAGTCACACGGCGTCGAGCCGCGAACGCCGTAAAAGGTGACGTTCATGTGGGGCGGAGAATAGCCAGCCGGAAGATTCGCCGTATAGCGGAGTGCGACCGAGGTCACATGGGCGGCCGCCACATTTGCGCCCTAGCCTGCCCCGATGAGCGAGATTCAGCGCGTCACGGCCAACGGCATCGACTTCGCGTACCTGGAGGAGGGGCCGCCCGACGGGCCGTTGGCCCTGTGTTTGCACGGCTTTCCCGACCACGCGCCCACGTGGAAGCACCTGCTCCCCGCGCTGGGCGACGCCGGCTTCCACGCCGTGGCGCCGTGGCTGCGCGGCTACCACCCGAGCGGACTCGCACCGGACGGCAACTACGAGCTCGCCGCCATCGCCAAAGATGCGTGCGATCTCGCCGACGCCCTCGGGGGTGACGGGCGCGCCGTGCTCATCGGCCACGACTGGGGCGCCGCGGCGGCGTACCCCGCCTCCGCCTACCGCCCAGACCGCTTCGAGAAGGTCGTGGCCATGGCCGTCCCGCCGGGGGCCACCCTCATCCAGGCCTTTCTCGAGAGCCCCGAGCAGCTCAAGCGGTCGTGGTACATGTTCTTGTTCCAGCACCCGCTCGCTGACCTCGCCGTCCCGCACAACGACCTCGCCTTCATCGACATGCTCTGGCGTGACTGGTCGCCCGGCCTCGACCCCGGGGCGGACTACATGAAAGCGCTGAAGGAAACGCTGTCGGCGCCCGGCTCACTCGCGGCGGCCATCGGCTACTACCGGGCGATGCTGGGGGCCGACCACACTCCCGACCCCGGTCTCGACGACGTTCGGGCCTCGTTCGCGCAGCGCGCGCCGGTCCCGACGCTCTACCTCCAGGGCGAAGCCGATGGGTGCATCGCCGCCGACATCGTCGACCCGGCGGCCATCGCGGCGCTCGGCGTCGACTATCAAAGCGTGCCGGGCAGCGGCCACTTCCTGCACCTCGATCGGCCCGACGAGGTCAACCGCTTGATCCTCGAGTTCCTCGACTCGGGTTCCTAGGAACGGCCTACTCCGGGTCGGGAACGGGCTGGGGCGGTGGCGGGCCGATGTACTCCGCGGCCGGGCGGATCAGTCGGTTGTCGGCCGCCTGCTCGAGGGCGTGGGCGGTCCATCCGATCACGCGGCTCGACGTGAACGTCGGCGTGAACATCTCCGGTGGCAGCCCCACCGCCTCCATCACGACGCCGCCGTAGAACTCGACGTTGGCGTAGAGCTTGCGGCCCGGCTTCAAGTCGTCGAGCACCTCGACGGCGGTTTGCTCAATGTGGCGGGCGAGGTCGATGCGTCCGGCGTTGAGTTCCTCCGCGACCTCGCGCAGTAGACGCGATCGAGGGTCCTCGGTCTTGTAGACGCGGTGCCCGAACCCCATGATGCGGTCGCCCTCCTCGACCATCTCCCGCAGCATCGGCTCGGCGTTCTCCTTCGTGCCGATGTGGTTGATGAGGTCGAGCGCCCGCGACGGTGCGCCGCCGTGGAGCGGGCCCGACAGCGCCCCGATGGCCCCAACCACGGCGGCGCCGAGGTCGGCGCCGGTCGACGTGATCACGCGGGCCGTGAACGTCGACGCGTTGAAGCCGTGGTCGATGGTGGAGATCAGGTACCGCTCGACGGCCCACGCCTCCTGGTCGGTCGGCGGTTCTCCCTTCAGCATGTAGAGATAGTTGGCGGCGTAGCCGAGTTCGGGATGCGGCGGGACGGGGTCTTGGCCGTTGTTCAGTCGCCACAGCGCCATGAGGAGGGTCGGCACGACGGCGCAGGTGCGCATGGCGTTCTCGAACAGTTCCTCGTGGGAGATGTCGAGCGACGGGCCAAACTCGAGCGACGACGTGAGCGCGGAGTACGCGGTCCGGAGCGCCTCGAGCGGCTTGAACCTGTCGCCGCCGAGGGCGGCGATCGATGGAAGCAACGGCGCGACGGAGTCGGGGATCTCGCGGAGCGGCTTGATCCGTTCCCGCCACGCTTCCGACTGACGCTTGTCGGGGAGGTAGCCGTTGAACACCAGATACCAGACGTCTTCGAGCGAGCGCTTTCGATTCAGCTCAACGGCGTCGTACTGGCGGTAGTGATAGAAGCCTTCGGTCCCGCGGACATCGCCGATGGCGGTCTCGGCAACGACAACCCCTTCGAGTCCCCGCGGCACCTCAGCGGCGGGCGCGTCGACGGGCACGATGCGACTGATCTTCATGAGGTCGCGCATCGAGACGATGCCGACGAGCGTTCCGTCGCTCACGACCGGGATGTGGCGGTAGTCGTGTTCGGCGAGCGTGTCGAAGGCCGCCGCCACCGCCTCGGTGGGGTCAACCGTGTCCGGGTTGGAGGTCATCCACTCCGACACGAGCGCGGAATTGGCGTCGCTGCCCGACGCCGCGAACCTCACCATGTCGCGCTCGGTGAGGATGCCCACCGGTTTCTCGGAATCGACGACCACGACCGAGCCAACCCTCTTCTCGGACATCCTGCGCGCCGCGTCCGCGATGGTGTCGTCGACGGAGGCCGTGACCACCGGCGAACTCATCAGGTCGGCAATCAGCCGCTCGCGGCCAGTGCCGTCGGCCATGTGGGCACCCTCCCGTCGGTAGGCCTGACGAAACCGACCGGAGTCTATTCGCCGCGATTCACCCTTCTTCAGGTAAGGCGTACGGCCTCACCCTTCTTCAGGTGAGGCGTAGGGACGCTGGCGAGGCTTCGCCGCCGATCGCAGAGACACCATCACCTTGCGCCGGAAGTAGCACACTTCCTCCCCCCGCTGGTTGAACCCGCGCGTCTCAACCGTCACGATCCCTCGGTCGGGCTTGCTCTCGCTCGCCTTCTTCTCGAGCACCTTGGTCTCGGCGTAGATGGTGTCACCGTGAAAGGTCGGCTTCTCGTGACGCAGGCTCTCGATCTCGAGGTTGGCGATCGCCGCGCCGCTGACGTCCGCCACGCTCATTCCGAGCACCACCGAGTAGACGAGGTTGCCCACCACGACGTTCTTCCCGAACTGGGTCTGGGTCTCGCCGTACCACGCGTCCATGTGGAGGGGGTGGTGGTTCATCGTGATGAGACAGAACAGGTGGTCGTCGTATTCCGTGATGGTCTTGCCGGGCCAGTGTTTGTAAATGTCGCCGGGCTCGAAGTCCTCGAAGTAACGGCCGAACGGTCGCTCGTGGACGGTCATGGTGTGGGTGACTCCTCCGATGGTCGGACGGCCAGAACCTGCCAGCGGTCAGGGACGCCTTTCAATTCGTGGTCGCCCCGG
>DATDOY010000129.1:0-6803 GCA_035293045.1 Acidimicrobiia bacterium
TCGGGGCACACGGGCACCGTCGTCCCCAACAGCTCACCGAGACGCGCGGCCACGGGCGCGAGCGACAGCGCGGGGTCGGGCGCACCCTTGGGTCTCCCGAGATGCGAGCAGGCGATCACGGCCGCTCCCCGCTTGCGCAGCTCGGCGATGGTGGGCAGGGCGGCACGGATCCGGCCGTCGTCGACGATCGCGCCGTCCTTGAGGGGAACGTTGAAATCGGCGCGAAGCAGGACCCGCGTCCCCTCCGAGATCTGGAGATCAGCGAGGCCGGGAACGCCGGCCGTCAAGAGCGGGCGCCGACGAGAAGCGCGAGGTCGACCAGGCGGTTCGAGTAGCCCCACTCGTTGTCGTACCAGCCCATGACCTTCACGAGGTTCCCGAGCGCCATGGTGAGCTTGGCGTCGAAGGTGCAGCTCGCCGGCGAGCCGACGATGTCGGACGACACGATCTCGTCCTCCGTGTAGACGAGCACGTTGGCGAGAGGACCATCCTGCGCCGCCTTCTGGAACGCCGCGTTGACCTCGTCGGGGGTCACCTCGCGTCCGAGTACCCCGACGAAGTCCGTGATCGATCCGTCGCTCACGGGGACGCGCAAGGCCGTGCCGTCGAGCCGGCCCTTCATCGACTCGAGCACGAGGCTGGTCGCGCGCGCCGCTCCGGTCGACGAGGGAACGATGTTGACGGCGGAGGCGCGGGCCCGCCTCATGTCCTTGTGGACGAGGTCGAGGAGGTTCTGGTCGTTGGTGTAGGCGTGGACCGTCGTCATGAGGCCCTTCTCCACACCGAAGGCGTCATCGAGGACCTTGATCATGGGAACGAAGCAGTTGGTGGTGCACGACGCGTTCGACACGATCGTGTGCTTCGCGGGGTCGTACTGGTCGTCGTTGACCCCGACGACGAACGTGGCGTCAACGTTGGTGGCGGGGGCAGAGATGATGACCTTCTCGGCACCGGCTTGGATGTGCGCCGCCGCCTTTTCGCCGTCGGTGAAGATCCCCGTCGACTCGATCACCACGTCGACCCCGAGGTCGCCCCACGGCAGCGCGGCAGGATCACGCTCGGCGAGGACCTTGAACCGATCCCCGCCCACCACGAGGCTGTCGCCGTCGACCCGCACGTCTTCGTCGAGGCGCCCGTGCGTCGAGTCGTACTTCAACAGGTGGGCCATGCCGCTCGGGTCCGAGAGGTCGTTGATGGCGACGAGGTCGACGTCGGCGCCGGCCTTCTTCACGGCCCGATAGAAGTTGCGGCCGATCCGACCGAACCCGTTGATCCCGACCTTCACCGACATGGCGTGTCCTCCTGCGGAGCCGAACAAGCGTTGCGGCCGACGCTACTCCCCACCCGCGGTGGGATTCACACGCCGCCCTGGGCCCCGCCCTTCGCCGGCGCGGGCACGGACGAGCGCCCAGTCCTCGACTCGCAAACCGGTTCAGACCGAGGTCACGCGAGGAGGGCGGCGAGCGCCGCGGCGAGGCCCTCGGGATCGTGGGCCGCGAGCTCAGAGTCGCCGATGGGGGCGGCCACGGGTTCGGCGCCGAGGGCGCGGACGTCGTCCGGTTCGACGAGGAGTCGCGCCGCGGGGTCGTAGACGAACACATCGACCCGGCCGCCGTGATCGAGCACGACGCGCAGATGGTCGGCGCCGGTCAGGCCCTCGGTCTCGGGGATCTGCGGCGCGAGGTTGCACACCTGCGCGACCTTGGCCGGGCTCGACGCGATCGCCGCGCGGATGTCCTCGACGCAGAGCACCGGGACGACGCTGGTGAACAGCGAGCCGGGGGCCAGCACGATGAGATCGGCCTCGGCGATCGACTGCACGGCCTGGGCCGGGGCTCGGGCGTCCTCGGGGACGATGGTCACCCGGCCAACGCGGCCGCGCGACGCGGCCACGGCCACCTGACCCTCGACGGGGTGGCCGTCGACGTCGGCCTTCAACACCACCGGCGCCGTGGTGGCGGGGACGACCGATCCCGCCGCACGGACGAGCGAGGCCACCTCATCGATGGCCGAGCCGAAGTCGCCCAGCGCTTCCGTGAGGCCGGCGATGATGAGGTTGCCCAGCGCGTGACCGTCGAGCGTGCCGCCACGAAATCGGTGCTCGAGCACCTCCGCCCAGGGCGAGTCCTCGTCGGCCAGCGCCACCAGACACTTGCGCAGGTCGCCCGGCGGCGGGAGCCCGCGCTCACGCCTGAGCCGTCCCGAGGACCCGCCGTCGTCGGCGACGCTCACGACCGCGGTGAGAGGTGAGGCGAAGCGGCGGAGGGAGGTGAGCGCGGCCGCGAGCCCATGGCCACCCCCGAGGGCCACGACCGCCGGTTTACTCACGCTCCACGTCGCGGTGCCGAACCGTCGCGGGGTAGCCGTGGCGCTTGCTGATGGCGGCGATCTCCTCGGCGAGCACGACGCTTCGGTGGCGCCCTCCGGTGCAGCCGACCCCGATCGACAGGTAGTGCTTCCCCTCCTTCACGTAGGCGGGCAAGACGAGCCCAAGGAGGCGGTCGAGCTCGGCCAGAAAGTCCTGGGTCTCGGCGCGCTCGAGCACGTACGCCTGGACCTCGGGGTGTTGGCCCGTGAGCGGCCGCAGCGCGTCGACCCAGTGCGGATTGGGCAAGAACCGGCAGTCGAACATCGTGTCGACGTCGAGCGGGATTCCGTGCTTGTACCCGAACGACACGACGCTGACCTGCATCTGCGAAGCCGCGGGCTCGGCGAACATCTCGCGGAGCCTCGCAGCGAGGTCGTGCACGGAGTAGTCGCTGGTGTCGACGATCATGTCGGCGCGCGCCCGCAGGTCCTCGAGCATGGCTCGCTCGGTGGCGATCCCATCGGAGACGCGGTCGGCGTCAATAGGGTGCCGTCGACGGGTGGCGTCGAAGCGCCGGACGAGCGACTCGTCGGAGGCTTCGAGGAACAGGATGCGGGTGCGGGCCCCGAGGGCGGTGAGCTCCTCGAGCGCTCCCGCGATGGCGTCGAGGAACTGACCAGATCGCACGTCGATCACGAACGCGTAGCGCTGGGCGCTCTTGCCGCCCGCGAGCTCGGCCACTTTCGAGATGAGCGGCGCCGGCAGGTTGTCGATCACGAAATAGCCGAGGTCTTCGAGCACGTTGGCGGCTTCGGACCGGCCTGCGCCCGAGAGCCCGGTGATGATGATGACCTCAAGGTGCTGGTCATCGGCTTTCATGGGCGCTCCTCACGCGGTTCGGTGGGCGGTGCCGGGACGGGATCAGGACTGGCGTCGGGGGCGGGTTCCGGCCGCGCCAGCCCCGCGAGTCCGTGGAGCCGATGGTAGAGGGCCGCCGCGACGCTCTCGGGGAGCCACGCGAGCCCCTTCAGTTCGGCGAGGGAAGCCTCGCGCAGCTTCTTCACCGACCCGTACTCCCGCAGCAGGCGTTTCTTGCGGGTCGGCCCGAGGCCGGCGATGTCGTCGAGCACCGACTTGGTCATCTTCTTGCCGCGGAGCTTGCGGTGGTATTCGATGGCGAAGCGGTGCGCCTCGTCGCGCACCTGCTGGAGCAAGTACAGCGCTTCCGAGTCGCGGGCGATGCGAACCGGCTCCGGACGATCCGGCAGATACACCTCCTCGAAACGCTTCGCGAGCGACGCCACCGCGATCTCCTCGTCGAGGCCGAGTTCCTCGATCACGCGAACCGCCACGTTGAGCTGGCCTCGGCCGCCGTCGACGAGACAGAGGTTGGGGGGGTACGCGAACCGACGGCGGGGCGACCCATGCAAGGCCCGGTCCTCGCGATCACGCAGCTCATTGCGATAGCGCCGGGTCAAGACCTCTTCCATCGCCGCGTAGTCGTCCTGACCGTCGAGCGTCTTCACCTTGAAGTGCCGATAATCCGCCCGCTTGGGGATGCCGTCCTCGAGCACAACCATCGACCCCACGATCTCGCCCCCCTGGAGGTGCGAGATGTCGAAGCACTCGATGCGCAGGGGCGCTTCCGCAAGTCCCAGAGCGTCCTGGAGCGCCATCAGCGCCTTGGCACGCGCGTTGTGGTCCGACGACCGCCGGAGCCGATGCTGGAGGAACGCCTCTTTGGCGTTGATGCGCACCGTCTCCATGAGCCGCCGCTTTCCACCGCGCTGGGGGACCCGGATGGTGACCGGCGACCCGCGCAACTTCGAGAGGTACCGCTCGTACTGGGGGTGGTCCTCGGGGAGCACCGGCACGAGCACCTCGCGGGGGACGTCGGTCGAATCCGCACCCTCGTAGAGCTGTCCGAGCAGGCGCGCCACGAGCGCGGGCGTCTCGACGTCCTCCACCTTGTCGATCACCATCCCCTTGCGGCCGGTCATGCGGCCCCTGCGCACGTTGAAGACCTGGACCGACGCCTCGATGGGATCCTCGTCGAGCCCCACGGCGTCGAAGCTCTCGCTCCGCTCCCCCACGATCTCCTGGCGTTCGACGGCGCGCCGGACCAACTCGAGCTGGTCCCGCATCCGCGCCGCGCGCTCGAACTCCAGCGCGTCGGCGGCGGCGTGCATCCCCAGCTCGAGGCGCTTGAGCACGTCGTCGGTCTCGCCTTCGAGGAACCGGAGCAGCTCGTCGACGAGCTCGGCGTAGTCGGACGGCGAGACCTCGCCGACGCAGGGCGCGGCGCACTTCTCGATGTGGGCGAACAAGCAGGGGCGGCCCATGCGCTCGTGGCGGCGGAACTTGGTGTCGGAGCACGTGCGAATCGGGAAGGTGCGCAGGAGTAGGTCCAGGGTCTCGCGGATCGCGTAGGCGTGGGCGTACGGACCGAAGTAGCGGGTGCCCTTGCGCTTGCGCCCGCGCATCACCATCGCCCGCGGCCACTGCTCCGAAACGGTCACGGCGAGGAAGGGGAACGACTTGTCGTCCTTGAGCCGGATGTTGAAGCGGGGCTGGTGCTGTTTGATCAGCTCGTTCTCGAGCAAGAGTGAGTCGGGTTCGGTGCGCACCTCGATCCACTCGACCGACTCGGCCACGTCGAGCATCTGGCGGGTCTTGTCGGCCAGCGC
The DNA here is from genome assembly GCA_035293045.1 of Acidimicrobiia bacterium. Taxonomy (GTDB): domain Bacteria; phylum Actinomycetota; class Acidimicrobiia; order IMCC26256; family JACPCJ01; genus DATDOY01. The sequence continues at coordinate 4,996 of DATDOY010000129.1, forward strand.
GTCCCCCGACAACGCGCCGAAGTACGTGCTGACCCGGGTCTTGAGGCTCTTCGCCTTTCCGACGTAGACCACCCGCCCGTGGCGGTCCTTGAACAGGTAGACGCCGGGCTTGTCGGGGAGGGTGGTGAGATCAGGTCGCTCCATGGCTCCCCCATTCTCGCGGTCAAGCCCTCGTTCTTGGATGGGAATCGGCTCTCCCGGAGCCAATTCCCATCCAAGAACGAGGAATGGGGCACCCGGGAGGCGGCGTTACACTCTGTGCACCGCCCTGGCATGGCGGCACATCGGCTCCGGGGCCGACATCACCGTGGGACGGCGGCCAGGCGCCCCCACCGGCCTCAACCGGAGCAGGACGAGGAGGACAACCCGGGATGCTGCGTCTGCAGGTTCCTCTGCCGGACCGGTACACCACCGCGTCCCTGCACGACAACGAGGCGCGGATCCGTGCCGCCAAGGACACGCTCGGCGACCGGCTCCTCATCCTCGGCCATCACTACCAGCGCGACGAGGTGATCCAGTTCGCCGACTCGCGGGGCGACTCGTTCAATCTCGCCCGCTTCGCCGCCGACAACGACCGCGCCACCGAGATTGTCTTCTGCGGAGTCCACTTCATGGCCGAGGCGGCCGACATCCTCACCGGCCCGCACCAGCAGGTCTATCTCCCCGACCTCAACGCCGGCTGCTCGATGGCCGACATGGCCGACACCGACTCCGTCGACGAATGCTGGGAGGCGCTGACCGACATCACCGATGTCAGCAAGGTCGTCCCGATCACGTACATGAACTCGTCTGCCGCGCTGAAGGCCTTCGTGGGGCGCAACGGCGGCGCCGTGTGTACGTCCTCCAACGCACGCGCCATCCTCGAGTGGGCTCTCGCCAAGGGGAGCCAAGTCCTGTTCTTCCCCGACCAGCACCTCGGACGGAACACCGGCTACCAGATGGGCTTTACCGAGACCGACATGCAGGTCTGGAACCCGCGGTTCGAACTCGGCGGACTCGACGAGCGAGCCGTGAAGGAGGCGACCTTCCTCCTCTGGCGCGGGCACTGCTCCGTGCACCAGCGATTCACGACGGACCACGTCGCCGCGGCGCGAGCGGAACACCCTGGCGTTCGGGTCGTCGTCCACCCCGAGTGCTCCCACGAAGTGGTGGAAGTCGCCGACGAGGTCGGTTCCACTGAGTACATTCTCCGCACGGTCCGCGACGCTCCCGCGGGGACGACCTTCGCCGTCGGCACCGAGATTCACATGGTGCAGCGCCTGGCCGCCGACAACCCGGACAAGACCGTGTTCTCGCTCGACCCGCTCATCTGCCCGTGCTCCACGATGTTCCGCATCGACGCCCCCCATTTGGCGTGGTGCCTCGAGGCGATCGTCGACGGCCAGCCCGTGAACCGCATCGTCGTCGACGACGACACCGCGGAATGGGCGCGCGCGGCCCTCCGCCGCATGCTCGAGATCACCTGACCACGAACGGCCGCTCGGTCAGCCGACGGGAACAGGTTCCTTCGGCGTCGTGACGGCCGTTCCGGTTGGAGGCCCGGCGCGCAGGCCGCGCACGATCCACCCAAACGACCCGACCGCGATCGCGCCGAGGAGCGCCACCAAGCCCGGGATGCCCCACCCGAACACGGGTGACCCGCCGTCCGTCTGCTCGCGCAGGAGGTAACGCCGCTCCGGTTCGAAGGCCGCCGTCTTGTCCACGGCGGGAAACTCCTCGCCCCGGGGCCCTTCGATCTCGGCGTCGGCCGGAAGGAAAATCGGGACGGCCATCATCTCGGCGCCCCGATGCAGCCGCAGGAGCGTCTT
>DATDOY010000130.1:0-2167 GCA_035293045.1 Acidimicrobiia bacterium
GGGGAGGCCGAAGGGAAGCGGATGGACCGCGTGTTCTCGCTCGCCCGCGACTACGGGGCGGGCGTGATCTGTCTCGCCATCGACGAGGAGGGCCAGGCTCGCGACGCCGACTGGAAGCTGCGGGTGTGCAAGCGCCTCTACGACATCGCCGGCGAGCGCTACGGCATCCCACCCACCGATCTGATCTTCGACGCCCTCACCTTTCCCCTGTCGACGGGCGACAACGACCTGCGGCGCGACGCCATGGAAACCATCGAGGCCATCCGCCGCATCAAGACGGAACTGCCGGGCGCTTCGACGGTGCTCGGCGTGTCGAACGTCTCGTTCGGCCTGAAGCCCGCGTCTCGGCACGTGCTCAACAGCGTGTTTCTCCACGAGTGCGTCGAGGCCGGCCTCGACGCCGCCATCGTGCACGGCGCGCGGATCATGCCCATGCACAAGATCGACGATCGCGCTCGGGACGTGGCGCTCGATCTGATCTACGACCGGCGGGCCGCCGACTACGACCCGCTCCAGGAGTTCATCACGCTCTTCGAGGACGTCGAGGCGGGGGCAATCGAACGCGAGGACCGCTCCGGGTGGCCGGTCGAGGAGCGCCTCAAGCACCGCATCATCGACGGCGAGCGCGAAGGCCTCGAGGCCGATCTCGAGGAGGCGCTCACCACCCGGCCCGCCCTCGAGATCGTCAACGACGTGCTGCTCGACGGGATGAAGGTGGTGGGCGACCTCTTCGGCTCGGGGCAGATGCAGCTCCCGTTCGTGCTCCAGAGCGCGGAGACGATGAAGGCCGCCGTCGCCTACCTCGAGCCCCACATGGAGCGAGCCGACGGGTCGGGCAAGGGCGTCGTGGTCATCGGGACGGTCAAGGGCGACGTGCACGACATCGGCAAGAACCTCGTCGACATCATCCTCACCAACAACGGCTACGAGGTGCACAACCTCGGCATCAAGGTGCCGCTCACCGATTTCCTCGACAAGGCGTCCTCGGTCGCCGCCGACGCCATCGGGATGAGCGGGCTGCTCGTGAAGAGCACCATCATCATGCGCGAGAACCTGCAGGAGATCAACGAGCGTCGCCTCGCCGACGTGCCCGTGTTGCTCGGCGGCGCCGCGCTCAACCGCACGTACGTGGAGCGCGACCTACGCGAGGTCTACGACGGGCCCGTCTTCTACGGCAAGGATGCCTTCGAGGGCCTGCACGTGATGGACCAGCTCATGGAGCAGAAGCGCTCGGGGGCGATCGATCCCTCGTTCGGACGCGAGATCGCCGGACGCGACCTCCCCCGCCGCACCGAGCGCAAGGAGGCCGAGGCGGCTGAGGCGCTCGAGTTCGTCGCCGCGCCGACGGTGGCGCGCGACAACCCGGTCTTCGAGGCGCCGTTCATCGGGTCGCGGGTGGCCAAGGGGATCTCGCTCGACGACATCGCCGGCTACCTCAACGAGACGGCGCTCTTCCGCAACCAGTGGCAGTACCGGCCCGAGGGGGGCGAGACCGACGACGAGTTCAAGGACCGCGTGCGGGCCGTCTTGCGCGAGGAGCTCGCGTCGGCCAAGGCGCACGACGTGCTCCAGCCCGCCGTCGCCTGGGGGTACTTCCCCGTGAACTCCGAGGGGAACGACCTCGTCGTGTGGAAGGACGACACGCGATCGCAGGAGTGGTTGCGGTTCCGGTTCCCGCGGCAGGTGAAAGACGACAAGCACCTGTGCATCGCCGACTTCTTCCGGCCGGCCGACGGCCCGACGACCGAGCCCGACTACGCGGCCTTCCATGTCGTGACGATGGGGCCGGCCGCGAGCCCGTATGAGCGCGAGCTCTTCGCCGCCGATCGGTATCAGGAGTACCTGCACTTCCACGGGCTCGCCGTCGAGATGGCCGAGGCCCTCGCCGAGTATTGGCACCGGCGCATCCGCGAGGAGTGGGGGTTCGCCGACGAGGACGGTCCCTCGCTCGCCGGCCTGTTCCGCCAGCAGTACCGGGGCGGGCGCTACTCGTGGGGCTACCCGGCGTGCCCTGATCTCGAGGACCAGACCAAGGTCGCCGAGCTGCTCGACATCGAGCGCATCGGGGTGACGCTGTCGGACGAATACCAGCTCGACCCCGAACAGTCGACCTCCGCCATCATCTGCCACCACCCCGACGCCAAGTACTTCATCGCCCGCTGACGTC
>DATDOY010000131.1:0-2137 GCA_035293045.1 Acidimicrobiia bacterium
CCGCCCGCGCCGTGCTCGCTCGCCCACCCGCCCGCCACCTCGCTCCGTCACCCCACCCCGGCCGCCCGAGCCGTGCTCGCTCGCCCACCCGCCCGCCACCTCGCTCCGTCACCCCACCCCGGCCGCCTCGATCGGCTCGACGGCGACTTTGTTGTGCACTTTCCGTCGTGATCGTGTCCGGTTTGTCGGAATTCCACGACGGGAAGTGCACACGAAACGTTCGGCGAGGCCCAGGTGGAGGGATCTCGACCCGCCGTCGGGATGATTTCGACGGCGGGCCCGTCCGGTTTGAGCGGGATTCGGGCGATTCTGTGGTGAGAAGTGGGGGGAATCGGTGTTGACGGGTGGGGGAGTGGGGGCATAGAGTGGGGCGCAGTGGAGAGCAGTGGGGGCCGGTGGATCGCGCGGAGCCGCTCGATCGCCGACATCCAAGGGAGCGAGTGATGGAGCGGGGATGTTTCTCGGTGAGTTCCAGCACAACCTGGACGACAAGGGCCGAGTCATCCTCCCTGCCAAATTTCGCGACGGCCTGGGGCACGGCGCGGTGATCGCGAAGGGACGCGACAAGTGCCTGGCCGTCTATCCCCCCGACGAGTGGGAAGCCGTGGCCACCCGCACGCGGGAACTGGCCCGCGGCGGCCCTCGGGAGCGGGCGGCCGCCCGGTCCCTCTTCGCCGGCGCCATGGAGGTGGCCCCCGACAAGCAGGGTCGGGTGGCGATCCCCAACAACCTCCGGGTGTACGCGGGCCTCGACCGGGAGGTCGTGGTCACCGGGGCATTCACGCACGTCGAGATCTGGAACGCACAGGACTGGGCCGACCGCAGTGCGGACGGCGACACCGAGTTGGCCGTCGGCGAGATGCCCGACCTGGGCATCTGATCGCCCCACGAATTCACCCAACGATTCACCCAAAGACGACGGGCGACGAAAGGACACCGAAGAGGGAGCCACACAGGAGCACAAGAGCATCCGGTGCGCGGACGGGATCTCCGATCCCCGTTCAGCCCCCCGGTCGGCACGGTGGGAGGCCCCTACTCCGCCCGCTTCCATCCGAGTCGATCCGGAGAGACAACCGGACGGCGTTTCGCCGGCCGGGGGGCTGAACGGGGATCGTGAATTCCCGGTCAGGAGCGACGTGAGCACCGGCGGATCGTTCACCCACGAGCCCGTGATGGCCGAGGAGGTCACCGAGTTGTTCTCGGAGGTCCCCCCGGGCATCGCCGTCGACGCCACGGCGGGCGGGGGTGGACACGCCGCCCGACTCCTGTCCTCCCGCTCCGACCTCCACCTCGTCGCCATCGATCGGGACGAGGCCGCGGTCGCCGCCGTCCGCCGGGTCCTCGCCGAGTTCGGAGATCGGGTGACGATCGTGCACTCCGGCTTCGACCATCTCGCCGAGGCGCTCGCCACCGTGCTCCCCGGAGCAGCGACGGAGCCGACACCAAGCGAACGGGCAGGGGGGCACGTGAGCGATCGAGGCATGCGAGGCAGGGAGGGAGTGGCGCCGGCGGCACCGCGTCCCGTCACGGCCGTCCTCTTCGACCTCGGCGTCAGCAGCCCGCAGCTCGACGACCCCGACCGGGGGTTCTCCTATCGATACGACGCCCCTCTCGACATGCGCATGGACCGCACCCGGTTGGAAACCGCCGCTCATCTCGTCAATGAGAGCGACGAACGCGAGCTCACCCGCATCCTTCGCGGCTACGGCGAAGAGCGTTTCGCTCGCCAGATCGCACGCGAGATCCTGCGCCGCCGCCCTGTGACCACGACGGGCGAACTCGTGGACGCCATTCGCGCCGCCATTCCGGCGCCGGCGCGCCGAACCGGGGGGCACCCCGCCAAGCGCACGTTCCAGGCCCTTCGCATCGCCGTGAACGACGAACTCGGGCAGCTCGAGCGCGGCCTCGACGCCGCCTTCGACGCGCTCGCGCCCGGCGGTCGCCTCGTGGTGTTGTCGTATCACTCTCTCGAAGACCGGATCGTGAAACGCCGCTTCGTCGACTGGTCGACGGGCGGGTCTCACGCCTCCGGCCTGCCCACGCGCGAAACCTCCCGCGGCGGCTCGGCCCGGGTGCTGACCCGGCGCCCGCTTCGGCCGTCCCCCGACGAGCTGGCCCGCAATCCCCGGGCCGAGTC
>DATDOY010000132.1:0-27923 GCA_035293045.1 Acidimicrobiia bacterium
CGCGACCGCGCGACGCGCCCAGTCAAAGGTGACGCGTTGACCGGCGACCTCCCAGACCGCGGGCAACGCGGTGGGCTGGGCGTAGAAGTCGGGGTTCGGCGCCGTGTCGGGAGCGGCGAACAGGTCGAGCGGCCGGCTCTCTGCGCTCCACGCCAGGTCGAGCCAACGACGGTCCTCGAGGACGGCCCGCTTGGCAGCCGGGAGCGATGCCAGGTCGTCGGCGATGAAGAAGGGTCCGCCGCATGCCGTTGCGAGCGCGGCGAGGACCTCGGCCTCGTTGGTCGTGTAGGGCGGGCCGTCGTCGGGGCCGGCCCCCATGACCACGTCGGGGTCGTTGTCGAACAGGCGGCGATGCGACCACCACCGCGCCGCGACGTTTCGAGCGGTCGGGGGGATGCCGAGCCAGCCCTGTTCCGGGTCGAACGGCGAAAGCTCAGCGACGTCCCAGATTCGGGGCGCGGCGAGGTCGCCCCCGATCCGGTTGCCGTGGCACAACCCCACGGCGGGGAGGAACGGCATGCCGCACCCGAGGACGTACACGTCGTCGCCCACGCCGTCGATGAACGCGCGCAAGCCGGCCCGCAGTGCTTCCGTTCCCGTGAGGGTCGGGTTGTGGCGGCGCCCTTCCTGCGCACCGATGTAGAGGAAGTCGAGCTTGACCATGCGAAAGCCCCATCGGCGGACTTGGGTGCCGAGCTCGCGGAGCCACGCGGTGGCATCAGGGTGGGTGGCGTCCACGCCGTGACGGTTCATGAGCGGGTCACGCAGCGGGTGGCGCGACGCGGCGTGGCCGATGAGCCAGTCGGGGTGGTCGACGCCGATCCCCGGCTCGCCCGGGGCGACCATGAACGGCGCGAGCCACAGACCCGCGAAGCAGCCGTGGTCTGCGATCTCGCCAACGAGCGAGGCGAGGTCGTGCGGCCATCCATCGCGCGGCGTCCAGTCGCCGTAGGAGTGCTGCCACCCGTCGTCGATCTGGATCAGCGCGAAGCGCTCGGGAAACCGCTCGCGCATGAGGCGGGCGTTGGCGAGCACCACTTCGGGCGTGACCGAGAAGCCGTAGTGATACCAGCTCTCCCATCCGAGCATGGGCGGGCCGTCCCACCGCCGCGCCCGGCCGGCCGCGGCGACGCGGGTCGCGACGCGCTCCATTGCCGCGAGCGGGTCTCGGTCGGCGGCGAGGAGAATCGGCTCGCTCGCCGTGATCGCGTGACGTCCGAGATCGAGCGCGGTCGCCTCGGATGGGATGAACCCCCACGACGGTGGCGTCGGCACGAGATCAGGCGCGCCACCGGCGAGGGCGACGAGGCGGATGCCGCCCAGGCCCGGCTCGGTGCGGATCGACGTGGCGAGGCGGTCGGACGTGGCGGCGAGGAAGGCGAGCGCTCCGTCTCGCCCGGCGAGCGCGCCGCCCCACCACGTGTGGCCGGGCTCTGTGGCGCGGCGGATTCCGCAGTAATCCCACGACTGGTACCCGTTGACGAGGCGCGACGAACTGGCGGGGTCGAGGTTGGCGACCGCGTCGAGGGCCACGATCCGCCCGGCGTCGACCTTGGTTCCCGAGACCGCGATCACGCCGTCGCCGCGCTCCTCGAGGGAGGCGGGATCGGCAATCTCGAGGCGGATGCCCGCGTCGGGCCATTCGCGGATCACGCCGTCACCGCCGACGCCCCGTCGACGGCCGCGCACACCCAGTGCGTGAGGTCTCCGACGGCGTTGACGACGCTCTCGACGTCGTCGCGCTCGACGAGGGCCACCGCGCACCCTCCCCATCCCGCACCGGTGAGGCGCGCCCCGATGGCGCCCGCCCCGTGCATCACGGCGACGAGATCGTCGAGCGCAGGCGTCGAGCAGTCGAAGTCGTCGCGAAGGCTGGCGTGGCTCGCGGCGATGGCGTCGCCGAGCGCAGGGAGGTCGTGGGCGGCGAGGGCCAGGGCGGCGGCGGTCACCCGGGCATTTTCCGTCACCACGTGCCGGGCGATCGGGTCGGCGGCTACTTGGTCGTAGGTGGCGTCGCGCAGCGAGGGGATGCCAAGGTCGGCGGCGACGCGCTCGCAGTGGGCGCGCCGATCGGCGTAAGGGGTGCTCGTGAGCGACCGCGGCTCACCCGAGTGCACCACCAGGATGGCGATGTCGGGCGGCAGCGCGATCGGGAGCACGCCGAGCGTCCGACAGTCGATCAGGAGCGCGTGGTCGGCGACGCCTTCGACCGAAGCCAGTTGATCCATGACCCCGCACGGCACGCCGGTGGCGCGCTGCTCGGCTTCCTGGGCGACGAGCGCGAGGTCGCGGCGCGCGAGGTCGACGCCCGACGCGGCGGCGAGGGCCGAGGCCACCGCCACCGCGAACGACGCGCTCGAGGAGAGCCCCGATCCCACCGGCACGCTCGAGCTGACGGCGAGATCCGCGCCGATGATGAGGTGACCCCGGTCGACGAGCGCCGCCACGACACCGGCGAGCAGGCGACCCCACGGAGGTTGCACCGCCGACGCGTCGTCACTTCCATCGGCGGCGACGCTGACCTCGCCCGAGACTTCGCGTGATCGGGCGACGACCAGGCCGTCCGATCGCGGCGCCGCGGTGATTCGGCACTCGCGATCGATGGCGACGGGCAGCACGAGGCCGTCGTTGTAGTCGGTGTGATCACCCATGAGGTTGACGCGCCCTGGCGCGCGGATGGTGACGGCCCGTCCTGACATCGGTCGCTCTTTTCTCCGTCTGTGGCGCGTTATCGGGCCAGGTTCCCGCTAACGCGCCACAGACACGGAAGGGATGACCTCGGCCGCGAAGCGGTGGATGGCGTCGACGTCGAACGGCGCGCGAGCGGCCAGGATGATCCAGTCGGCGCCCGCGTCGACGTAGCCGCCGATCATGTCCGTCATCTCCTGGGGCGAGCCCGAGAGCAACCCGGGGCGCACGGCTGGGAGGATGGCCCCGAACTGGGCCACCGCCGACTCCTCGGTGAAGGCCATGCCGAGATTGACGCCCTTCTCGATGGTCGCCGGGTCACGCCCCACATCGCTGCAGTGCTTGGCGAGCACCTCGACCTTGTGGCGGAAGTCGTCGGCCGAGATGAACGGCACGTTCCACCCGTCGGCGTGGGCGGCGGCGACTCGCAGCGTGACCTTCTCGCCGCCGCCTCCGACCCACACGGGAAGAGGCGTCTGTGCCGGGCTCGGCTCGCAGCGCGCATCGGTGAGCGTGAAGAACTCACCGTCGAAGTCGACGGACTCCTCGTTGAGGAGCCGCTTCACGCACTGGATGCCCTCGTCGAGTTGACGGAGTCGGACGCCGGCGCTCGGAAAGGGGATGCCGTAGGCGTCGTACTCGGGCTTGCACCATCCCGCGCCGAGCCCGAGGACGACGCGGCCTCCCGAGAGCTGATCGATGGTGGCGATGGAGTTGGCGATGACGGCGGGGTGCCGGTAGCCGATGGAGTAGACGAGACTGCCGCAGCGCACGCGCTCCGTCGACAGCGCCAGCGCAGCGTGGGTCGCCACCGCCTCGAGACACTGCGCTCCGCCGGTGAGGTCGGCGGCGTAGAAATGGTCCCAGATCGAGATCCAGTCGAACCGGGCGCTCTGCGTGCCCATCCCCTCGATGTCGCGCCACAGCGAGCGCAATTCGTCCGTGGTCGTGTTTTGCAGTCCGGCGTGCACGCCGAAGCGAACGCCCATGCTCGTCTCCCGTGGGTTCGTGTCACCGGTTGGTGCGCGGCGTCGGTACAGTGACCGACGTGATCGAGATCACGCAAGACGTGCCGCTCGAACGGCCGGTGGTCGTTGTCGCGCTCTCGGGATGGGTCGACGCTGGGAGCGCGGGGGAGGCCGCGGCCCGATACCTCGCTGAGCACGCCCAGGGATCCACCGAGATCGGACGCGTCGACCTGAGCGAGTACGCCGATCTGCAGGCCACCCGGCCCATGATCGAGTTGATCGACGGCGTGACGCGCAAGGTCGTGTGGCCGTCCATCGTGTTCACCGCCGGCCGCGCCGGCACCGACGTCGTGGTGTGTCACGGCCCCGAGCCCTCGGTGCGGTGGCCCCGCCTTGCGGCGGAGACCGTCAAGCTCGCCCAGGATCGCGATGCCCGCATGCTCGTGACCCTCGGGGGGATGCCCGCGCCGGTGTCGCACCGCCGCCCCGTCAAAGTCCTCGCCACCGCCGGGACCCGCTCGCTGGCCCAGGAGCTGAGTCCGTTGCGAGTTGACTACGCGGGTCCGACGGGCGCGCAGACCGTCATCCAGTTCGCCGCCGCCGAAGCCGGGCTGCCCGCCGTGGGGTTGTGGGCGCAGGTGCCGCACTACCTGTCGGGCACCGTGTCGCCGGCGGCGACGCGGTCACTCCTGGCCCGGTTGCGGGAAGTCGCGGGGGTCGACATCGACCTCGTGCCGCTCGACCGTGAGACGGCGGCGTATCAGCGTCAAGTGGAGGAAACCGTGGAGGCGCGGTCGGACATCGCCGAGCTCGTCGCCCGGCTCGACGCGCAGCCCGACGAGCTTCCGGACGGCGACAACCTCGTGAGCGAGATCGAGGAGTTTCTCCGCGGCGAGGGCTGAGAAATGGCGTTGCGCGCCCGCGGCGCCGACGGCGCTACCGCTATGTCAGCGCTTGGAGGTGCGTGCGCCGCGTCCCCCTGGGAATCCGAGCGCTGGCGTCTTCGAGACGCTTCTGCGGCAGCTCGAAGCGAGCGAGGGTTCCGCCGCCCTTGCGGGGGAGCAGCTCGATCGTCCCGCCGAGCGAACGCACGAGGTTCCTCACCAGGTACAGGCCGAGCCCGATCCCTTCGGCGGTGGTGGCGCCCTTCCCTCGCTGGAACGCCTCGAACAACGACTCGACTGTGCTTTCGGGGATGCCGGGGCCCTCGTCGACGACTTCGAACGACACACGATCGTCGAGGCGCGTGGCCTGCAGCAGGACCGGCGAGTCGGGCGGGCTGTACTTTGCCGCGTTGACGAGCAGGTTGACGAGCACCTGGCGGACACGTCCGGGGATGGTGCGCATCGGCGTGTCGAGCGGGACCTCCACGATGACCCGTTCCCGGGGGAGGTGGGCCTCGACCTGATTCAGGACGTCGTCGACGAGCACGTCGAGGGCGACCACATCCTGCGGTGCGCGAGCAACGGAGGGCTCGTGGGGGTCAGCGAGATTGAGGATGTCGTCGATCAGCTCGTTGAGCTGCTCGGACTGGCGCAGCGCCTTCACCCTGAGATCGTCGGCCTTGTCGACCGGCAGCTTCGGGAGGGCGAGCGTGTGGAGGGTGCCGATGATGGCGGCGAGCGGTGTGCGCAGCTCGTGCGCGAGCATGCGCCGCAGCATCAGCCGGTCGGCCGTCGCCTGCTCGTGTTCCTCGAGGGCGCGCTGCAGTCGGTCGATGGAACCCTGCTGCGCGTCGCAGAGCTCGAGGAGCGCCGAGACGTTGCCGAGGTCGGTTCGGTCGGATTCAGGCATGGGTGCGGACGGTCCTCCTGGAATGATCCTGTATCGGCGTTTGGGCGCCGAGGCTTGAACGGTGCGGGCGATTTGTGCGTGGGCGTTACGCTCAGCGACCCTCATCTGGCCCGGGAGGCTCCGAGTTCATGGATCACGTCCTGTTCGTCTGCACCGGCAATCTGTGCCGGTCCCCCATCGCTGAAGCGCTGTTGCGCGCTCGCCTTGCGGGCCACGCCGAGGACGTGCTCGTCACCTCGGCCGGCACGATGGCCTTTGCCTCCTCGGCCACCTCTGATGCCGAGCTTGTCGCAGCGGAAATGGGTGGTGACCTCTCCGACCATCGGGCGCGCCGGCTCGATCCGGGGCTCGTGGAGTCGGCCGATCTCATCATCGCCATGACGGCCGACCACGTGATCGACATCCTCCATCAGGCCCCGAGCGCCGCCCCCAGGGTCTTCAAGCTCACCGAGCTGGCTCGCCTCGCTGCCTCGACGCCCCGGGGCGACGGTGAGTCCGTGCGCGAGTGGGCCCACCGCCTGGGGGGCCATCGCTCGAAGCGTCCGTGGGCCGACAGCCGTGACGACCGCGATGTGGCCGACCCGATGGGCGAGACCGTCGACTTCTACCGCGCGACCGCGCGAGAGATCGACGCTCTGCTCGCTGAGGTGGTCGCCGGAGGCTGGCCCCATTGACGAGCCGGCGCGGCGTCCTCGCGGCGGGGCTGGTCGCCGCGCTCGTCGTCGGCGTCGTGGTTCTGATCACCGCCGATGACGATGACGATGACGCTGACGGCGGCGAGGCCGGCGCCCCGGCGGCGTCGGGGACGGCAGCCCTCCCGCCCACGGATCTCGCCGCCCTGCACGACGAACTCGACCCGGTCTTCGAGCCGCTCGGCCTGCGCCTCACCCGTGGCGGGCTCCAACGAGCGGCCGGCGACACGGCCGGCGGTCCTCGTCGCCACCTCGCCCTCTACGTCGAGCCGATCACGGGTGAGTACGCCCCGGCCGCGTACCTCGGATCGCTCGTCACGTCGACGCAGGCGGTCCTGCCGTTGGTCTTCGATCGCTGGCCCGGCCTCGTGTCGATGGACATCTGCCAGGAGCCGCGCCCCGGGGTCGATGATCGCGACGCGCCCCCTCCGGTGACCACCGTGACCGTGTTGCACAAGCACTCCGACGCCATCGCTTGGGAAGCCCTCGATCTTCCGGCCCTGCTCATCGCCGACGACGAGCGCCTCGTGGACGTGTACGTGCAACCCGCGATCGAAGCGGAACCGGAGTACGCGGCGGCGCGCCAGACCGCCGACGCCCGGGCCACCCAGAAGCCAGGGACCCAGAGGTAGGAGTCGCGAATGCAACTGCAACATCGGAAGTACCGCCTGAAGCCCGGGGTGTTCGACGAGTTCGTGGCGGTGTGGACGGAACAGGTCGTGCCGATGCGAGGGGAGTTCGGGTTCTCGGTGGTGGGGGCGTGGGCGTCGCGCGAAGCGTCCACCTTCGTGTGGATCGTTGGGCATGACGGCGACTTCGCCGCCGCCGAGGAGGCCTATTACGCGTCGCCCGAGCGGGCGGCGATCACGCCGAACCCCGGCGACCTCATCGACCACGCCGACGTGGTGATGGTCGACGCCCTAGCCAGTGAGGCGCCGCGCGCATAGGGCGGGGTGACCACGGCCGCGCGGTCGCGCACGGTCTCAGGTCCGGGCGAGCCCGAGGTTGGCGTAGATCTCGCGCGTCGCCGGCGAGCGGTTGAGCGTGTAGAAGTGGAGCCCGGGCACGCCGTTGGCGAGCAAGTCCTCGCACATCGTGGTCGACACCTCGACGCCGATGCGCTCGACCGCAGCGGGATCGTCTTCGACCGCCATGATGCGCTCGGCGAGCGCGGCGGGGAACTGCGCCCCCGACATCTCGGCCATGCGCTGGATCGATCGGGCGTTGGTGACGGGCATGATCCCGGGGACGATCGGCTTGTCGACGCCGAGCGCGGCGACGTCGTCGACGAGGCGGTAGTAGTCGTCGTTGTCGAAGAAGAACTGCGTGATGGCGAAGTCGGCCCCGCGAAGCTTCTCGGCGGTCCAGTGGCGGTCGCTGTCGAGGTCGGGCGACTTGGGGTGACCTTCGGGATGAGCGGCGACACCGACCGAGAAATCACCGATGTCGCGCACCAGCGCCACGAGATCGGTGGCGTGCGCGAGCTCCGTCGGGGGTGGGTCGTCCCAGTCGCGGGGCGGGTCCCCGCCGAGGGCGAGGATGTTCTCGATCCCCGCCTCGCGATACCGGGTGACGACGTCGGCGAGGTCGGCACGCGAGTGGGCGGCGCAGGTGAGGTGGGCCATGGCCGTCATGGTGGTGTCGTTGTTGATGTGGACGACGATGTCGTGGGTGCGCTCGCGGGTCGTGCCCCCGGCGCCGTAGGTCACCGAGACGAACGACGGCCCGAGCGACTCGAGCTCGATGAGGGTCTGCTCGAGTTGGACGACCGCCTGGTCGGTCTTGGGCGGGAAGAACTCGAACGAGAAGGTGCGTCCGGACGCCAGCAGGTCTGCGATCTTCGCCATGTGAGAGCGTGAAGGTAGCGCAAGGCCGTGTCTAGCCTCTGACCTTTCCGACCAAGGACCGACAAACCATGAGCGTCGTTGTGATCAATGCCATCACCGTGCCCGAAGACCGGGTCGAGCAGTTCGAGCAGCGGTTCGCCGCCCGGGCCGGCGAGGTGAGCGGGATGCCGGGCTTCGAGGCCTTCGAGCTCATGAAGCCCACCGATGGGCGGGACGTCTTCCTGGTCTACACGCGCTGGGAGTCGGCCGAGGCGTTCCAGAACTGGATGAGCAGCCCCGCCTTCCAGCACGGGCACCGCCAGCATGAAACGGGCGGCCCGGTGGGAACCGGCAGCGAGGTTTGGATGTTCGACGTGATCCAGCACGAGGAGGCGTAGCGCGATGGCGCTCACCGAGGAGCAGCAACAGCAAAGCCGTCAGGCGGTCCAGGGATTCATGTTCAAGACGCCCTACATCGAGGGCATGGGGATGGTCGCCGAGCAGTGGAACGAGGAGGGCGTGCGCATCCGCCTTCCGTTCGACAAGAAGCTCTCCAACGACGGACGCGTGTTCCACGGCGGCGCCATCGCCTCGCTGATGGACACGGCCGGCGCCGCCGCCGTGTGGGCGGGTCACGACTTCGACAAGGGCGCCAAGGCGGCCACCGTGAACATGGCGATCAACTACCTCGGCGCGGCCTACGAGGCCGACCTCATCGCCGACGCCGTGTGTGTGAAGCGGGGCAAGGAACTGGCGTTCTCGGAGATCCGCATCACCGACCCCGAGGGGAAGCCCGTGGCCACCGGCACCCTCGTCTACCGCATCGTTCCCTGAGGCATCCCCATCGACACCGACACGCTTCTGTCGATTCACCGCGTCTTCGCGTGGATCACCATTGTCGGCAACGGTGTTGCCGGCACGTACGCCCTCCTCGCGTGGCGCGTGCCGGTGCTCCGCGGTCGCGTGGCGTGGGCGCTGGCGATCGCGGCCGAGACGGCGCTCATGATCCAGGTGACGATCGGCGTCGTCCTGGTGAGCGACGACGCCGTTGTCGCGCCCCGCTTCCACATGTTCTACGGCTTCGTCGGCTTCATCACTGTCGGGCTCGCATACTCCTACCGAACGTCGATGCGCGGACGGCTCGAGATGTTCTACGGCTTCGTCGGCCTCTTCCTCATGGGCGTGGGGATCCGCGCCATGCTGCAGGTATGACCCGAACTCGCGTCCTCCTGCTCTTCGGCGGCCGCTCAGCAGAGCACGACGTGTCCCGAGTCAGCGCCGTCGCGGTCGCCCGGGCCCTCGACCCGGAGCGCTACGACGTCGTGCCCGTCGGCATCACCAAGGAGGGCCGCTGGCTGCTCGCCGAGGAAGCCCGCGCCGCGATCGAGCAGGGTCCCGACGCGCTCCCCACAGCCTTCGAAGTGGGCGGTCCGCTCGTGGCCGAACTGCCCGATCCGGGTCGGCCCGAGCTTGTGTCGCTCGACGCCGCCGGCGACGTGCTCCCTGGGGGGTTCGCCTTCGACGTGGTCATCCCCATGTTGCACGGACCCTACGGAGAAGACGGCACCGTGCAGGGTCTCCTCGAACTCGCCGGCGTGCCGTACGTCGGCTCGGGCGTCGTCGGGTCGGCCGTGGGCATGGACAAGGTGATGATGAAGCGGGCCTTCGCCGCGGCCGGACTCCCCGTCGCCAACTGGCTCGCGGCGCGCGAATGGGATGCCGACGCCGCCTTCCTGGACGAGGTCGAGGCGAACCTCGGGTTCCCGTGTTTCGTGAAGCCCGCCAACATGGGATCGTCGGTCGGCGTGTCGAAGGCGCTGGATCGCCCCACGCTCGAGGCGGCCGTCGCCACCGCCTTGGTCTACGACGAGTGGGTCGTGGTCGAAGAGGCCGTCGCCGGACGGGAGATCGAGGTGGCGGTGCTCGGTGATCGGCCGCCCGAGGCGTCCCTGCCGGGCGAGGTCGTCCCCGGCGACGAGTTCTACAGCTACGCCGACAAATACGAGGGTGACGCCGCCCAGCTCCTCATCCCGGCTCCGCTGGGTGACGCCGAGACGGCGGCCGTGCGGCGCATGGCCGTCGACGCCTTCCTCTCGTGCCGCTGCGAAGCCATGGCGCGGGTCGACTTCTTCTACGAGGAAGGGGGGCGCGGGTTCCTGGTGAACGAGGTGAACACCCTTCCCGGGTTCACGCCGATCTCGATGTACCCGATGTTGTGGGAGGCGTCGGGCGTGCCCTACCCCGCCCTCATGGACCGCCTCGTGGCCCTCGCCGTGGAACGTCACGAGCGCCGCGCCCGGCGGGCGGGGCGCCAGCGCGGGCTTCCGGACGCTTAGGGACTGCGCCGATCGTTAGAGGTTCACCACCGGGCAGGTGAGGGTGCGCGTGATGCCCTCGACGAGTTGGACTTGGGAGACGACCATCTTGCCGAGGTCGTCGATGGTCGGTGCTTCGGCCTTGGCGATGACGTCGTACGGGCCGGTGACGTCCTCGGCCGACACGACGCCCTCGATGGCGTTGACCTCGGTGGCGACCTTGGCGGCCTTCCCGACCTCACACTGGATGAGCAGGTACGCGTTCACACTCAAGATTGCCTCCCAGGGGCGATGACCAAGCGGGCGGCATCGTATCGGAGCGCCGCCGTCGATGGGGCGGTCCCTCGGTCAGTCGTGATCGAGGGCATCCACGACGGGGAAACACGCGTAGATCTCGTTGCTGACCATCGCCGTCATGCGGAACTGCTCGAGGGCGGCGAAGGCGCCGGACTGGATCTGCCCGAGGAACGCCTCGCGGCTGGGGTACTCGACGATGGAGATGACGTCCCACCGCCGCTCGGTGCTCCCGACGACCGGCCAGCCACCGGTGGCGGCCCACACGACCTTGCCGCCGACCTCGGCGAGGCTGGCCATGGCGCCGCCGAGCCACTCGGAATAGGACCCGTCGGAGTCGTGGTACCGGTACATGAGGACGAGCGCGAGCTTTCCCTCGACCTCCCAGGAGGCAATGTCCGCAATGACCTCGATGTTGGGTTCCAGCTCGCTCACGAGCCCTCCGAGCTGGGCCACCCTCCGTGGAGGGTCGGCGCGTTACGAGATTGCCTTGACGATGCGGTCGTCAAGGTCGGGGTATTGCTCGAGGAACTCGGCGCGCTCGGCCTTCAGCCGAGCGACCCACTGCTCGTACTCCTCGCCTCGACCCTGCGCAGCGTACAGCTCCGCAGGCCGGAGGAGACCGCCGTCCTCACCCGGAAACTCAGGAACGGCCTCAGCGATCTCGTACCCGAAGTCGGGGTCTTCCGTCCACGAGATGGTGTCTTCGGCAATGGCCTTCACGACGGCGGAGCTGTGCGGGATCTTGACCTTCTGCGAGCGTTCGTCGGCGTCGGTGCCACCGACCCGGCCGGTGTTGAGGAGATACACCGGGATCGGGTGCTCCTCGAGCAACTCGAGCAGGCGGTTGCCCTGGAAGTCGTGCGCCCGCGGGAAGAAGGGGTTGGTGCCCGGCACCCGCAGGAACTTCCCGGCCTCTGCGGCGCCGCCCGCCGAGGTGCCGGTCGTCTCACCGAGCATGAAGTACGCGGCAGCCTGCTCGGGCCGAAGGCGGGCGACCGCAGGGATGATGTTCTCGTTGCGGTTGAGGATGAGCAGGAAGTCGACGGGCTTCAGGTTGGAGGGGTCGTAGCACTCGATGAGGCTGAACTCGAAGGTGGCACGACCGTTCTGGGTGTAGGACTCGTCGAAGAAGTCGACGGCGCCGTTCTTCTGGCTCACGTTCTCGAGGTAGGCCTCGGGCGTCGTGACGGCCTGGTAGATCGTCGGCTCGAACTTCGGGTCGAGCCCGAAGGTCTTGGCGAAGCAACCGTTTTCGGTGGTGTAGACGTGCCCGCCTGGCATGAGGGCGATGAAGTCGTCCTGCACGGGGAGCGAGCCGTTCTGGCGGGTGAACGTGGTGGTCGTCTTGCCCGTGCCCGACAGCCCCACGATCAGGCCGACTTTCTCGCCGTCGGCGGTGGGGATGACCTTGCATCCGGCGTGCATCGGGAGGCCGCCGCGCTGGAACACGATCTCGTTCCACATGCGCAGACCGCCCTTCTTCGACTCGCCGAAGTAGTCGGAGTTGAAGACTCTCGTGACGCCGTTCTTGACGTCGACGGCGATGAGGCGACTGTCGGGGTAATCGGCCATCGGGAGGCGCGGCGTGTAGATGACCGTCGTGTCGGCCTCGTCGTGTGAGACCTGGCCCCCTTCGTAGTAGAGCTGACGCTGCATGCCGGCGATGTTGGCGTGGGCGCGCTCGATGACGAGCCGGGCGCGGGTACGAAACTCGGGGTTGGATCCGATGTATCCGTCGACCGACACCATGTCCTGGCCGGCGATGTAGTCGTCCTGGAGGGCGGCGACGCGATCGAACTCCTCACGGGTGATGGTCTTCAGACCTCGGTAGAGCGTGTCCGACTCTTCGGGCGAGTCGGCAACCAGATAGGTCGATGCGGAGGAGCGGGACACGACCTCGGTCTGGACGTTGTAGTTGCCGAAATCGGTGAGGCGCGCCGTCGCCATCTCCCCGGTCATTTCCTTCAGCTGGTCTGCCGACGGGTTCGTGGCCAGCGACTTGGCCTTGATCTCAACGCTCACGCCCGGCTCCTTTGCCCGATTCCAATGGCATGACTGTCGCCCGAAAAGAGTGCCGTGAGTGTACGGGTACCACTATCTGCTGGGTCCAAACGCAGCGCCAGGGGCCGCCACGAGGAGATCCGCTAACCCTCGGGGCGTTCCTCGGCGGACTCGATCGCCCCCTCGAGTTCGTCGGCCAACTCCGCGGGGTTCTCGGTCGTCGGACCGCGGCGGCGCTCCGACCAGAACCACAGGGCGGTGAGGATGATCGACGCCGCCGTCGTCCACACGATGTAGCGATCGAAGAAGCGGCGGACAGCGTCGACGGGACTGCTCAACACGTCGCCGACCTCGCGCAGAAGGATCAAGCGGGCCACGGTGCCGAGGATGTTGGCGGCGAAGAAGACCCGCACCGACATCCCCGACGCGCCGGCGAGGGTGCACAGGATGAGGTTGGGAGCGAGTGCCACGGCGACCCATCCGGCGCGGCGGAAGATGCTCTCGAACATGTCGAGGGTCGGCTTGAGGCTGGCGAAACGCTGCTCTACCCACCGCAGCCCGACGTCGCCGTAGCGACGCCCCAACAGATACGTGAACGGGTCGGTGAACAGCAGCCGGGCGAAGCCGACGAGGAAATACGGGAGGAAGTCGACGGACTGCGAGACCAGGATCAGGTTGCGGTTGCGCGCGTCGAGAGCGAGCAGCGCGAGCGGATGGCCCCCGTCCTTTTGGAGCAGCGTGGGGGTCAGGGCCGCGGCGACGTAGCCGGAGATGATGCCGAGCGAGACGGGGGTGAGCAGCAGGATGAGCTGACGCCGACGCTTGCGGCGGGCGGCTTCGTCGAGGTCGGGGACGGGGTCGGGCCTCGAACCGGGCCTCGAATCGGGTGCCGAATCCGGCGGGCGATCCGGCGGGGGGTCGCCGGGCACGAGGGGTCAGGCCTCGGGAAGGCCGAGGTCGGCTTCGGCGCCCGAGCGAACGTTCGTGGCGCGGCCTTCCGGATCGATCTCGAACACGACGCGCTGGCCTTGCCGGAGCCAGCGGAAGATCGATCCCTCGAGGGCGCCGGGCGCGAGCGGGTATGTCGCTCGATCCGTGTCGGCGACGACGAGCCCCTCGCCGCTCCCCGGGTCGAACGTCTGCACCACACCCTGCATATCGTCGTCTCCTGATCGCGCTCGTTCGATACGCCGTACGCTCGCCGGCGACTGCGAGCCTAACGGGGGATTCCCGCTGACCGGAGAACGCGACTTCCTGGCGAACCTGCGGGCCCGACTGCCGCTCGCTCCGCCGGGCGAGGTGTGGATCGGCGACGACGCGGCGGCCCTCTCGGGCGGCACGTTGTTCGCCACGGACATCCTCGTCGAGGGAGTGCACTTCGATCTCGCGTGGGCGTCGCCCCAGGACGTCGGGTGGAAGGCCGTCGCCGTCAACGTGTCCGACCTCGCGGCGATGGGCGGAACGCCCCGTGCCGCCGTGGCCGCCGTGGCCTTACCCCCGAAACGCCATGGTCTCGCCGACGCGCTGCTCGAAGGACTCGCCGATGCCGCCGCGCAGCTCGGGTGTCCACTGGTCGGGGGCGACACGTCGCAGGCTGCAGAGTTGGTCGTCTCGGTTGCGGTGATCGGTGACGCGCCGCCCTCAGGGCCGGTGTTGCGCTCGGGCGCTCGTCCTCATGACGTGCTGTTCGTCACGGGAGCGCTCGGGGGGGCGGCCGTCGCCCTGCGCGCCCTCCGCAGCGGAGACGCGCCGGATGCCGGCGCGTTCGAACGCCTGCGCCGTCCGTGGCCGCAGGTGGACGCCGGACGGGCGGCGGCGGCCGCCGGCGCGACCGCCATGATCGACATTTCCGACGGGCTCGCGTCGGAGTTGCGCCACCTGTGCGCGGAGTCGGCCGTGGGCGTGATCGTCGACGAGGCGGGCATCCCGCTCGGGCCGGGTGCGGGGATCGAGGACGCGTTCGGTGGAGGCGACGAATACGAGTTGCTGTTCACTGCCCCCGACCGGGTCGCCGTCGTCGATGGGTTTCGGGCCGCCGGCCTTCCCGAACCCGCCGCCATCGGTGAGGTCGTGCCCGAGGGTTCGGGGCACGTGCTTCCCGACATCGGCTGGGAGCACGACGTTCCATGAGTGTCCGCGGCCGACCTGCGACGGCGCTCACGATCGCAGGGTCGGACTCGGGTGGAGGCGCGGGGATCGTCGCCGACGTGAAGACCTTCACCGCGCACGGGGTGTGGGGTCTCGCGGCGATCACGGCGGTCACCGCGCAGAACACGGTGGGAGTGCAGGCGTTCGAGCGCACGCCCCCGGCGCTCGTGGAGGCGCAGATCGAGTCCGTGGCGTCCGACATCGGCGTCGACGCGGCCAAGACCGGCATGTTGGTCGACGCCGAAATGGTGACGACGGTCGCCCGCGCCGTGCGCGACCACGGGATCGGCCGGCTCGTCGTCGACCCCGTCTTCGTCTCGAAGCACGGCGACGCCCTGCTCGTCGAAGAGGCCGTCGACGCGCTGCGCACGGAGTTGCTGCCCGCCGCGGTCATCGTCACGCCCAACCTCCCCGAGGCGGCCCGACTGGCGGGCGTCACCGGCATCGACGACCGCTCTGGGATGGAGGAGGCCGGTCGGGTGCTTCTCGCCCTCGGCGCCGGCGCCGTGCTGGTGAAGGGAGGCCACCTGTCGCCCGATCTCCCGGCCGCCGACTGTCTCGTGACCGACGAGGGTGTGGCGTGGTTCGAAGGGGAGCGGATCGTCGGGCGCCACACCCACGGGACGGGCTGCGTGCTATCGGCCGCCATCACCGCTCGCCTCGCCCGCAGTGAGTCACTCGCCGCCGCCGTCGCCGGAGCCAAGGCGTTCGTGACCGACGCCATCCGCGCCGGCGTCGAGCTCGGCCGCGGCATCGGCCCGGTGAACCCAGGCGCCTCGTCCGTCCGCTGATCTCGCACGGTGCGCGCGTGGGCTGCCGGCGGCCCGCAGAATGGAGTCGTGGCGCACCCGCACCTTCCCGATCCGTCGGCCCACGATGCGCTTGCCGTGCCGGCCGCGACTCGCCGGTGGCTCGCCGTCACGGCGATATCGCTCGGGGTCCTGACCCTCATCGGCGCCGCGCTGTTGCGTCCGACGGGCGACGATCGCCCCGACCCAGAGCAGCTGGGCCTGGCGTCAGAGCTCTACGACGCCACCGTCAGCGACACGGACCAGGGCCCGTGCTCGGGCACGCGACCGTCGGAAGGCGTGCCGTGCGACTACGTCACCATCGAACTCCAGAGCGGACCCGACGAGGGAGACGCCGCACGGCTCGAGATCGCACTGGGCGCCGCCAACCCGAACCTGTCGGCGGGCGACAAGATCGTCGTCTCCGCGAGCGAGACCGGCGGCTCGACGGCGGGGCCGAGCTATCAGTTCGCGGATCGCCAACGTCGCCCGGTGTTGCTCGGCCTCGCCGTGCTCTTCGCCATCATCGTCGTGATGCTGGCGCGCCTGCGCGGGCTCGCCGCGCTCGGCGGGTTGGTCGGGAGCGTCGTTGTGCTCTTGACGTTCGCGCTTCCCGCCATCCTCGACGGCCGGCCACCGGTGTTGGTTGCCATCGTCGCGGCGTCGGCCATCGCGTACCTCGCGCTCTATTTGGCGCACGGGTTGACGCCGATGACGACCGTGGCCCTGATCGGCACCCTGGCGGCGCTGGCGCTGACCGCCGTCCTCGCGGCGGCGTTTGTCGCGCTCGTGCAGTTCTCGGGGCTTGCCACCGAGGAGGCGCTGTTCCTCGAGGCGGCCGGGGGAGGGATCGACCTCCAGGGCCTGATCCTCGCGGGCGTCGTGATCGGCGCGCTGGGCGCCATCGATGACATGACGGTCACGCAGGCCTCGGCCATCTGGGAACTGCGCGCGGCCGATCCCGACATGCCGTTCGCTCAGCTGTACGCCTCGGGCTTGCGAATCGGGCGGGACCACGTGGCGTCCACGGTCAACACGCTCCTCTTGGCGTACGCGGGGGCGTCCATGCCATTGCTGTTGCTGTTCGTGATCAGCGCGCAGTCGCTCGGCACGGTCGCCAACTCCGAAGTGGTGGCCGTCGAGATCGTGCGCACCCTCGTGGGGTCGATCGGCCTCGTGAGCGCGGTGCCGCTGACGACCTGGCTGGCGGCGCGCGTGCTCCGGCGTGGTGAGCACCATGAAGCCCCGGCCGAGCCGGGAATCGCGAAGAGGCTGCCCGAATAGGGGCCTTGTCGTGCCCAAATTCTCTCGGCGGGCTGCGCCCGCCGAACTCCACGCCTGTTCCCTGGAGGATGCGCCGTTCGGCGCATCCTCTAACGCTTGGTGACCTTGCCGGCCTTCAGGCAGGAGGTGCACACGCGCACGCGCTTGGGCGTACCTTCGACGAGCGCGCGGACGCGTTGGATGTTGGGGTTCCAGCGGCGCTTCGAACGGCGGTGCGAGTGGCTCACCCGCATGCCGACGCGCGGCCGCTTCCCGCAGACGTCACAGACTTGAGCCATAGCGGGGGCGAGGATAGCCGACGCTCTTGTCGGGCCCGAACTGGCCCCGACCCGAACCCGCCCAGGTAGCCGCGAACCGGTGTGCGTGGTGCGGGTACAGTCAGCCGCCGATGGCCACCCTCGAGCGACTCGACGCCGCTGCGCTTTCCGCCGTCGTCACCGGATACCGCGACGCCCTGCGGACGCATCGGGAGGAACTGAACCGCCTCAACGTCTATCCGGTTCCCGACGGCGACACGGGAACGAACATGGTCCTCACCGTCGAATCGGTGCTCCAGGCGCTCGGCGGGGCCAACTCCGTCCCTGAGGTGTGCCGCGCCCTCAGCCACGGCTCTCTGATGGGGGCTCGGGGGAACTCCGGGGTGATCCTCTCGCAGATCCTCCGCGGCCTCGCCGGAGCGTTCGAGACGGAGGAAGCGGTCGACGCGGGCTGCCTCGCCGAGGGGTTGGTGCGCGCGTCCCAGGCTGCATACGAAGCGGTCATGCGGCCCGTCGAGGGGACGATCCTCACCGTGGTGCGCGAGGCGTCGGAGGCGGCGGCGTCGAGCGCCGACGGCGCTGGGGCGTCGCTCGTCGACACCCTCGACGCCACCAAGAAGGCCGCCGAGGAGTCGCTGGCGCGCACGCCCGAACTGCTCCCCGTGCTGAAGGCCGCCGGGGTAGTCGATGCCGGCGCCCGCGGGTTCGTCCTTCTCCTCGACTCCCTGCTCCACGTCGTCGACGGCCGACCGATGCCCGAGCCGAACCTGGTCGACGCGCCCGCGTCGGTTCAAGCCCACATCAACGGGGAAAGCGACATCTCGTCGTTGCGATACGAAGTGATGTTCCTCCTCGAGGCCGACGACGGCAACGTCCCGTCGTTCAAGAGCGCGTGGGCCGCCATCGGCGACTCGATCGTGGTGGTGGGGGGCGACGGTCTGTGGAACTGCCACATCCACACCGACGACATCGGCGCCGCCGTCGAAACCGGCATCCAGGCCGGGCGACCGCGGAGCATCCGCGTTACCGACCTGCTCGAACAGGCCGAAGAAGAGGCGTGGGTGCGCGAGCAGGTCGGGGCGCCGCCGGACGCCGCCGCCGAGGCCGTCGAGACGGCCGTGGTGGCCGTGGCGGTCGGCCCCGGGCTCGCCCGGCTGTTCAGCGGTCTCGGTTGTGCGCGTGTGGTCGCGGGCGGTCAGACCATGAACCCGTCGACTCAGGAGATCCTCGAGGCTGTCGACGCGTCGCCGTCCGACAGCGTCGTCATCCTGCCCAACAACAAGAACATCGTCCCCGTCGCCCAACAGGTCGATTCCCTCACCCACAAGCGCGTCGAGGTCGTCCCGACCACGTCGGTGGTCGAGGGCCTCAGCGCGCTCATCGGCTACGACCCCCATGCCACGATCGACGTCAACATGGCGGCGATCACCGAGGGGGCCCAGCGGGTCAAGACCGGCGAGGTCACCCAAGCCATCCGTGACGCGCCGTCGGATGTCGGCCCCATCAGCGAAGGTGACTGGATCGGGCTCGACCGGACGGGAATCCGCGCTGTGGCAGCCTCGGCGGTCGAGGCGGCGGCGGCCCTCATCGAGCACCTCGCCGACGACGACGACGAGCTGATCACCATCGTCTGCGGCAGCGACGCGCGCCCCGACGAAACCCAGCGCCTCCGTGAGCAGATCGCGCTCGCCCACCCCGAGATGGAGGTCGAACTCCAAGACGGCGGCCAGCCTCTCTACCCCTACCTGCTCGGGGTCGAGTAGCGCCCCGAACGTGGCGCGCTCACTCCGATTCCTCGCTCGCCAGAACATCAACGTGCTCCGCGGATGCGGAGCCAAGCTCGAAGCGCGTCTCGCCGAGATGGATCTGCGCACCGCCCTCGACCTCCTCGAGCACTACCCGCGCCGTTATGTCGACCGTCGCAAGCGCGCCGCCATCACGGAGTTGACGGTGGGTGAGGAGGCCACGGTGATTGCCGAGGTCAAGAGCGTCTCGGCTCGTCGGACGCGGAACCGGCGAGCGCTCGTCGAGGTCACGGTGTTCGACGGCACGTCGTATCTCAAGGTGACGTTCTTCAACCAGGCCTGGCGCGAGCGCCAGCTCCCGCCCGGGACCGAGGCGGCGTTCTTCGGCAAGCTCGACATGTACAAGGGCCGTCCCCAGATGACCAACCCCGCCGTCGACGTGTTCGGGCCGGTTTCGGAGCTTGGGGCGCTCGGGGGCGACGCACGCACCGGCGCCAAGACCGGAGTCATCGTCCCCATCTACCCGCAGTCGGGCAAGGCCCAGGTCGATACGTGGCAGATCCAGCGGCTCGTGGCCGAGGCGCTCGAACGGGCCGGCGAGTTCTCTGATCCCGTCCCGGAGGTTCTCCTCGATCGACACGATCTTGTCGATCGCACCGCCGCATATCGAGGGATCCACGCGCCGGAAAGCGATGACGAGTGGCGGGCGGCGACGCGCCGGCTCGTCTTTGACGAGTTTCTCCGCATGCAGCTGGGCCTCGTCGCCCGCAAACGTGCGCTCGAGCGCGACAGCCTCGGCATCCAGCACGTGGTGGACGGTTCGCTGGTGTCGGCGTTCCACGCCGCGCTTCCATTCGACCTCACCGGCGCACAGCGGTCCGCCCTCGACGAGATTCTTCGTGACATGGCAGCCCCGGCGCCGACGCATCGCCTGCTCCAGGGTGACGTCGGATCAGGCAAGACGGTGGTCGCGGTGACCGCGCTTCTCGTCGGCGTGCAGGGAGGGCACCAGGGCGCGCTGATGGCGCCCACCGCCGTGCTCGCCGAACAACACCACCTCACGATCTCGAGGATGCTGGATGGCCTCGTGGTCCCGAGCGACGGCACCCTGATGGGCGACCGCCCCGTTCGCGTCGAGCTGCTCACCAATCGCACGACGGCGGCGCACCGCCGTCAGCTCGAAGCCGACCTCGCCGCCGGGCTCGTGGACATCCTCATCGGCACGCACGCGCTGCTGTACGGCGAGCTGAAGTTCGCGTCGCGCGGCGTCGTGGTCATCGACGAGCAGCATCGCTTCGGCGTCGAGCAGCGGGCGCTCCTCCGAGGACGCGGCGACGAACCCGACGTGCTCGTGATGACGGCGACCCCGATCCCGAGGACCGCGGCCATGCTCGTCTATGGAGACCTCGACAAGAGCGAGCTGCGCGAGATGCCTCCCGGGCGCATTCCGATCCGCACCGAGCTGCTCGTCGGCGAGGCGGGACGCTCGCTCGCCTACGACCGCCTCCGTGAGCAGGTGGCGGCGGAACACCAGGGATACGTGGTGTGCCCGCTCGTCGAGGGGTCCGACAAACTCGAAGCCAAGGCGGCGACGGAGGAGTTCGAGCGGCTCTCCCGGGTCGAGTTGGCGGGTCTTCGCGTCGGCCTCCTCCATGGTCAGATGGCCGCGCGCGACAAGGAAGCGATCATGAACGACTTCCGCGCCGGCGGTGTCGATGTGCTCGTGGCGACGACGGTGATCGAGGTGGGCGTGGACGTACCCAACGCCACCGTGATGGTGATCGAGGACGCCGACCGGTTCGGCCTCGCCCAACTGCATCAGCTTCGGGGACGCGTGGGTCGCGGCGGGGGAGACGCCTGGTGCTTCCTCGTGGCCAACCCGGTGACCCCCGACGCCGAGGCCCGGATGCAGGCCATGGTCGAATCGACCGACGGGTTTCTCCTCGCCGAGCGCGATCTCGAGATCCGAGGAGCGGGGGAGGTCTTCGGCGATCGCCAATCGGGCTTCAGCGATCTGAAGTTGGGGCGCCTGCCGCGCGACGAAGCGGTGGTGGTCGAAACGCGGGATGCGGCCGCGCACATCCTCGACGAAGATCCCGACCTGTCCGGACGCCGCGAACTCGCCGAGGAGGTCGAGGACCTGCTCGGGGACGCCGTCGAGTTCCTGTTCAAGAGCTGAGATATGGAGCCCCATGGGTGAGATCATCCGCCAGGTCGATCACGTGATCATCAGCGCCGGCTCGCCCGAGCCCGTGTTCGAGCTCCTCACGGGAACCCTGGGCCTTCCCGCGTCGTGGCCCATCGGGGGCAACGACGACCTCTCGAGCGGGGGCGTCTACGCGGGGAACTGCAACATCGAGTCGGCCGCCTTTGCTGCCGACAATCCGATCGCCCATCCGGCCGGTACGCCGCCGACCATCGCCGGGCTCGCCTTCGAACCGCCGCCGCTGTCGGACGCCCTCGCGGAGATGGATCGGCGCGGTGTCGCGCACCTCGAGCTTCCGCCGGCCGAGAGCGGACATGAACACGCGGAGTTCGGCTGGACCAACTCGGCGTTCCTCGACGTGACCTCGTTGCCCGAACCTTTCTTTTTCGCCTGCGAGTACGGCCACGACGTGCCGGCATGGAGAGCGCGATTGCGTGCGGAGTTTGACGCGGTTGGCGGCGGACCGTTCGGAATCGACGGAGTGCGCGACGTCACGATCGGCGCGCCGGATGTCGAACGGTCTCGGTCGGCTTGGCAGAAACTGATGGACCCGTGTCGCCCGAGTGACGACGGCGCGTGGCGTCCCGGAGGCGGGTCGGGGGTTCGCGTCGTCGCCCACAACGCGCACGCGATCCTTTCCCTGCGCTTTGCCGTTCGCGATCTCGACGCGGCCGTTGATCACGCGCGACGTACGGGCGTCCTCGCCGCCGCGCACGACGGGGAGGCGAAGCTCGACCCCTCCGCCATGCTCGGACTTGATCTGCGGCTGGTGTCCGCGTGATCGTGCTCGAAGGACTTCGAGTTGTCCTGCGCCGGGCCGTTGAGGCGGACGTCGACGCCATCCTTGACCTTCTACAGTCCCCGGGGGTCGCCGAATGGTGGCCCGACGCGGCCCGCGAGGACGTCATCACCAAGACCGTCGAGGGCGGCGGTGACACGGTGGGATTCGTGATCGAGGTCGAAGGCGCCTTCGCCGGGTTCATCCAATACTGGGAGGAGGACGACACTGCGTACCGGCATGCGGGGATCGATGTCGCCCTCGGCGCCGGGTATCGAGACCGAGGCGTCGGCACCGACGCAGTCCGCACCATGGCCCGCCATCTGCTCGATGATCTCGGGCACCATCGCGTGGTGATCGACCCGGCAGCCCACAATGCGAGGGCGATTCGCGCCTACGAGAAGGTTGGTTTCAAGAGGGTCGGTGTGATGCGGCGGTATGAGCGGGGCGCGGACGGAACCTGGCATGACAGCCTGCTGATGGACCTCCTCAGTGATGACCTCACGCAGGGTCGGCTCTGATGCTCGAGTGGATCGCCTTCGCCGTCGGCGTCGCGTTGGTGTTCGCGACTTTCGCCAGCATCTTCGATGCGCTCGTCGTGCCGCGGGGCACGCCCGCCCGCTTTGCGCTGCGGATCTCTCGCGTCGTGGGCGCGTCGGTCCGGTTCGTCGCTCGGCGGTTCTCGTCGTATGAGGACCGCGACCGCATCCTCGTTCTCCACGGGCCGGCCTCGCTCATCGCCGTGCTCGTCGCCTGGTTGACGCTGCTGTTGGTCGCATTCGCGCTCGTGTTCTGGCATCTCGCGCCCGGCGGCTTGGGAGACGCGTTCCGCCAGAGCGGATCGTCGCTGTTCACCCTCGGGTTCGCCACCGCCGACGAGGCCGGTCCCGTCGCGGCGACGTTCATCGCGGCCGCGTCCGGCATGGTCGTCGTCGCGCTCCAGATCGCCTACCTCCCCACCATCTACGCCGCGTTCAACCGCCGCGAGACGCTCGTCACCCTGCTCGAGAGCCGCGCCGGGGTGCCGGCGTGGGGCCCCGAACTCCTGTGGCGACACCATCGGGTCGGAATCAGCGACAGCCTTCCGGATCTCTACAGCCAGTGGGAGATCTGGTCGGCCGACGTGGCCGAGACGCACACCACCTATCCGGTGCTCGCGTGGTTCCGGTCCCCGCATCCGTACCGCTCGTGGGTCACTGCGTTGCTCGCGGTGCTCGACGCCGCATCAATGCACCTCGCGCTCTGCCCATCGAGCGCGCCGTCGGAGGCGCGCCTGTGCCTTCGCATGGGATTCACGGCGGTGCGCGACATGTCGCGCGTGCTCAACCTCCCGTACGACCCCGATCCGCTGCCCGACGCGCCGATCGACCTGACGTTCGAGCAGTTCGAGGAGGCGGTGGCCGTCCTGCGCGAGATCGGATTTCCCATGGAGCGGACGGCGGCCGAGGCGTGGGCGGACTTCCGGGGCTGGCGGGTCAACTACGAGGAGGCCATGTGCGCGCTGGCGAACCTCGTCGTGGCACCGCCCGCGTTGTGGTCGGGGACCCGGCGGGATGTGCGCGAACCCGCCATGCCCGTGCGCCGCCCGCTCGACCGCACTCCGGAGGAGCCGGAAGGGACGGCGTCGACGAAGCCCACGTCGTGGGGGGCGTGAACGGCCTCAGGCGACCTTGATGAACACGGCCTCGCCCTCGACCGCCACCGAGCCGTCGGCGAGAAGCAGGCGGCCGGCGAGCCGCTTGCGCCGCCCGGAGTGGCGGAGCGTCTCGGTCTCGATACGGTACGGGCCGCCGTCGAGCGGGACGGGCTTGCGGTAGCGGATCTCGAGCGTGCCGGTCACCCACTTGTCCTCGACCGACTCGTGAGCGGTCCACCCGAGGGCTTCGTCCATCGCGGTGGCCGCGAGGCCTCCGTGCAGGAACCCCGGAGGACCCTCGAACTCGGGGCGGGGCGTGAAGTGACCGACGCCCGTTCCGTCGGGGCCTGACTCGTACGCGACGTGGAGTCCGTGTGGGTTCTTCTGCGAGCAGCCGAAGCAGTTGGTGTCACCCCATGCCGCGAAGATCTCGTCACTGGTTCCCATCCGCGGAGCGTACGCGATGCCGACGGTCCCCACGTCACCCCTCCACCAGGGGAGTACCCTCGCCGGGATGGAGCGGGCGCGATGGATCCGGGGCCCTCGCGCCGATTCTGTCGTTGCGTGGTGCTGGGTGCCGCTGTTCCTCGTGGCGTGGACGGTCGTCGAGAACGCGGACGCCACCAACGCGCTGCTGCTCGCCGCGTTCGGGCTGTCGTTCATCCACCAGCCGCTCACCCTCGCGCTCGTGTACGGCGACCCCGAGCAGTTCGCCGAGCACCGCCGTCTGTTCGCCTGGAGTCCGGTCGTCTTCGTTCTTGCCGTGGTCGTTGGGGTCGAGATCAGCCCCGCCCTCGTCGCGGCGGTGGCCGGGCTTTGGAACGCCGAACACACGCTCATGCAGCGCTTCGGTCTCGTGCGCGTCTACGGCCGCAAGGTCGGAGAGGACTCCGATGGCGCCGCGCTCGAGCGATGGATGCTGCTGTCGTGGCTCGGCCTCGCGCTTGTGTGGGTCGCGGCCTCGAAGGACACCGCCGCGATGGTCTCGGGCCTCGCCCTCGGCGATCGCAACGGGGCCGGCGTCGACCTGTTGACCTCGACGAGGCCCATGGCGCAGGTGCTGCTTCTGCCAATGGTCGCCGTCGTCGTCGGGCTGACCGCGCGTTGGGTGCGGGTCGAACGGGCGCGCGGAGCGGACGCCAACCCGGCCAAGCACCTCTACGTTGCATCCACGGCAGCGTTGTTCGTGACCATGCTCCTGTGGCCGGTGCCGGGATTCATCGCGTACATCGGATCGCACGCGTTGGAGTACTTCGCCGTCGTCGACCACGCGCTCGGGCGCCGATACCTGCGACGCGACGGAGGCGCGCTCGGAATCGCGGTCCGACGCTTTGGCGGGACGTGGGTCGTGGCCGGCCTCGTCGCGGTCACCCTCGCCGCTTACATGGCCGTGGGTGACCAGCGGTATGAGGGAGCGATGGGCGTCGTCGTCCTGACCGCCGGTGGACTCCATGTGTTCTACGACGGCTTCATCTGGAAACTCCGGCGGGCGCCGGTGGCCGACAGCCTCGATATCCCGCGTGTGTCCGTGGCGACGCGGGTCTGACGTTCGTGGCGCGCGCCCGCACCGGCGTTCGCGTGATTGCGGGATCGGCCAAGGGCCGGCGGCTTGACACGCCGGGCGGAGACACGACGCGCCCCATCACCGATCGCGTCAAGGAATCGGTCTTCGGCGCGCTCGAGCCGATCCTGCCGGGCGCCCGGGTCCTCGACCTCTACGCGGGGAGTGGTGCCATGGCGATCGAGGCGCTGTCGCGAGGGGCAGCCTCGGCAACGCTCGTCGAGAAGGACCCCCGAGTCGTCGAGGTCATCGCGTCGAACGTCAGCCGGGTCGGCGTCGAGCCGCAAACCACGATCGTCAAGGCTGACGTACTCGTTCATCTCGCACGGGCGACCGCCACCGAGTTCGACGTCGTGTTCCTCGACCCGCCCTACGCGGCGCCCACCTCGGACGTGGAACGCGCCATGGCTGCGCTGGGCGCCGGCTGGCTGGCGCCGCGCGCCACCGTCGTGGTCCGGCGCCAGAAGCGGAGCACCCATCCCGTGCCTCCTCCTGGGCTGGAGTTCACCCGAATCCGGGAGTACGGCGATACTGTCGTGCTCGTCGCCCAGACACACTGAGACGACGGGTATCAGCGTTCCGCTCATCACTGGTTCCAGCCATCGACAGGGGGCACGTTCGTGGCGACCGCGCTGTGTCCGGGATCCTTCGACCCGGTCACCAACGGACATCTCGACATCATCGAGCGCACGTCGCGCTATTTCGACGAGGTCATCGTGGCGGTGATCCGTAACCCACAGAAGTCGGAAGCGCTGTTCACGCTGGAGGAACGCCAGGAGATGCTGCGCGAGGTCACCGCCCACCTCGACAACGTCAGCGTCGATTCCTTCAAGGGGCTGTTGGTGGAGTTCGCCAAGGAGCACCGCGCCGACGCCATTGTCAAGGGACTCCGCGCCGTCTCGGACTTCGACTACGAGCTGCAGATGGCCCAGATGAACCAGAACCTCACGGGGATCGACACGTTCTTCATCTCGACCAACCCCAAGTACTCGTTCCTCGCCTCGAGCCTCGTGCGGGAGGTCGCCCGATTCGGCGGCGACGTGTCGTCGATGGTGCCGGCGGTCGTGATGAAGCGTCTCGTCGAGCGCTTCGGGGAGCCGCGATCTTGATGTCCGTGAATGAGAGAGACGTCGAGACGCTGCTCGAGCGGGTGCGCTCGCAAGTCGAGAGCGCGCGGCCCATGCCGCTGTCCGCGTCGGTCCTCGTCAACCGCGAGGAGCTGCTCGAGTACCTCGAGGAGGCCATCGCTCGGCTCCCCGAAGAGCTCCGCCGGGCTCGTTGGCTCCTGAAAGAGCGCGAGGAGTTCCTCGCCAAGGCCCGCCGCGAGGCCGACGAGATCGTGGACGCCGCCCGGGCGCGAGCCGAGCGCCTCGTGCAGCGCACCGAGATCGTCCGCCAGGCCGAGAGCACGGCTCGCCGGATCGTCGACGAGGCGGAAGCCCAGGCGCGGTCCCTCCAGCACGAGTCCGAGGACTATGTCGATCGCAAGCTCGCGCAGTTCGAGGTCATCCTCGATCGCGTGCTGCAGGA
The DNA here is from genome assembly GCA_035293045.1 of Acidimicrobiia bacterium. Lineage (GTDB taxonomy): Bacteria > Actinomycetota > Acidimicrobiia > IMCC26256 > JACPCJ01 > DATDOY01. The sequence goes on from DATDOY010000132.1 coordinate 26,515, forward strand.
GATCAGCCGGGGGCGCGAGCGGCTCCAGGTCGTGATCGAGCCCGAACAGCTCGACGACGAGCCCGGAGCGGCGTTCTTCGAGGACGCGCCGCCGCCGCCCGTGTTCGACCAGGACCAGGGCTCGCTCGAGTGACCGTTGGCGCCGCGGCGCCCCAGGCACGCCCAGGCTGGAAAATCCTGGATTTTGCTAGGATGTGTGCTCTGTAGCGCGCGGATCGCCCGCCCGCCGCAGCGCCCATTGCCTACCTGAGTTCGGCCCTTTCGCGATCATGGCTCCTCGTCAGCACGTCGAAGCATCTCCACGCACCGCTCGCGCGATCGCGCGCGACCTGCGGGTCGCGGTGCACGACGTCGCCCATCGCCCGGGCACGATCCGGCACCTCGAGCGCGAGGCCCGCGCTCCGGCCCTCGCCGCGGGGACCGTCGGGATCCCAGAAGGCGCTCCGATCGATCTCGACCTGCGCCTCGAGGGCGTCGGCAAGGGCGTCGTCGTCGAGGGGTTCGTGAGCGGTGCCTGGGTCGCCGAGTGCAGCCGTTGTCTCACCGCCGTCACCGGTCCGTTCTCGGTCGAGGTCCATGAACTCTTCGAGGAACAACCCATCGAGAGCGAGACGTACCGCCTCGAGGGGGAGGAGATCGACCTCGAGCCGATGGTGCGCGACGCGGTCCTTCTCGAAATCCCTCCGGCGCCGCTGTGCTCCGACGACTGCGCCGGGCTCTGCCCCACCTGTGGCGTCGATCGCAATGTCGCCTCGTGCGACTGCACGACCGAGTCGCCCGACCCCCGCTGGGCGGCGCTCGGCGATCTCGCGTTCGATCCACCAACGACTGATGCACGAGCTCGTACCGCGAGCGATTCCTGAGAGGGGAACACGATGGCCGTACCCAAGCGCAAGCTGAGCCGGTCCCGCACCCGGCGGCGGCGCGCCAACAACTGGACGACGGCCGCCCCGGCGCGCTCGGTGTGTCCGCAGTGCGAATCGGTGAAGACGCCCCACACGGTGTGCCCGACCTGCGGATGGTACGGCGGCCGGCAAGCGGTCGAGCCGGAGCTGTAGGACCCGACGCGTTCTCGCGAATGAGCGATCTCACCGTCGCGGTCGACGCCATGGGGGGCGACCGCGCTCCCGACGAGATCGTCGCTGGCGCGCTCACGGCTGCCACGGAGCTCGGTGTGGGGATCCTCCTCGTCGGCCAGGACGACGCGGTGCGGCCGCTGCTTCCCAACGGCGGACCTCCGCCAGGGGTGGAGTTCATCCATGCGAGCGAAGTCGTCGCCATGGACGAGGACCCAGCGTCGGGCGTTCGCCGCAAGAAGGACTCATCGCTCGTTCGCTGCGCGGAGGCCGTCCGAGACGGCAAGGCCGCGGCCATGGTCAGCGCCGGCAACACCGGCGCCGCGATGGGCG
>DATDOY010000133.1:0-12413 GCA_035293045.1 Acidimicrobiia bacterium
GGGATCTGGCCGACTTCTGTGACCCCTGCGACGACATCGGGGACTTCGGTGCCGACTGCCTTCCCTGCGACGACATCGGGGATCTGGCCGACTTCTGTGACCCCTGCGACGACATCGGGGACGTAGCCGAGGCCTGTAACACCACGACCACGACGACCACCACAACGACCACGACCACGGTCCCGACCGTCGTCGCCGGCATCGTGGTGGCGAAGGACGAGCCCAAGCCGACGGTCCAGGGTGTCACCGTCACCCAGGGTGAGCCGGCACCAGCGGAGCCCGCGACCCCGCAGGGGGCACAACCGCGATTCACCGGGTAGCGGCCCCGAAAGCCCACCCTTCGTGTCCCTTATCTCACGCTTTGTAGTCGTCCGAGGAGAGTTTTCCGGGCGGGCGTAAGAGGTGTCACCGCGTGACGTCTCCTTCGCGGAGCGCGATCTCTTTCGCGCAGTCGGACGCACAACCAAGGGGCACCACCATGAAGCGGTTTGTCAGCATCCTCGGATCCCTAGCCCTCGTGGCCACGGTCGTGTTCGCGTGGTCGCCCGTTGCCACGGCTGTTCCCACGAGCTCGCTCTGCGGGCCGGGCACCGCGAATGAGATTTGCAGCTCGGGCCTTCACATTCCGATGTGCCACTCCGGGAACGGCACCAACTACGTGTACAACGCGCCCAGCGCGACCTCGGGTGGTCCGAAGGGGCACGAGGGGCACGCGTTCGACATCTTCCCCAGTTACCAGTTCCAACAGGGCAACAGTGTGATTACCGTCGATGGGCAGAACACCGACCAGCTGGCAACCCTCGCCAACGGCTGCGCGGTTCCGCCGGACACCTGTGAGTCCGACCCGACGCATCCGGACTGTGACCCCTGCGACGAGTTCGGCCCGATCGCGGATGACTGCCTTCCCTGCGACGACCTCGGCGACTTGGATGCCGCGTGCGACCCCTGCGACGACATCGGAGACGTCGGAGCCGACTGCGACCCCTGCGACGACATCGGCGACGTAGCCGAGTCCTGCACCACCACCACCACCACCACCACCACCACCACCACGACCACGGTCCCAGTGGTCGTGGCCGGAATTGTCGTGGCGCCCACGCCAGAGGTACAGGGTGCGGCGGTCCCGGCTGAGCCAGCGGCGCCGCAAGGAGCACAACCGCGCTTTACCGGGTAGCGGCCCGAACGGTTGGCGGGTCAAGGGGGGCTAGGCGACGCGCGCGGCGTTCGTGCACGCGACTTCTCCCCACCACCGCCTACCGTTGAGGTGATCGGACCAGATCAGGACGCCTCCGACGACTCCCTCGAACCCGAGCCCTCAGGGCCCGGGTTCGAGCGCGAGTCCGTCGAGCCGATCGACCCGATCGAGCGGATGGATCGGGCCATCGCCCGACTCGACTCGGAGATCACCCGCATACGCGGCACCTCGGAACCGCCGCGCCATCTCGCCCCCGCACCCTCTGTTCCCCCCCCAACGCCCGAGCCCGCCTCCCTCGGAGGCGCCCCGAGGGGACGACGCGCCCGCCGGCGGCGAAGGCGGGCGGTCATGCGAACGGCCGGAGCGGTCGTGGCCGTCGCCCTGACCGGCGGTGCGATATGGCTCGCCGGAGGGGTGGACTCCGACGAAACCGCGTCCTCGGACCCCCTCCCGACTACCGAGGCGCTAGGTCAGATCGGGCGGGCGCAACCGGCGAGCCCCCTCACGCTCGTTCATCCCGGCGAGGCGCTCGAGAAGTACCTGACCGACCCGCAGATCAACGTGGTGGCCCAGGCGGCGGTGTCCTCGTTGAAGGTGCACGAGGAACCCGGGAGCTCCGAGGTGACCCACACCCTCACGAACCCGACCGAAAACGGCGGCCCGCTCGTCTTTCTCGTCCATGACCTTCGGGATACGTGGCTCCACGTCGACCTCCCGGTGCGCCCGAACGGGACCACGGGGTGGATTCGTGCCTCGGACGTCAGCCTGAGCACCAACACCTATCGGATCGAAGTCAGCCGGGGCGAGCGCGAGCTCCGCCTCTATCAGCGTGACGAACTGATCAGGGAGAGCCCCGTCGCCATCGGTGCCACCGACACGCCGACGCCCGGAGGGGTCTTCTACATCAAAGAGCTGCTCCAGCCGCCCAACCCCAACACGGTCTACGGGCCATACGCCTTCGGGTTATCGGGCTTCTCCAATGTGCTCGAGAACTTCGCCGGCGGCGAGGGCGTCATCGGCATCCACGGCACCAACGACCCTGACGCGATCGGCAACGAGGTGAGCAAGGGGTGCATCCGCCTCCCCAACGACGAGATCACTGAGTTGGCCGGGATCCTGCCGCTCGGGACGCCGGTGGCGATTCTCGAATGACCTTCGGTCTCGACACATTGCGGCACGTCGTCGGCGTGGTCTCCCACGTCCCCAACGCGACGGCCGAGATCGCCACCGAGGAAGGACAGGTCTTTCGGGTCGGCGCCACGTCCGCCCCCGGCGGGCCGTCGTTGCCCGTGCTGAGAGGGATCTTCGCCGGGGCGGGAACGCCAGGAGATCGGCCCGTCGTCCCCGGAGGCGAACTCGAGCAGATCCTCCTCAGTCCACCCGTCCTCGCCGTCGTCCGGGACGACCCACCCGCCACCCGGGAACTCGGCGCCTCCCACTGGCGGGTCACGACCACGGGTCGCACGCTCGACGTGTTCCTGTGGGACGGCGGGAAGGACGAGGCGATCGAGACCGTCGTCTCCGAATTGAGCGAGGTCGTCCGACTCCCGCTGCGGCATGTGTGGTCTCGGGTCGACGTGCCCCTCGGGTACACCGTCGTGGGGTTCGAGTGGCCGCGCGACGACGTGCCGGCGGGGCTCACGGACGTGCTCGCCCGCATCGGCCGGGCGTGTGAGAGGGGTACGGCGGCGCACCGCTGAGCAAACCGGTCGCGCCGCGCCGATTTCGGTCGTCGAAGTCGGCCATCGGGAACGTCTCAAGGTCCTAACGGGCCAGGCAAGGAAAGGGCGCTACCCGATGCAACCCCCGACGTTCACGCCGTTCGGTGATCTGGCCGTCATCTACGAGGACGACGGGCCGTTCGCGTCGGTCTATCTCTCCGCTCCCCTCGACGAGGAGCACTGGGGGCGTGTCCAGGCTCGGCTGCACGACGACGACGTGCCGGCGGCGCTGGCCGCGTCGATCGGGCAGGCCGTCCGCGAGGTGGGCGAGGGCGTGCGCACGGTCGGGGTCATCGCCACGGCGGACGGGATCGTGCACCTCGAGGCCTTCGACCACGAGCTTGACACCGAGATCGTGCGCTGGGGATCGCTGCCCAACCTCGTTCCCCTCTTGCGGCTGCGCCAGCACGTCATGCCCCACGTCGTCGTGGCGCTCGGAGAGGACGGCGCCCGGGTTGTCGTCGTCGACGATGGCCCTCCCCTCTTGGATCTCGATCTCACGAGCGGAGAGGCGACGGTCGCCGCGGAGCCGCCGGACTGGTCGCGACCGCGGATGTGGCGGGGTCCAGCGGGAGACGGCAGCGAGGTGGTCCGAGCGATCGCCGACACCGCCCGATCGGCGGGGGAGGTGCCCACGGCCGCCCTGGCTGCCGTCTACGTCGTGGCCGGCGAAAGCGCGATCCCGCCGGCAATGCGGGGGTGGTCCCGCCCGCTGTCGTCCGGTGCTCCGGGCGGCCTCGTGCGCGCCATGGACTCCGCCCTCGAGGCGCGTGCACGCGAGCTGGACGCGGGTGCGCGTGCGTGGCTCGACGCCGAGCGGTCCGCCGACCGCGTGGTCGAAGGCGCCGCACGGGTGGTGTCGGCAACCGCCGCAGACGTCGTGTCCGCCGTGTTCGTCGCCGAAGGCGTCTGGCCGTCCCTCCGAGCCTGGTGGGGGGCGTCCGCCAACGAGATCGCGCTCCGGCCCGACAGGTATTCGCCCGACGCACGGGCACCGGCCCCCGGTGCCCCCCTCCTCGATGTCCTCGTACGAAACGCCCTCGTCACGTCGACGCCCCTGCGGGTCGTCGGGCCATCGTGGGGCCTCGAGGATGGGGTCGCGGCCTGTCTTCGCACCTGACGTCACGGCGGGCCGCGGGCGCGTAAGCGGACCCCTCTCCCGGCGTCTTATAGGGAACGTCGGGGAAGGGTGAGCGCGAGATCCATGGACCAGTGGCCGTTCGATCAGTTTCGCTACGTCGCGGCGGCCGCCGCCCACATTCCGGGCGTCGACACCGAGCTGTGGGCGGGCGACGGCACCGTCGTGCGCGTGCGCGAGGGCTCGCATGGCCCCGACTGCGACCCCGAGACCTTCCGCTCGGCCGTCGCCGAGGCGTTGGCGCTGGACTCTCCTGAACCACTCGGCAGGCTCCTCGGCGCCGCCGAGACGCCGTTGATCCACGCTCGGGCGGTGGGCTCAGAAACCCTGACTATGCGTGAGCGGGGGCTGCGGTGGCGGCGGGTGAGCGGTGACCGGGTCACCGATTACCTGCTGACGGACCTCGACGAAGCCGGGGCGTGTGAGGCGGCGACCTCCGCGCTGAGCGACGTGCTCGCCGAGCCGCTGCTCTCGTGCTGGGTGCGCCGGGACGACGAGCTGCGCATCACCGTGCTCATGGTCGAGTGGCCCCCCGCCCTCTCGCCGTGGCAACAGTCGGAGTTCGACGAGGCGATGCGCGACCTGTCGGTGATCTGTCGGGTACGCGCCGACCTCGCCGAGCAGCTTGCCGGGGGTCTTCGGTAGCGGCCTGCGTCAGCGGGCGGCGGGGAAGCTGAGGAGCCGGACGTCCTCGATGATGTCGCGGCATGCGTGACACGTCTCGAGGTGGCGCTCGACGTCGGTCATGTCGTCGTCCGAGAGCGCGCGCTGGCCGTAGTCGGCCAGACGGTCCGCGACGGTCCGGCACAGATCGCCGCTGGCCTCGCGTACGAGTGCCTGAATGAAACGGTCGCGCAGGCCGGCCCGGGCCCGGAAGGCCAACTGGGCCACGGCGTTGGCGTTGATGCCGAGTTCCTTGGCCACATCGACGGGGCGGAGCCCCTCGACCTCGGTGAGCCAGAGCACACGCCGCCAGCGCTCGGGGAGTTCGCGGAACGCGCCGACCACGTAGTTGCGGTCGGTCAAGTCGATGACCTCGTCGGGCGCGGACGCCTGCATCAACACTTCGTCCATCTCGGCGAGCGCGTGCGCGTCCCACGCGTCCTCTCGCAGGCGCCGCCGGTCGATGGCGGCGTTGCGCGTGGCCGTGAGGAGATAGGCGCGGAAGTGTGCGATGGATTCGCGGTCGGCGGCCTTCACGGAACGCAGGATCCGCGTGAACGCCTCGGCGACCGCGTCGGAGGCGTCGTCGGCGTTGGCGGCAATGCTGCGAGCGGCCCGCCACGCGGCGTCGGCGTGGCGGCGGTACAGGGCGTCGAAGGCGCTCGCGTCGCCTGCCGCCGCTTGTTCGAGCAGGGCGAGGTCGTCGAGAGGGCCGCCGGCGAGATCGCGACCGGCAGGCGCTACCTGCTGCTCCCCTGTTGACATCCGCATTCCCCCGTCGAGACGTTCTCACGCCGTGAATTCGACGCAGCCAGGAAGAGTTCCTGCGCGCCCGCCCCCCGCTGCCGACCCTGGGGGCGCACAGGGTAGTGCTCTGATCGAGAAAAGTCCCGTTGCGGGGGAAATGGCCGCTCAAGCGCCTCTTTGGGGGGAGCGGGCGTCGGTGCCCACGTCGGCGTGGTGGCCAGGCGGACGCCCTCGGCGCTGCGAAGCTGTACGCCATGAAGCTTTACGCGGAAGTCCCTTACTGGCGGCGGCGGCAGGTCGTGCGAGACACGGCCGTGGTGGTATGGACCGGAGGCTGGGTCTGGATCGGCATGAAGGTCAACGAGGTGGTGAATCGGCTCGGCCGCCCCGGACGGTCGCTCCAGAGCGCCGGTGACCGAGTCGGCGACAGCCTCGAGGCCGTCGCCGAGCAGGCCCACCGCATTCCGATCGTCGGCGGCGCCATCGAGGAGCCGTTCGCAAGCGCGGCGTCTGCGGGTCGGTTCCTCGAACAGGCGGGTCGCACGCAAGCCGACGTCGTCGCCACCGTGGCGCTGTGGCTCGGCGTTCTCCTCGCCCTGATCCCAATTCTCTCCATGCTGATCAAGTACGTCCCGCGGCGAGTGCGCTGGATCCAGGAGGCGACGGCGGCGAGCTACCTCCGCATCGATGACGCCGATCTCCAGCTCTTCGCCTTCCGCGCCGTCGCCACGCGCCCGCTCCACGACCTCCGCCGGGCGTGTCCCGATCCCGCGGCTGCGTTCGCCGCCGGCGACTACGAACCGCTCGCTCGACTCGAACTCGGCGCCATGGGGCTCAAAGTGATCGAACCGGCGGCCTGATCGGTCGCCGTTCGATCTCGGTCATGGCAGGGGCGCGGCGTCGGCCACGTCGAGATCGCCGCGGACCAGCCACCGGTCGGGCCAAGGCGTCAGCGTGCGCGACTCACCCATAACGCGCCGTCGAGTTCGTCGACGACGGGGCCTTGGTTGGCGACGATCACCGCGGTGTCGCCGTTCACCGCGATGTCGTTGACCTCCAGTGGGAGGGTTTCCTTCAGGAAGTCGGTGCGCTCTCGGAAGGGGCCGGGCAGATCCGCGCCATCGCCGACCTGCTCCCAGGAACTTGCATCCCGCGCCCGCCAGGTCCGTATCACGTACTCGGTTTCCTGGAGGCGTCGAACGTCGAGCGCAACGACGACGCCGTCGACCTCCGCCAACGTCCGCGCCTCGACGTGCTCATAGGGCGGCCCACCGAACGGCGCCTCCCCACCGCCGACGTCCCATCGGCGAAAGTCGGTCGAAGAGAAGACCGCCGACGATCCTTCACGCGATACGGGAAGCGCGTAGAAGGCTCCGCTGACCCCTCCGAGGTGAATGGTGTCGTCGTCCCCGAGGGCGTCGACGGCCGCCACGTCGTCACACGCCGGGGCCTCCGGGAACGGATGCACCCCGAGCGGCGCCAACTGCTCCGCCGGCATTTCGGTCCACGTGGCCCCGCCGTCGATCGACGTCCAGCCGCGGGACGACGTGGCGAAGGGCGCACCGAGGGCAAAGAAGACCCCGTTCGCAAATGGGTCGCCGCACACCGCCTCCTCGGCGAGGACGCCGATCACGTCGTCGGTGGTGGCAAGTTGCACGCCGACGATCGGCCACGCGACGGGCGGGAACTCCGCGGCCACGTTCCAGGTCGTGCCGTCGGTGGACGTCCACACCACGGCTTCCCAGTCGGCGGGGGACGGACCATCCGTGTGGCCGACGGCGACAAAGCCCTCGGAGGTGGCGGCCACGTCGGACACGTGGGTGGCGGCGCCCTTGCCAAAAGCGCGATCGACGTCGGCGCGTTGCCAGGTTGCACCCGCGTCCGGGGAGACCCACGCCACCATCTCGAACCTCCCGCACGCCGGGAGATTGCAACGCGACCCGATGGTCCCGACGATGACGACCCGATCGCCGGACGCCGCGACATCGCGGGGCAACAGGCCGCTCCCGCCGACGGGGGCGGCACCCGCGCCCGCCTCGACCTCAACCCGCTTCCACGCATCGCCATCGGGCGTCGTCCACGCCACCACCGAGTCGGTGGCGACGTCGACGCCGACGGCGACGAAGCCGTCGCCCAGGGGAGCCACCGCCTCGAGGCGTTGGGCGCCCGGACCTCCGGCCGGGTCACCTTCGACCCGCGTCCAGGCCGCGCCCGGAATCGCGACCTCCGACTTGGAAGCGCCGCCGCCGTTCGCCGCTCCCCCGCCCGCGTCGGCCGGCTCGTTCGATCCTCCGCCGCCGCACGCGGCCGCCACCAGCGTGAGGGTTCCGATCACCATGCCAAGCCGTCGGGTCATGGGGGAGAGTCTGCCTGGCGCGGCCCGTTCGAAGGGAGACGGCCGAGATCGTTCGGCACCCGTGAGAAAATCACGCGTTGACGTCGTCAGGGTGTCGATTCGGCGGGGTCTCGTTCGTCGTACTGGCGACACCACCGACGTGCCCGCCATGGGCGACGACAGGCCAGAAGAGGCCGAGAGAGGGAAGAGCCATGCGATACCAACTGCTGATCTGCACCGACGAGAACGCAGAGCTCGCGCTGAGCCCCGCGGAAGAGGCCGCCGTGATGGGCGAGTACGGCGCCTTCTACGAGGAGATGACCAAGCGCGGGGTCCTCCAGGGGGGCGAGCGCCTGCGGCCGACCACCGATGCCACCACCGTGCGGGTTCGGGATGGTGAGGTGATCACCACCGACGGCCCCTTCGCCGAAACCAAAGAGCAGATCGGCGGCTACTTCGTCGTCGACTGCAAGGACCTCGACGAGGCGATCGAGGTGGCGTCCAAGATCCCCGGCGCACGCCACGGTTCGGTCGAGGTGAGGCCGATCTGGGAGATGTGACGTCTGCGGTGGCCCCCGGATGGGAAGCCGCCATCGCGGCCGCCTTCCGCGAGGAGTGGGGACGAGTCGTCGCCACGCTCATCCGGGTCACGGGCGACTGGGACCTGGCCGAGGAGTGCGCGCAGGACGCCTTCGCTCGGGCATCGGAGCGATGGCCGATCGACGGCGTCCCGCGCACGCCCGGCGCGTGGCTCACGACGACGGCCCGCAACCGGGCGGTCGACGTGCTGCGCCGCCGCGCGACGGGCGACGATCGCCTGAAGGAGGTGGCGGCGTTGAGACCCCCGGACGACTCCACGCCCGCCAACGACGGCGAGATCGAGGACGACCGCCTCCGCTTGATCTTCACGTGCTGTCACCCCGCGCTGGGCGTCGAGGCGCAGGTTGCCCTGACGTTGCGGACGCTGGTCGGCCTCACGACACCGGAGATCGCGCGTGCGTTTCTGGTCGCCGAGCCCACCATGGCCCAGCGGCTGGTCCGAGCGAAGCGCAAGATCGCCCACGCGGGTATCCCTTACCGCGTGCCGCCCGCCCACATGCTGCCGGAGCGCACCAGTGCCGTCCTCGCCGTGTTGTATCTGTTGTTCAACGAGGGCTACACGGCAACCGCCGGAGCAGACCTCGTTCGCACGAATCTGTGCGCGGAGGCCATTCGGCTGACGCGCACGCTGGCCTCGCTGATGCCCGACGAACCCGAAGCGCTCGGCCTTCTCGCGCTCATGCTCCTCCACGACGCGCGACGTGCGGCGCGCACCGATCGTCACGGCGACCTCGTTCCGCTCGAGGAGCAGGACCGCACGCGCTGGGACCACGACGCGATCGCGGAGGGACGGCGAGTGCTCGGCGACGCGGTGCGGCGTGGCGAGCGCGGCCCGTACCAGGTCCAAGCCGCCATCGCTGCCTGTCACGTCGTCGCCGCGACGCCCGAGGAAACCGACTGGCACGCAATCGTGGATCTGTACGACGAGCTGCTCGCGCTGACGGCGTCACCGGTGGTCGCGCTCAACCGCGCCGTCGCAGTCGCCATGGCCGACGGCCCCGCCGCGGGTCTGGCGCTGGTCGAGGAACTCGACGTCAGCGGCGCGCTGTCGGGCTACCACCTCCTCGCCGCGACGCGAGCGGATCTCCTGCGGCGCCTCGGACGCCGCGAGCCCGCCGCCGCCGCCTATCGGGAGGCCCTCGAGTTGGTCTCGACCGACGCCGAGCGTCGCTACCTCACCCGCCGTCTGGCCGAGGTCGTGGATTAAGCGGGCTGGGTTTCGAGGACCTCGACGACGAACCACAGGGCTTCGTTCGGGGCAATGCCCGGCCGGCCCTGGGGTCCGTAGGCCTGGTCAGACGGGATCCCCAACAATCGCTGGCCCCCGACCTTCATGCCCGGGATGCCGTTCGTCCACCCGGGGATCACCTGCGTGAGCGGGAAGGTCGCCGGCTCGCCGCCGTACGACGCGTCGAACACGGCGCCGGTCGAGCACGACACCCCGATGTAGTTGACGGTCACCGTGGCACCCGGGGTCACCTCCGCACCGTCGCCCTCCTTCAGGTCTTCGATGACCAACTCGGTCGGGGGCGGGCCCTCCTCGATCGGGACGGTCGGGGCACCAGGGGGAGCCTCGCCGGTTTGGGCCACGCAGGGCTTGCCCGCGGCGTCGCCGGCCTGGTCGGCCGGGGTCGTCGTTGCTCCGGGGAGCGTCGTGGTCGATTCGGCGGTCGTGACGTCGGTCGTGTCGTCACCACCCGCGAGGAGCGCGAAGAGGATGGCGACGATCGCTCCGAGCGCCACCACGCTCGTGACGACCTTCTGTCGCTGGGCGCGGCGCCGCTTCGCCGCCGCGAGCGCCATGCGCTCTTGGCGATTGGGTCTGTCTCGCTGGGTTCGTCCGTCGGCCATGGGCCGCAACGTACCAAGGCAGGCGCCGGCCTGGTGACACGGCCGCCGTGGTCACGTTCCGAGGGCGCCGTACCCTTCGGCGGCGAGCAGCTTTCCGATGAAGTCGTATGTCGCAGCCTCTCGCGGCGTCACGGCGTCGAGGCCGTCGACATAGCGGTTGAACATGCAGAACGCAGCGGCAACCAACACCGCGTCGTGGATCGCCTCGTCGTCGGCGCCGGCTGCCCGGGCGGCGGCGATGTCGTCGGCGGTGACTTCCCTGCCCGACCGCTGCACCTTCCCCGCGAGGTGCAGCAGCGCTTGCATCTTCTCGCCGACGGGGGCGCTGCCGGGGTCGTCGACCACGGCGTCGACCACGTCGCGACCGCCGTCCACGAGCTCGCATGCGGCCGCGGAATGCGCCGCGGTGCAGAAGTAGCACTCGTTGCGGCTCGACACGAAGGCGGCGATCAGCTCGCGCTCGCCTTCGGTGAGCGACGACGGTCCGCGGAGGAGCTGGTGCGCGAGGGCGGCCATCGTCCTGCCGGTCGACGGCTTGAACGAGAACAGACCGACGATTCCGGGCCACTCCTCGGACACCGGGATGTGGGGCATGACGAACCTCCGGGAGCGCGAACCGACGCAGCGTAGAACCACGCCCGAACCGTTGCGAGCGGTGCGGGCGTGGTTCCGGGCGGCGATCCCGTGATCCCGACTGCGGGACTGCGGGACTGCGGGCGACTTAGCCCAACTTCGCCTTGGCGTGCTCACCGAACTGACGCATGGCGGCGACGGGTCCTACCTCGATGAACACCGTGTCCTCGTCGGTCCACGCCGTGTGTCCGGCGGGCCAGTGATACGCCTCGCCGGCTGACGTCACCTCTTCCGACCCGTCGGCATGAAGGAGATGGATCGATCCCTCCAGCACAACGCCCCAGTGTGGGCTCGGGCATCGGTCGCCCGGGAGGCCCACGAGGACGGGGCCCATGTCTGTGCCGGCGGGCACGGTCGCGTAGCGCACCGCCATGTCACCCCACTCGGCGTACCGGGTGACGAGGTCCCCCGCCTCCAACTCGATCGGGAGCTTTCCGAACTCGCTCTTCATCTGGTCTCCTCTCGCGGTGTTCTCGGATTTCGTGCTCATGAAGAGGGCGGAACAATCGTTGTCACGGCCGCGACAAACGCCACGCAATCCGCGATCTGCCTTTCCTCGCCGTCCCTCCGTCTACGCTCAGCCGCCCAAGACATCGAGGTCATGCACGTGCGCGAACACGCCGGAGACGCCCCCACCATGCGGGCCCAAGCGGCCATGGACCGCGGCGACTGGCAGGGGGCGCTCGAGCCTCTCTTATCGCTCCAAGGCAACCGACCCCTGTCGTCGGCCGAACTCGAACTGCTCGCGCAGGCGGCTTATGGGAGCGGCGATCTCGAAGGCGCTGTCGAGGCATGGGAGCGACTCCATACCCGGGGCACTGCGAGCGGCGACATCCAGGGGGCGGCGCGGGCGGCCACCACCGTGGCGCTTTTGCTCATGGTCGACACGGGTCTCATGGCGCCGGTCCGCGGTTGGGCCACGCGCGCCGAGCGCCTGCTCGCCGACCAGCCCGAGTCCGACACCAACGCCTGGCTGGCGGTGGTGCACACCTACGAGCGGTTCATGTCGGGCGACATGTCCCAGGCCGGCCACTGGGCACGTCGGGCGATCGATCTCGGCGACCGCCACGACGCGCCCGCGCCGGCGGCCATCGGGCGGCTGGCCACGGCACGGCTGGCGATCCTGGACGGACACGTCGACGAGGGCCTCCACCTCCTCGACGAAGCCGCCACCGCGACGATGTCGGGAGAGCTGGACCCGTTCTCGGTGGGGATCGTCTACTGCGAGTTGATCTGTGCGATGCAGGGACTCGCGCAGTATGACCGGGCCGAACAGTGGACGACGGCGATGGAGACGTGGCGCCGCGAGAGCGCCGTCGGAACCATGAGCGGGCGGTGTCGCGTGCATCGGGCCGAGATCCTGTGTCTGCGCGGGTCGTGCGACGAAGCCGAGGAGGAGGCGCTGCATGCCTGCGAGGAATTGCGGCCCTGGATGCGGCGCGAATACGGATGGCCCCTCACCGAACTCGGCCGCATCCGGCTGCGCAAGGGCGACCTTGAGGGCGCGGAGGAAGCCTTTCTTGCGGCGCA